>MFJU01000035.1:61254-116544 GCA_001779315.1 Candidatus Gottesmanbacteria bacterium RIFCSPLOWO2_01_FULL_42_22 | reverse complement strand
AGATTTAGAGAACACAATGAGGGTAAGAATTTCTCAACGAAATCGAGAAAACCGTTTACATTAATATATTACGAAGCACTTCTAACAAAGGAAGAAGCATTGAAAAGAGAAAAATTTTATAAATCCGGCAGAGGACACGAAGTATTATACAAAATACTGTATAAGTCATTGCCGAGGTAGCCAAGGTGGTCACGGCGCGTGTCTGAAAAACACGTGATGTCGGTTCGACTCCGACCCTCGGCACACAACCTTAATGCGGGACGTAATATTTTCTTCGAAAATAAACGTCCCAGCAAAGTTGTCCCGATTAAATCGGGACTTACGTTGCGGCGGTAGTTCAGCGGTAGAATGTCTCCCTTCCAAGGAGAAGGTCGAGGGTTCAAATCCCTTCCGCCGCTCAAGTGTTCAGCGGTAGAATGCCCCGCCAAAGGCGGGGAGGTCGAGGGTTCAAATCCCTTCCGCCGCTCCTAAAGTGACAGAAATAAACATAAAATTACATAAAACAACATAATATGAGTCCTGTAGAAATAATTGCATATAGAGGTGGAGAAGGAAGTGATCAATTCGCAGATATTGAAGTGCTTGAAGGTACAGAAGAACAGATAATTGATCTTAGGAAAAGTCTGGTAGATAATTGGCGACAAATTGCAGATGAGTCAATTACCATTGTCTATCAGGGAACTGATCCAAAAGCAGCTAGGGAAGCCATAATGGGATTACCAAGAGTGAGTGAAGAAGTAGGCCTTTAATAATTCCTAAAACTCTTAATACCCATCCTGTCTTTGAGTAGACTAAGTTTTAAAAATAGTTCAGGAGTAATATAATCATAGAGCTTTGAAAATAACCAGTGTGGGAAGAGGTTCGAGCTGAGTATCGTCTCCAGCTCAGATTCCTAAAAGGCAGTATAATTTTATTTTAGACAGGGTTTCCCGATGAAGCATCGGGATTATCTGACAGTAGGCTTCACTAACGTTCAGCAACTGTCAGTTTAACAAATCCCTTCCACCGCTCAAGAATAATCACTTATTTATTTCTTCTTTAAGGAATTTTTGGACGTCTAACCAGCGGTTTGGCCCTTCTTTAGGAATCAGGATTGCCCCACCGCCAGAGGTTGAATCCGCTTTTAAAACGTTTTCCGTCGACAGATTGATCCTGACTACCTCAAAATCTTTGGCATTTTGAATTGCCGGAATTAAAAATTTAATCACTTCGCTATCCAGATCGGTAGTGATATTTTTTGATAAATCACTAAAAAAAGAGGGCAGATTATCCAATGATTCAATACTTAAAATTTTTTTTCTGAGAGCCAAGAGAACTTCCTGCTGTCTTTTACCCCTGGAGATATCACCGGCCGAAGAACCGTGGCGTGAGCGGACATAAGCTAAAGCTTCACCGCCCTGCATGACTACTTTTCCTTTTTCAAACAAGAGATGTTTATAGCGGCAGGGAAATTGCCTCTCCAGTTCAAAGCCTGAATATTTAGCTGATACTTCTGCCACCTCCTGAGGTGTCATGCCGCAGGTTTCCAGTTCATTACCGCGGATAGGATACCATGGATCATCCAGTGTTTCAGCGACATCGACCTCAATTCCTTTCAGATTGATGCCGACTGTGCGTTCGAAGCCGACAAAATCCATTCCTGCGTAATAATCAATCTTTAATCCGCTGATTTTGCTTATAAACTGCTTTAAAGATGCCGATCCTTCTTTTCCGAATGAAGAAAAAGCGCCGTTAATTTTAGTGCTTTTACCATTGGGAAGAGTCACCCATAAATCACGGGGAATGGAAATTAAAGCGATTCTGGCTTTAGCAAAATCAATAAAAATAACTTGCAGAACATCCGTCAGGTTACCTCCTTCATGTCCTGCCCCACCATAACCTAACAGCAGCAAACCTAAGGTTTTTACGTCAGCTGATATCCCGCCTTGGCGCTGTTGAGTTTCAGATATAACTTGAGGTAAAGTTACGGCAGCTTCCTTTTTGATAAAAAGGGTTTTGACCGTAATAAAGCCGCATAAAACAGCCGTCAGAATGACCGCGCCTGCCAGAAATTTCTGCCGCGATGTTTTTCCTTTAGATTTTTGACGGAATAATGACTGGTAGCCTGTCATAGACGCTCATATTATATGAAATTTTGACTGGGTAGGCGAGTCTATTGAAAAAATACATAAAACTTGATATATAAAATAAATACTTCTTTATGATAACTGTTTCGAATATCTCTAAATCTTTCGGCGAAACAAAGGCGGTGGCTGATCTATCCTTCTCAATCGGCAAAGGCGAAATCGTCGGGCTCCTCGGGCCAAACGGCGCCGGAAAGACTACAACCATGCGTATGCTGACGGGTTTCCTCTCTGCCGATAGCGGCTTGATTAAAATAGGTGATTTTGATATTTTGCTAAATCCCCTTGAGGCCCAAAAAATTATAGGCTATATGCCTGAGAATAATCCCATCTATAAAGATATGCTTGTTTCCGAGCTCTTTGATTTTATTGCCAATATCAGAGATCTAAAGGGAAGTCGGCGCAAGGAAGGAATTGAATTTGCCGTAAATTCAACGGGCATCAATGAAGTTTATTATTATCCCATACAGGAACTGTCAAAAGGCTTCCGCCAAAGAGTGGGGATGGCTATGGCTCTTTTGCATCGGCCGGCAGTTTTGATCATGGATGAACCGACCGAAGGCTTGGATCCGAATCAAAGGACCGAAGTCCGTAATTTAATCAGGAAATTGGCAAAAGGCCATACGGTACTTTTGAGTACCCATGTCATGCAGGAAGTAGAGGCTGTCTGCAGCCGTTTAATCATCATCAATAACGGCCGTCTGGTAGCTGATGGCACCCCTGACAAACTTATAAAGACCAGCGGAATTAAAAACAGTTTTTTGGTAACTCTGGAAGGAAGAAATGTTTTAACTAAATTAAAAACCATCAAGGAAATTACCGACATGAAGGTAACTAAAAAACAGACTGACAGGATCAGCCTGCGTTTGCAGGGAAAGAAGAAAACACTGCCCCCTTTAATTTCCAAATTGGCCGCAGAAAATAAATGGATCATCTGGAAATTAAATGAAGAGCATGAAAATTTGGAAGAGGTTTTCCAAAAACTGACTCTTGAAAATTAAAGAATATGACATTTCTAAATATCCCAGCTTTAGTGAAAAAGGAATTGAGGATTCTTTTTAATAACCCTTCATCTTATATAGTTTTAATTGTTTTTCTGATTTTATGGCAGTTTCTTTTTTTCAGAAACGCTCTTTTGGTCGGAGAGTCATCGCTGAGAATCCTTTATGATTATCTACCCTGGGTTATGCTGATTCTTTCCCCGGCTGTCACCATGGGTTCAATCAGCAAGGAGCAGGATGACGGAACTTTGGAAATGCTGTTAACTCAACCTGTCAGGGATTCAGAAGTGCTTGTGGCTAAATGGCTTTCTTCCTTAATTTTTATTACTGCTGCTCTCATTTTTGCCTTACCGATAGCCGTCTCTTTCAGTTTATTTGGCCCTTTTGACTTCGGGATATTTGCGGGACAGCTTCTTTCGAGCATTTTATTTTCAGCCTCGCTGATTGCTCTGGGCATTTTTATTTCTTCACTGTTTACAAGTCAAATTGCGTCCCTGCTCTTGACTGTATTGGCTTCTTTCCTGTCATTGGTTATCGGTACTGAACTTATCACCGCCAATTTGCCGAACTCCATTGTTCCCTTTTTAGAAAAATTGTCACTACTGACGCATCTTGAGTCCCTCTCCAGAGGAGTGGTCGATATCAGGGATTTACTCTATTTTGCCTCCTTTATTCTGATTTTCTTAAGTTTAAGTTTCCTGCAGTTAATGAAGCGGAAATACGGCAATTTAAGATACCACTACCGGTCTTATCAAATAGGAATCATACTTCTTAGCGGGATTTTTTTGATGGTGAGCCTCTTGGGAGACAGAATACCCGGGCGTATTGATCTGACCTCCGGACGCATTTATACCCTTTCATCCGGCTCTGTTAAAATTCTGGAAAATCTGCCCGATATCGTCACTGTCAACCTTTATGCTTCAACTAATCTGCCTCCCCAATACAGTCCTATTTTACGGGAAACAAAAGACATCCTCCATGATATTAAAATTAGGGGAGGCAAAAACATAAATTATTTTCTGAAAGATCCCGTAATTTCAGAAACTGAGAGCCAGGAGGCAGGCCGAAAAGGCATCCAGCAAGTCCAGTTTAATGTCGTCGGACGTGAGGAATTTCAGGTTAAAACAGGCTTTCTGGGCATCGCTCTTGATTATGCAGGCAAAAGTGAAGTCATTCCCTTTGTGGAGGACAGCAGTGATTTGGAATATCAGTTAATTACCCTGATTCATAAACTGACGGCCAAAGAAAAAAAGAGAATTACCTTTCTTGCGGCAGGTGCGGCAAAAACTGCGGAAAATGATTTCCGTTTGCTAAATAGCGAACTGGTAAAATTATACGATGTTTCAAGCGGCAATGAAATCGCCACCGGCAGCGCTATTACCGTCCTGGCGGGACCGACGGGAAAATATGATGAGATCCAGCTCAAAAACTTAAGGGAATTTTTAGAGAAAGGCGGCAACCTATTAATTCTAGCGGACAGTTACAGCATTTCAACCCAGTTGATGTCCGCTTCCCTTAATGACAATAATATAAATGATCTCTTGGCAAATTTTGGAGTTTCTGTCAATAAAAACCTGGTCTATGATCTTAAATCGAATGAACTTATCAATTTCGGACAGGGCGGGCCGGTAAATTACCTGCTGCCCTATCCTTACTGGATAAGGGCTCTTCCACCTTCCCAGACACGGAATCTGTCAGGCAAAATTAATTTCGTCATCCTGCCTTGGGTTAATTCCCTGACATTTGATAAGGACAAACTTAAAACATCTAAATATAATGTTGAGGAACTTTTAACAACATCTGCCTATGCAGGCCTTAAGACCGGAGAAATTTCAATCGGTCCCGATCAAACCCAGTTTGACAGTACAAACCTTTCTAAACAGATTGTAGCTATAGCCTTAGGTCCCAGGGAGGGTAACACAAGCGGCCGGATTATTGTTGTAGGTGACAGCGACTATTTATCCGATAATTTTCTACAAAATTCAGCCGATAATCTGAATTTCGCTCTGGAAACTTTAAGCTGGCTGTCTCGTGACGAAAATTTAGCAACCATTGCCGTCAAAAAAAAGAAAACCGGTAAATTGCTTTTTACTGATGATAGCCAGGCAGCAGCAGTCAAATACGGCAATATTGCTCTTTCTGGCGTTATTCCTTTCCTTTACGGAAGTTGGCGGATAATAAAACGGCGAAAATTGAAACATCGAAAATTTCCATGACTAAAAGAAATATAGTTTTTCTTCTTTCTATATTTATTGTGCTTATGGCCATTTCCTGGTGGCCAAAAATAGCAGAAAAGCTGCCAAAGCCCAAAGCGAAACCTGTGGTTGATTTTTCCGCTTGGCATAGCGGAAATACGTCGCAAATTACCATAAAACAGGGCAGCCAAAGCGCCGTCCTTCTTAAACAGGAAGGCAAATGGAAAATTGCAGGTTTTAAGAGTGATGAGGGCAAAATCAAAGATCTTATCAACAGCCTGCAAAATACTGAAGTTAAATATACCGTTTCGGAGAATACTCTCAATCAGGAAGAATACTCGCTGTCAACAGCCTCAGGGACAAATCTTTCCCTGAAAGGGCCGGAGAAAAATCTGTCGCTGGTGACCGGCAAAAAGGCTCCGCTGGAAAACGGTTATTATTTCCGTCTGGAAGATTCCGATAGGGTTTATGTCGCTTCAGGGGATCTGCCTGATAAACTAAATACTCAAGTTTCTTATTGGCGTGATAAAACCGTAGCCAATCTGGACAGCCATAAATTAACGGAAATTAAAATTTCCGGCCAAAAGAGTTTTATCCTCAGGAAAAATGCTGACAATAAATGGCAGCTGATTTATGGAAATAAAACAACAGATTTAAAAAGTGAAGATATCAATGGCATATTGGACAAGCTGATGCCTCTGACAGCTGACGGTTTCGCAGACACTAACGAAAAGGACAGTTTTAGAAAAAGCAGGCATGACTGGACGGTTAATATTACAGGTTCGGATTTTAGCAGCCAGCTTCAAGCCCAAACCCAAGACGGTTACTTTCTGGTTTCATACTCGGGAAATCCTGAAATATATAAAATTTACAACTTCAACTTAAATCCGCTTATCACTGTCTGGGAAAAAAGCCAATAGGTTATAATTACCCCGAGCCTTATGTTTGAACACAATTTGAATAAACGGTTTTTACTGGTCGGATTTTTTCCCAAAGGATTTTCCGATGACCGAATTATGCCCCATCTGGAGGAATTGGACTCGCTGGTTAAAACATACGGAGGGGAAACGGTTGCCGTCAGTATCCAAAGAGGCTTTCAACCCAGCCGGGTGACATATGTAGGCAGCGGCAAAGCCCAGGAAATTGCAGAAAAAGTGGCGGCGGAAAAGATCGAGGTCGTTGTTTTAAATGATATTTTAAAAAGCGGCCAATTGTATACCCTGGAAAAAATCTGGCAGAGGGGAAATCTGCAGATTAAAGTCTGGGACAAGGTCGGTTTAATTCTGCACATTTTCGATTTACATGCGGATACCGCCGAATCCAAACTGCAAATAAAGCTGGCCAGCTTCAGGCATATGGGGCCGCGCATTTACGGCATGGGCTATGTTTTATCCCGCCAGGGAGGGGGTATCGGCACCCGCGGAATCGGGGAAACCAATACGGAAATCATGAAACGCCATTGGCGCAACGAAATCCGCCTGATCAAAGGAAAATTGGCCAAAATTGTGAAGGACCATGAAACGCACATCGGTAAAAGAAAAAAATCTGGGACTTTATCTGTTTCCCTGGTCGGTTACACCAATTCCGGCAAAACCAGCCTTTATAACGCCTTGACCGGGAAAAATAAACTGGTGGAGGATAAACTGTTCGCCACACTCGACAGTTCTTTAGGCAGACTGTACCTGCCAGAAATTAATCATCCCGTTTTATTATCCGATACCATCGGTTTTATCAGCCAGCTCCCTCCATTGCTTTTTGATTCCTTCAAATCAACTTTAATGGAGTCATTGAATTCTGACCTCATTCTTCATGTCATCGATATTTCTGATCAATATATCGACAGTAAAATCAAAGTGGTTGAAGACATTCTTCGGCAGGATCTTAAATTGGAAAATAGAAGGCAAATTAATGTTTTCAACAAAACAGACAAAGTCTCTTTGGAAATCATAAAAATTTTTAAAAATAAATATCCTGAAGAAAAGACCTGCTTTGTTTCCTCTGTAAAGGGACAGGGCCTGGATATTTTAAAGCAAAGAATCACGCAAGAACTTAAAGAATTACTTTGATTGCACACCCCCGGTTATATCAGGAAAGTTAAAGTGCCGGGAAGAGGACTTGAACCTCCACGTCTTGCGACACACGCACCTCAAGCGTGCCTGTCTACCAATTCCAGCATCCCGGCTTATGGAAAAGCTTTGAGCGGTGCCCTGAGAGGGAGTTGAACCCCCACGCTCGTGAAAGCACACGCTCCTGAAGCGTGCCTGTCTACCGATTCCAGCATCAGGGCTTTTTTATAGAGCGGCGGAAGGGATTTGAACCCTCGACCTTCTCCTTGGCAAGGAGACATTCTACCGCTGAACTACCGCCGCTTAAATGGAGTACGATTATATCAATTTACTTCCCCGGCCACAATCCGCTTATAATGAATTTCAGAAATTGAAAGAAACCGAAAACCAATCCGTTGACAGCCCGGTACATTAACGGCCAAATATCTTCCAATACATGAACGAGCCTTTGGCTTAATTTTTCATTACTTGACCCGCTGTCATAATCCATAAATTATTATTTAAAAGTAATTTTATCTCCTTTTTTTATAGCGTATTCTTTGATTATACCAGAGTTAAATTCAAGCACTTTATTGACAGATTCTGACGATTCGACGGTCGTTATTCCACCGTCTGTATACACTTGAATATTCTCATCCAAATCAACAATAGTTTCATCATTAATCCATAAAAAATCCAAAGGAAACTTCATTTCATTCATCCAGAAACTGTAAAAGTCCTTTTTTTCGAAAATAAAGAGCATTCCGCTATCCCGGCTCAGGCTATCTCTGTATGACAGACCCCGGTTTCTTAATTGAGGTGTATCGGCAATGAGAAGTTTAAATGTCTGTCCGTTGATTATCGCCCGGGAAATTATAGATGGTTTATAGAATAATTTAAAAATCAAAAATCCGCTGGCAATCAATATTAAAAGAAAAAGCGGCAGGAGGTGTTTATTCATTTTTACAAAATTTTGGTTGGCGCTCCTCAAAAAAGTTCGAACCTTTTTTTCAGTCCAAGCGGTAGCTGTGGCGAGTGGGTGACGGCACTCGCCGCACCCAACTTTCTACTCCTCGCCCTATCGCTCAAAAAACTTTTGCGATTCAAGCAAAAACTGATATAATTTTAGTAGAAAGAAAATTTACATACAAGACCAAAATATATCCCAAAAAAGTATGACTGACACAATCAAAATTCTTTTTGTTGGAGCGATGGAAAAAGAAATAATGGACTTATTAAAGGATCTAAAATGTACAGAGGATTCAAAATTACTAGGACAATACCCATTTTTCGTTGGCATTTGGATAAAAGATAGTAAGTATATTTCTATTGGGGTAGTAAATACATTTGTTGGTGACCTGAACGCCTCAGTTGCCACTGTAGCAGCAATTCAAAAATTCAATCCTCATTATGTATTTAAGATTGGATGTGTAGGCGGAAATTCGGCAGGAATCTATAAGGGAGATATTATTCTCCCTTCTGGTTATTTTCATAGCGCTTCATGGATTACCCGATCCTGTACGGATAATTCTGCAACCTCCAATGCTTCTCTCTGGCAATCGGTTTTCGGAGATTTACCATACCAAGTGAATATGGAGAATTTAGGTAATAATCCATATTTTTTTGTCCCCGATAAAGGACTTTCGCAAAAATATGAAGAGTTGTTAAAAAGTAAAAAGGTTAAATATTCATCTGCATATATCGGTAGCAGTAACATGTGGTTTTTTGAAAAAAAATATATGTCAAATGTCGCTACCACACATATTCCTAAAAACTCATCTCATAAAAGATGGGTTGCTGATATGGAATCGTATGCTATCGCACATTCTTGCTTTATATTTAAGAAACCATTTTTTGGTTTTTATGTTGTCTCAAATAGTGATTATTATGATGAACCATACTTTCTCGAGGATATCGCAGAAATGTTCCACACAGTAATTGTTCCAACAGTTACGGATTATTTATCAGTTTTATAAAGCGACAAGTAAGCTGATGAAAAACAACAAGACTGCGAGAGCGAAAAACAGTACATTGAAAACAGAGGAAAGAAAAGAAAAATTTAAAATAGACGATAAAAAAGTGCGTTTTAGCTGGCAGGAACCGTATAATTTTTTGGCGGCGGAGGCGGACGCCGCCAAAAATTCGACTTGGTCGGGGACGAGAGATTCGAACTCACGGCCTCACGGTCCCAAACCGTGCGCTCTACCAACTGAGCTAGTCCCCGAAGGTCTTTTCATATTTTACAAGATACCGCTAGCGTTGCAAGTTTATTTATATAGTTGATAAAATAGGAATTCTCATATGATACGACTGTCTTTAGCACTCTTATTTTTATTCACAATTTCAGCCACACCCGTACCTGCCTTCTACGATCCGCTGTCAAGGGTAAATAATAAATACGGCATCCATATCATTGATGAAAATGATTTGATGTCAGCCGCGGCTCTGGTCAATTCATCCGGAGGAGATTGGGGTTATGTGACGTTAGTGATTCCGGAAAATGAAAGAAAACAGGAAAAATGGCAGACAGCCTTCAACGAAATGAGAAGGTTGCATTTGATTCCTCTTATCCGGCTGGCAACAGAGCTGGAAGGCGATACCTGGACAAAACCTGAGGAAAACCAGGCTGAAATTTGGGCAGATTTCCTGGACTCCCTCAATTGGCCGATCAAAAACCGCTATGTCATCATCTTCAATGAGCCGAATCACCGTAAGGAATGGGGAGGTGAGCTTGATCCGACAGCTTATGCTGATATCCTGGACAAATTTATTTCCGCTTTAAGTAATAAATCAGAAGATTTCTTTATCCTGCCGGCCGGTTTTGATGCTTCAGCTGCCAATACTGGGGATACTATGGATGAGGCTGCCTATTTGAAAGCGATGGCCGGTCATAAAAAATCTGTTTTTGAGGCAATTGACGGCTGGACTTCCCATTCCTATCCCAATCCTCATTTTTTAGGTTTAGCCAGCGACCGCGGCCGGGGAACTGTCAGCAATTTTATTTGGGAATTAAATCTTTTAAAATCTTGGGGAATAGAGCGCAATTTGCCCATTTTTATCACGGAAACCGGCTGGCCTCATAATGAGGCCGGAGCCAATTACTTATATTCTCCTGAAACTATCAGCGATTTTATCAATGAAACGGCTGGATCTATATGGACCGATGAACGGATTGCTGCCATCACCCCTTTTGTTCTCAATTACCAATCTTTCCCTTTCGTCAGTTTTTCCTGGCAGAAACTGAATTCTGATAAATTCTATACCCACTTTGACACATACCGCTCACTTTTAAAAATTCGCGGAGAGCCCTTATTTAATTTGGAAGAACCGACACCGACAATCCAAAAATCAAATCCTCAAACAACTTCACTCTTTCAGCTATTCCGCTATGCTATTTTCCCATTTCGTCAAATCCTAAAGCTTATATAGCTAAAATATTGAATTTGCGTTAACTTCATTTAAAACCTGGGATAGGATATAATGATGATAAGACGGTGACCGTAGCTCAACGGCAGAGCATCGCCCTGTGGAGGCGAATGTTGCGGGTTCAAATCCCGTCGGTCACCCACATTTTTCGTTCAAAATAAAAAATGGCCAGTAGTAATCAGCAAACCTATCCAGAGGAACAAACGGCTCATGAGAATAACCCGTCCGTAGAGTCTCACGACCTATCTTCACCGGCTTTTTCTAAACCGTCCGGTCTTTTCATTCCTATCTCAAAATACACTAAAGCTTTAATTAAAGGCTGGAAAACTCCGCCTGTTCAGCATTCTCAATCTGTGGTTAAAATCTCCGTCTCCCAGACAGTTTCTTTTGCCGCTTTTCTCTATGAAAAAATGCGCAATGCGGTGGAATTCAGGGAAGAGCATCTGATTAGAAGAGCGGCTGTTGAGAGAATGCTTAAAAGAAGGATGATCTTAAACGAAAACGGCCGGGATATCGCCGAACCTCTGATCAAGGAACTTTTATGGGCCAGATATTATGAAAATAACACTATCGGCGAAGAGAAAATCGGCGAAATACAGACTATTATTGATAAATACTTTTTTTTAAGAAATGAGATTTCCGCCGGACGCGGCAAGCGTGAGCAGGAAAAAATAGCTGATTTCACCCTGCAAATTATATCCTGCGAAATTGAAGAAAATCTCAATCCTCCTTACCGGCTTGAAGCTTTTACTAACTATGTTTTCCAAATTTTGAAGCCCTATGTTAAACCTTTTAACGGGGACAATTCAGAAAAAGATATCCAGGTTTATATCGCTGTCGAAAGAACTTTTGCCCACAATGACGATCCTCTTATCACATATCATCTTCTGAAACTTCAGATTCCGGAGATAAACCGCATCACCTGGCAGTCAGCCGAAAAAGTACTGCCCCGCTATTACGAAGCCTTTCAGAGAATTGGACGCGATCTTAACCATCCTTTAGGCTTTAATGTCAGAAATGCCATAAAAAAACAAATTCCGCCCTTCCTGATCCTGCGCGATATTTTTCAACAAAATACCCCGAACCTGGAGGAAATTCTGACTGATGATGCCAAATTGAAATATAAGGTTGATGAAGCCTGCCGTAAAAGATATGACGAAAGCTCATCCAGGCTTAAAAGAACGGCTGTGCGAAGTTTTATCTATATCCTGCTGACTAAAGTTGTCATCGCTTTGCTTCTGGAAATTCCTTATGATTTATATATTTTGAAATCACTCTCTTATCTTCCAATTGCCATAAACGTCATTTTCCCGCCGATTCTGATGACTCTGATTATTCTGACTGTTTCCGTGCCCGGAGATGATAATACCCGGCGCATATATCAGTTAATAAAAGGCATCATTGATAATGACCCGGACACACCGGCAGCTGTCGAATCCGGAATTATAATCGGCAAGGCTTCCAAAAGCCGAAGTATAATATTTACCAGCCTCTTTACACTTTTCTACGGTTTTACCTGGCTTTTAAGTTTCGGCTCGATTATTTATGTCCTGTCCATTCTTCATTTTTCCGTTGTCAGCCAGGCAATTTTTATCTTTTTCGTCACCCTGGTCACTTTTTTTGCTTTCCGCGTTATTCAGATTACCCAGGAATACCAGGTTGTCTCCAGGGAAGGCATGTTCTCAACTATCGGCGACTTCTTTTTTCTGCCGATAATCCGTGTCGGTCAGTGGCTGTCGGGCGAAGTCCTGCAGAGATTTAATTTCCTCATTTTTTTCCTGGATTTCATTATTGAGATGCCTTTTAAAGCCATCGTCGAAGTTTTTGACGAGTGGATCCATTTCATGAGACTGAAAAAAGAAGAAATCTTTTAAGTATAGACTTTCAGAAAGACTTCCTGGGGGATTTCCACTTTGCCCAAACTTCTCATTTTCTTTTTGCCTTTTTTCTGGGTTTTAAGAAGCTTGTCTTTTCTCGTCCGGTCGCCTCCGTAAAGTTTTGCTGTCACATCTTTGCGGAAAGCGGAAATATCAGCTCTGGCTACGACTTTGCTGCCGATTGTTGCCTGAATCGGGATTTGGAACTGGTGTCTGGGAATATGTTCTTTCAGTTTTTCCACCATTTTATTGGCTAAGATGACAGATTTTTCCCGGACAACGATTTGGGAAAAAGCATCAGCGCGGGTCCGGTTGAGTAATATTTCAATTTTGACGGCATCTACCTCCCGATGTTCATAAAATTCATAATCCAGACTGGCAAAACCGTGACTGGCTGATTTCAACCGGTCGAAAAAATCGATAATCATCTCGGAAAGAGGCAGCAGGTATTCCAGTTGAGCCTGATTGCCCGCATAGTTTAAATTGACATAAATAGCTCTTTTCTCCTGGGTCAACTGCATTATTGGTCCGACATATTCTTTAGGAGAATAAATACGACAGTACATAATCGGTTCCTCAATATAATCGATGAGGGAGGGATCGGGATAATCATCAGGAGTTTTAATCGTTTTAATCCCGCCGTTTCTCAGACTGATCCTGTATTCAACTGAGGGGGCGGTAGCTACAATTGACAAGCCGAATTCGCGGCTTAATCTTTCTTTGACAATTTCCGCATGAAGCAGTCCCAGAAAACCGCAGAGGAAGCCTTTGCCTAAAGCCTGCGAAGAGTGGGGAGTGCTGGTGAAAGAACTGTCCGACAATTGCAGTTTTTCGATCGATTCCCGTAAATTAAGATAATCATCATTGTCAGTCGGATAAAAGGTCAAAAAAACCATCGGTTTGGGTTTTTTAAAACCGGGCAAAGGAGATGTTGATTCACCGGCCCTGATAATGGTATCGCCGACATTTGCCTGGCGGATATCTTTGAGGCCGGTAGCAATATAGCCGACTTCGCCGCATGATAACTCTCCTGACGAAACCTTTTCCGGGTTAAAGACACCGATTTCCAAAGGGTGAAAGATGGCTTTTGAGGCAAAAAAGGACAATTCTTTGATATCCGTCTTATCTTTCATATTAATTATCCCGTCGGTGACCCTGACAAAGACTATTACTCCGAGATGCGGATCATATTGCGAGGAAAAGACCAGGGCGCGGAAATTATCGCTTGTTCTTTGAGGCGCCGGTATTTTTTTAACCACAGCTTCTAAAACCTGCCCGATATTAGTGCCTTCTTTAGCGCTTATATAAAGAATGTTTTCTTTGGCAAAACCGAAATTTTTAATCAGTTCTTCGGCAATATTCTGCGGATGGGCGGTCGGTAAATCAATCTTATTGACAACCGGAATAACTTTAAGCTTTGTCTGCCTGATCAGATTGAGATGGGCAACTGTTTGCGCCTGAATGCCAGATGCCGCATCAACTACGAGAATAATCCCTTCGCAGGCAGTCAGAGAACGGGAAACTTCATAGGCGAAATCTACATGGCCTGGTGTATCGATCAGGTTAAAAATATATTGCTGACCTTCAAAAGTGTATTTCATCCTGACCGGTGCCAGTTTGATGGTTATACCCCGTTCCCTTTCAATCGGATTGGAATCCAGAATCTGATCCATCATTTTTCTTTTTTCGATAGCTCCGGTGATTTCCAGTATCCTGTCTGCCAGAGTACTTTTTCCATGGTCTATATGAGCTACTATGGCAAAATTTCTGATAAGTTTAGGGTCAGTCATGATTCAAAGATCAATCAGGGGGACGAATTCTATGTCTACCTGTTTTCGCATGTGAGCGCAGGAGGATTTGAACCTCCAACCGACTCCTTAAGAGGGAGTTGCTCTACCGTTGAGCTATGCGCCCCTGGCGCGCCCAGAGGGAATCGAACCCCCATCAGCGGTTCCGAAGACCGCTACTTTATCCGTTAAGCTATGGGCGCTGTTTCAAGGCTATTATAGCATCTCCTTTGAGCTATAATATAACAAATTATGAATATTCCCAAAGGGGCAACATGGAGCTGGCTAGTGCTCCTAAAAATACTTTGATTAAAATAAATCTGAAGAATTGGCAAATCCGCTCGGAAATTACCTGGCAGATCAGGAATTATTTCCGTAATTTAGGCTTCAGGGAAGCAGAAACACCCACTTTGCGGCCATCCCTCATCCCTGAATCCTATCTGGAAGTTTTTAAAACCCAGCTTCTGGACCGCAACCGAAAAGGCAAAAAAATGTATTTGGCTGCCTCCCCTGAAGCTTCACTTAAAAAATTGCTCTCGGCCGGTTTCGGTAACTGTTTTGAAATTTCCAGGGTATTTAGAAATAGCGAAACCGGTTCCGACAGCCACCAGCCCGAATTTACCATGCTGGAATGGTACCGCGTAAACAGCGATTACATTGGCATTATGGATGACTGTTTTAAACTCTTTAACCATATTTATATTTCATTAAAGAAAAAAAGTCTAATTAAATCCGGCCTGCCGGATGGAACAATTCAATATTCAGGTAAACTGATCAACCTGAAAAAACCGTGGTTAAAAATCAGCATGAGTGAGGCTTTAAAAAAATATGCCCAGATTGATTTTGACAATATCACTGACAAAGACGGCTGGGATTTAAATTCCAGATTCCCCGCAGTTAAAATCTCGGCGGTCTCTGCCAAAAAAGGCTATCAGGTTTCTGAATATGATTCCTGGGAGGAGATATTTAACCAAATTTATTTAAATGAAATAGAACCACATTTTAAGGGGGAAACTCCAGTCATAATCTACGATTTTCCCCGGCCGATGGCGGCTTTGGCCAAATTAAAAGAGGATGATCCGCGACTGGCCGAAAGGTTCGAACTATACATAGCCGGACTGGAGCTGGCAGATTGCTACAGCGAACTGACTGATTGGCGAGAACAACAGGCACGTTTCGAGGAGGAAACAAAATTAAGAAAAAAGTTAACTAAAACCCCTGTTAAATGGGACAGAGAATTTATTATGGCATTAAAGTCAGGTCTGCCTCTCTCTTCAGGAGTAGCTTTAGGCATTGACCGCACGGCCATGCTTTTTTGCGACACGAAAAATATCCGCGATGTCCTCCTGTTCCCATTTGAATAGCCATTTGGTAAAATATCGTTTACTCTTATGTCGCAAGTCTCAACCAGTGGTTTCCAAAAAGGCATGTTCATTCTCTTCCGGGGAGAAATCCACCAAATTGTTACTTTCCAGCATGTCAATCCGGGCAAAGGCTCTGCTTTTGTCAGAACCAAACTGCGTAATTTAAAAACCGCTAATTCCATTGAATTTACCTATAAGTCAGGTGAACAGGCAGAGCAAGTCCCTGTTTTCGTCAAAGAACTGCAGTATCTCTATAAAGACGGCAGCAATTTTGTTTTTATGGACAACTCGAGTTATGAACAGATTTCACTTAGCGAATCTTTGGTCGGGGATTTCGGTAAGTATTTAAAAGAAGGGGAAATTTACCAGGTTTATATGCATGAAGATAAAGGATTAGGCATAAGAGCGCCTAAGAAAGTTAAATTAAAAGTGACTGAAGCCGATGAGGCAGTCAAAGGCAATACGGTCAGCGGAGCTAAAAAAATCGTTTTGCTGGAAACCGGATTAAAAATCGCCGTGCCTTTATTCATTAAAACAGGCGACATTGTTTCTGTTGATCCGGAAAGCGGTCAATATGTGGAAAGGGTAAACAGTTAATTCTATGAAATTGATTATTTTGAGCCTTTTTTGGTTTCCGACTACCGTTATTCTGCTGACTCTTTCCATGCTGACACTGTTGAATTTTGAACGTTACCAGTCCTTTTTCGGACAAAAGTCAGTTAAAAGGGAAATAATCTACTTTGACAACCAGGGTAAACTCAATTTAACCACCTCGCGAATTCCCAGCCAGGATGCCCGCATAGCCATTCTTAAAAAATTTTTAAACGAATACAAGTCTCCGCTGGTTGAAGTTGTTGATGATATTATCCGGCAATCGGACATTTACGGGCTCGATTACGCTTTGATTCCGGCTATCGCCATGCAGGAATCCGGAGGTTGCAAAGTATTGCCACCTGATTCCCATAACTGTTGGGGTTTCGGTATTTATGGAGATAAAAAAGTCTATTTTGGCAGTTACGACGAGGCCATCAACGCGGTCGCTAAAACAATTAAAGAAGCCTATATTAAGAAAGGTCTAACAAACCCAACTCTGGTCGAAGACAGATGGACACCATCAAGTAAGGGCAATTGGTCTTACTCCGTAAATTTCTTTATCGGTAAAATCAGAGAATACGAAAGAAATTACCCTGCCACTTGACAAGCCTATAATATATGGTATAATTCCGCATTAGATCCTAAGGTAATTCCGATTCTATCGGGAACGCTTTAGGATTTTTTTCTGCCCCCTAAATTTTATGCAAATAATAATACTGCTGTCGGCAGTTTTTATTGTCTTATTGTCACCCGTCAATGTTTATGCTGATCAAACTGCCTCTGCTTCCATTATCAGGGAATCAAGAATTGAGGAAGCTAGAGATGACCGGCTGATCAGAATGGAAAAAGCCTTATCTCTTTACCATTCTGATTTGGCTCCCTACTCCAAATTCATTATTGATATTTCCGATAAATATGATCTGCCCTGGAGTCTGATTGCCTCAATTTCCGGAGTGGAATCCGGTTTCTGCCGTAATATTCCAAAATTCTCATACAACTGCTGGGGCTGGGCCAACGGCAACAGGTCTTTCACTGGTTTCGAGGATGCCCTGGAAACAGTCGCATCGGGGTTAAAACAAATTTACTTTGACCGGGGATTGACTACCCCTGAACTGATAAATCCAATTTATGCCCCGCCTACTCCTTCCTGGGCCAGGAAAGTCCGTTTTTTTATGTCAGCCATCGAAAACCAAACCCCGGACATCAACCTCGAATTTAATCTATAATAAGTTATAATACTTTTGATACAATCCCGAGGAATGCCGGGGTGGCGAAATAAGGCAGACGCGCAGGATTTAGGATCCTGTGTCCCTAAAGGACGTGGAGGTTCAACTCCTCTCTCCGGCACTTTATGATATAATCCTAAAAATGGCTACTTCTATTTTAAAGCAGTTACCCAAATCAACCGCGGAATTGGAAATTACCATTCCCTGGAGCGAAATTAAAACGACTTACCAGGTAGTTTTGGATCAAGTAACCAAGGAATCAGAAATTCCGGGTTTCCGCAAAGGCAAAGCGCCTAAAAAAATGGTCGAAGAAAAAATCGATAAAGGCAAAATCTATGAAGAAGTGATCAAAAGAATTATTCCTAAAGCTTACGCTGAAGCTGTCTCAACCCACAAACTCCAACCGATTAGCTCTCCGAAAATCGAGGTTGTCAAAGCCAAACAGGATGAAGACTGGCAGGTTAAAGCTACTATCTCTTTGAAACCTAAAATTAGTTTAAAAAATTATAAAGACAAAATTAGGGATCTTAAGAAAGCCAAGGTCAAAATTTGGACTCCCGGTGAAAACCAAAAAGAAAATACTAAAGAACCAAGCAAGCTTTCAGTTGATGAAATTATAAACGCCTTAGCCGATGAAGTTGAAGTAGAGCTTTCTGATGAACTTATCACCCAGGAAGCAAACCGCATGCTGTCGGATCTTATCGATCAGACAAAACAACTGGGTTTGACTGTTGAACAATATCTAATCTCCAAAGGTAAGACCAATGAGCAATTACGGGCTGAATATACCCATACGGCAAAAAGGAATCTGACAGTAGAATTCGCGCTGACCGAGGTGGCAGATGTGGAAAATATTACGGTTTCCCAAGAAGATTTGGATAAAATTCTGGAAAAGGTGGAAAAGCCTGAAGAAAAGGAAAAGCTAAAAAAAGACAGTTATTATTTGGCTCATTTAATCAGGCAGCAAAAAACCCTTGATTTTCTCAGCAACCTATAGTATAATTCACGATTATGTTTGCTAAAAAGAGTAATCAGAGGAATAATCCTTGGGCTGATCTGACCCACGAAAAATTATCCGATTCGTCCAGACCTTCAGTCAAAAAACAATTAGAAGATTTGGTCAGTCCGGTAAAAATGCTGGATCAGATTTTCGGCACCAAATCCTCAAACGAACAATATCCGAAAATCCCCGGACGTGAAAAACAACACGTTAAACAAAACCAGGAAAATGTTATTTTCTCAAACAGCCACCGCTCAGAGGATATAAAAATAAGGCAGGAAACCAATGCTATTGCCACAGAACTTAAAAAGCAAATAGCTATCCTGGAGAGAAAAGAAAAAACCTTTACGACCGAACTGTCAAAAATCAAAGTGGAGCAACTACCGGCAAAAACCGGCATTTATTACCTCAGATTCCTGGAATGGATGCTCCTGGAGGTAAAACGACTGATCATCAAAGTCGAAGAGGGCAGTGTCTGGTTAGCTACCTTCAATTCTAGAAAAAAGAAAAAATTGGGCTACTGGAAAATGTACAAAAAGCACGGTACATCTTTCGGTCTGTCCCAGGAAAGATCATCAGCTACTCAGACCGGCTAACAATTTATCCATCATTTCTTCAATTTTTTCGGCCCGGGTTTTGCTATTGCCGAAAATTACATAACCGAAACTATTTTGTTCCAGAAGTCGTGTTCCGGCAACAACGATTCCTTCTTTTTTAACCGGGTTATATAAGATAGGGGACAAAACGTCATATAATCTGTCGGCTTCGACAATCGGACCGCTTTTTTTAACCGGATAAGCATTATTGGTAAGAATAAAAGTATCATACATGAAATCCTTTCCGAAAAGATATTTTGCCAGATGATAGACATGAGTCCCACCGGTTCTCCTGACATTGGATTCCGTCACAAAAATATCGCCGTTTTTGGCAGCGACAAAATCCAATTCAAAATAACCCCGGTAACCGCGGGAAGCTAACTGTTCACCCAGAAAAAAACCTGTATCCATTATTTGGGCAGTATCCTGATCGGAAAGAACAGCATTGTTAATTTCTACTCCCTTAAAAATTCCGGAAGGGGTAACCCGTAAAGCACAGTAATATAAAAATTCTACCCGTCCGTTTTTATTGATCCTGAATTCGGCATTGGGATAGCCCCCTCCGATGGATTGCGCAGGATCGATATATTTTTCCACGATAATGGGAAAACGGTTCCAGTAATTTTCATGTCGGAACTGCTTCAAAATTTCCGTAACGCATTTGACGTAGTCTGTCGGCAGTGAATTCTGGCGGAAAATCAAAATTCCGGCTCCGGCATGGCCTTTATTGGTTTTGATGACCAACCCGTTTTCTTTGATATACATCTTGGATGCCATTTTAGCGGTATTCTCAATATCAATTGAGATTAAACCGGGAGGCATTTTAAAATCCGGTTCCCGGCTGGCTGACTGCTGTGCCAATTGCCGGATACCGGATTTACTGCCGAAGAAATCGACTGTCCAGGAATCGGCTTCTGCCGGAGATTCAGGGGTATCAATTAACACTCCCTCTTCCCTGATACTTTTGACCAGATTTAAAAATTGAGAGGAATTGGTATAACTGATTATTTCTACTTTTTTATAATTTCGGGATATATTGACCAATTCCACAAAAAGCTGTTTATCGGAAATAATATCTTTGGAAATCTCACCAGTGTGAAATTTAGGTGTCAGAATTCTGAAATTTTTATTGTGTGATAATTCAAGAAAATAATTTATGTATTTCTGGCTGACGCTCTTGGGTAAAACCAAAATAATATTATCACGTCCGGTGAAACTGAATAAATCATGTTCTGCCAAACCGGCATTTTCGATAATTTCCATTTGCCTTTCGTAAGGATCCGACATCGATTGGATAAAAGGCCAGACATCCTCTGACATATTGGAAATATAAACGGTAATTTCCGATGAATTTTTGATCGTACTTTTTATCATAATTTAAACAGTATAAGTATGATTGATAAAACTTGTCAAATAGCGGACAGCCAATTATAATCACAATGGATAAAAATTAATCCGGATCCGTAGCTCAGATGGCTAGAGCGTTTCGTTGACATCGAAAAGGTCAGAGGTTCGAGTCCTCTCGGGTCCACAAAATCTTAGAGCGTATTTTTTTATGAAAAAAATAAACTTGGACAATTTGAGGCATTCGACAGCCCATTTGATGGCAGCTGCCGTCATGGAACTCTGGCCTGATGCCAAACGTACTATCGGACCGGCCATTGAAAACGGTTTTTATTTCGATTTTGATTTCGGTGAAACTAAAATTTCGGAACGTGATTTTCCTAAAATCGAAGCCAAAATGCGGGATCTTTTACCAATGTGGAAAGGTTTTGAAAGGCACGAACTGCCACCGGAACTGGCAAAGAAAGAATATCCCGGTAATCCGTACAAACATGAGTTGATCGATGATTTTTCAAAAGAAGGGCAAAAACTGACTTTTTATAAATCCGGTAATTATTGGGATCTCTGTCGGGGGGGACATGTGGCTCATCCTGATCAGAATTTAAAACATTTCAAATTGCTGAAAGTGGCCGGGGCTTATTGGCGCGGCAGCGAAAAAAATAAAATGCTCACCCGCATTTACGGCACCAGTTTTTCCTCCCAAAAAGAACTTGAGGATTACCTAAAATCAGTCGAGGAAGCAGAAAAACGCGATCACCGCAAACTCGGCAAAGAGCTGGATTTGTTTTCGATCAGCCCCCTGACCGGAGCCGGTTTGATCTTATGGCATCCACGTCTTTCCTATACCAGAAATATAGTTGAGCAATTTTGGAAGGATATCCATTATAAGAACGGGTATCAATTGGTCCATACGCCCCATGTTGCCAGTATGGATATGTTTGTCATCAGCCGTCATTTATCAAAATATATTGATTTCATGTTTCCGATAATGCTGCATCAATATATCGAAGGTGAAAGTGCCCTTGATTATACGGCTGACGAAGTTTTAAAGCCGATGAATTGCCCTAACCACATTCAAATTTTTAAATCCCGTCCGAGAAGCTACAAGGAACTGCCCATCAGAATGGGGGAATTGGGAACCGTCTACCGCTACGAAAGGGCCGGCGTCCTACATGGCATGACCAGGGTACGTGGTTTTACCCAGGATGATACCCATATTTTTTGCACTCCGGATCAGGTATTGGACGAAGTAAGGGATGTCATCCGATTAACTAAATATTTTTATGAAATTTTCGGATTTAAAAATTACCAGGCTTATATCGCGACAAGACCGGAAAAATACCTGGGATCTTTGAAAGACTGGCAGATGGCCGAAAAAGCGCTTATCAAAGCCTGTCAGGTCGAAAATATAGATTATAAAATCGATGAAGGCCAGGGAGTTTTTTATGGTCCGAAAATCGATTCAAAAGTAAAGGACTCATTAGGTCGAGAATGGCAGCTGGGTACTATTCAGTTTGATTTTAATCAACCCAGTTACGCCGAAACGACTGAAGAAGAAATTGATGAATTTTGGCACTTAAAGACTTTTAAAATGAAATTTCAATCGCGTGAAAGACTGGCTAAATACCTAAAAAAACTAGGGAGGGGCTTTGATGTGAAATTCATAGACAATCAGGGTAATGAAAAACAGACAGTGATGATCCACCGGACAATCCTAGGATCAATGGAAAGATTTTTCGGAGTGTTGATCGAGCATTTCGCCGGAGCCTTTCCGTTATGGTTGGCGCCGGTTCAAATTGTGCTGATTCCGATTGGGGAAAAACACCTGGAATACGCTAAAAAGCTGGAAAAGGAGTTTAGGACAGCCGGCATAAGGGTGGAAACGGATGACCGGTCAGAACGGATGCAGGCTAAAATCCGGGATCATACTTTACAAAAAGTGCCGTACTTGGGTATAATAGGCGATAAAGAAGCGGATAATAAAGACGGTCTCTTTCTGTCAGTAAGGACAAGGGAAAGCAAAGATTTAGGCCAGCTAACGCTTCCCCGTTTTTTAGAAAGCTTAAAAGAACAGATTGAAAAAAAGTCTTAAATATTACCGGATCAATTATCAGATAAGCGCTCCCAATTTAAGACTTTTGGATGAGACGGGCAAGCAGATCGGTGTTAAAACCCGTGAAGAAGCTTTGAAACTGGCCCAGGCAGAAGGCAAGGATTTGGTAGAGATTGCCTCTAAAGCCAAGCCTCCGGTAGTCAAGATTATTGATTATAAGAAATTTAAGTATTTGGAAGCCAAACGGGAACGGGAAGCCAAGAAGAAAACCAAAAATGTAACTGTCAAAGAGATCAGACTGTCACCCTTTATCGGAGAGCATGATTTCCAAACCAGAATTAAGCAGGCGGAAGAATTTCTCAAAGCAGGCAATCAGTTAAAAATAAATTTACCGTTCAGAGGCAGGGAAATCGTCCATAAAGAATTCGGCATGGAAAGGATGAAAAAAGCAATTGAGGCATTAAGGGCAAAAGCCAAAGTCATCCGCGAACCGTATTTCGAAGGCAGGGTGCTTGTTTCATTATTAGCACCTGACAAGGCATCAGCAATATAAAAAATTATGGCTAAACAAAAAACCAGAAAAACAGTTGCCAAAAGATTTAAAATTACCAAATCAGGCAAAATTCTGCGGGGGCACCAGTATTCCGGCCACCGCAAGGCCCATAAGTCTAAAAGAAGAAAAAGCTCATATCACGGCACGGTCAAACTGTCCACAAAAATGGCTGCTAAAATTAGAAAGCTTATGCATGGATAAATTATGAGAATTAAAAGAGGGATAACCAGTCATCGCCGCCACAAAAAACTTTTGGAGTCAGTCAAAGGGTACCGCATGTCCAAGAGACGCCTGGTCAAGATGGCCCAGGAAGCTAAATTACATGCTGGTATGTACGCCTATCAGGGCCGGAAAAAGAAAAAATCAGATTTCCGCCGATTGTGGATCACCCGGATTACCAAAGCCGTACAGGCTCAGGGGCTATCATACAGCCAGTTTATCCATAAATTAAAACTAAATAAAATCGTTTTGGACCGCAAAATTCTGTCTGAGATGCTGACGGAAGACATGGACGGATTTAAAACTTTAGTTGACACTGTTAAAAAAAGCTGAAACTAACCGTTTAACAAAAATTTAAAAAAACTGACCTCGAGAAATCGGGGTTTTTTATGATTAAGCCATTTCATCCGCTATCACCCGTAATTTGAAACCCCAAGTAGTTACTTTTGACAGTATAGAAAAATGGTGGCAAAAGGGATAAACTGGATAATATGGAGAAAAAATTGCAGGAAATTGCCGATAAGACAAAAAAAACTTTATCAGAAATCAAAACTTCAACAGCTCTTGATGAATTATATTTAAAAATCTTCGGTTCCAGCGGAGAATTCACTCTGCTTTTTAAATCACTGACGGAAATACCCAAGGAAGAACGGCCTAAAATCGGAAAATTGGCCAATCAGCTTAAACAGGAATCGGAACGGGAAATACAAAAGAAACGCGCGGAATTGGCGAAAGAGCAATTATCTGAAAAAATTGACGTTACCTTTCCGGCGATTCTGCCTCCCCAAGGACATTTGCATATCATTACCCAGGCTATTGAGGAAATCGTTTCCATTTTTAAAAAAATCGGTTTCAATCTCCGGCATTATCCAGAAGTTGAATGGGACTGGTACTCTTTCGAAAGCCTTAATATGCCCAAAAATCACCCTGCCCGGGATGATTTTGAAACCTTTTATATTGATTCTCCTCCTTCACCCAAATACGGACAGGTTGTCCTGTCACCGCATACTTCTTCAGGCCAGGTCAGGGAAATGGAATCATTAAAAGGCACACCTCCCATCAGAATGATCAATATTGCCAAATGCTACCGGCCGAATTGGGATCTGACGCATACCCCGATGTTTCACCAGTTTGAAGGGCTGGTTATTGATAGCGGAATTAATATTACCCACTTAAAGGGAACCTTGGATTACTTTGCCAGAGAATTCTTCGGACCGGACAGGCTGACCCGCTTGAGGCCCTTTCATTTCCAGTTTACAGAGCCGTCGTTTGAAGTCGATATAAATTGCGGCATTTGCTTAGGTAAAAGCAAATTAGCAAACGGGGAAAATTGCCGTTTCTGTAAAAGCGGCTGGCTGGAACTGGGCGGCGCCGGTATGGTCCATCCCAATGTCTTGAAAGCCGGTAAAATTGATCCGAAGAAATATTCAGGCTTTGCCTTCGGCTGGGGAGTAGAGAGAACATACATGATGAAATCCGGGACGCAACTCAATGACATAAGGTTGTTATACGGTAACGATATTCGCTTTTTGGAGCAATTCTGATGAATATTTTAGTTCCCGATTCCTGGCTGAGGGAATATTTGGAAACGGACGCTACACCCGAAGATATCAAAGGCTGTCTGTCGCTCTGCGGCCCTTCAATTGAAAAAATAAATTCACTGGCCGCTGAATCTGTTTATGAGATTGAAATAACAACCAATCGGATCGACATGGCTTCGGTTTACGGTATCGCCAGGGAAGCGGCGGCAATTCTGCCCCGTTTCGGATTTTCCGCTATATTAAAACCGCTGCCCTTGCCAGAAAAATTGACGCCGCTAAAAGTATTACCTCTGGATATCAGCGATCCGCGGAAGCTTTGCCGCCGGATATTGGGCATAGTCTTAGATAACGTTACCCTTGACCAATCTCCGGATTATATCAAGAAACGATTGGAATCCTCGGGTATTCGCAGTTTGAATAATGCGGTCGATGTCACCAATTACGTCATGTGCGAATTGGGCCATCCGGTCCATGTATTTGATTATGACCGGATTAAAACAAACCGCTTTCTGATTAGAACCGCCAGAAAAGATGAACTGATTGTCACTTTGGACGGAAAGAAATTCCGGCTTTGCGAAAACGACGTCATTATCGATGACGGAACCGGCAGAGTCATCGATTTACCGGGAATTATGGGCACCAAAAACAGCGTGGTTAGCGAAAAAACTAAACGGATAATCCTTTTTATCGAGTCCAATGATCCGGTCCGCATCAGAAAATCATCGCTTAAATACGGCATCAGGACGATGGCTGCAACCATCAATGAGAAATCACCTGATCCCGAGTTAGCCCGGATAGCTTTGGAAAGGGGAATCGGCTTGATGCGGCAGCTGACAGGCGCAGAACCGGCCGGCCAGATCATCGATCTCTTTCCTGAAAAACCGCAGGAAATTTCAATATCCGTCACTGCGGAATTCATCAACGACAGGCTTGGCAAAAAGCTTTCAGCAAAAGAAATAATCGAAATCCTATCTTCCTTAAATTTTAAAGTTAATGAAAGAGAAAAAAATATATTGACTGTTGTCCCGCCTGCCTACCGCCGGCAGGATATTTCCCTAGAAGAAGATATTGTCGAGGAAGTGGCCAGGATTTACGGTTATCATAATTTACCGTCATATCTTATGGAGGGGAAAATTCCGGTCTTGGGCAGCCACACAAACTTCATCAGGAAAAACCAGATAAAGAAAATGCTCAAATACTGGGGCTATACCGAAACATACAGCTATTCTTTTGTTTCCGAAGAACTGATTGCCAAAGCCAAACTTAGCACTTCAACACATCTTAAACTGGCTAATCCGCTAACAAATGATTTTGCCTATATGAGGACTTCACTGGTACCCTCGCTTCTTGAAGTTTTTGCCAATAACCAGGCTTTGAAGGAAAAATTGAAGCTTTTTGAGTTTTCGGCGGTTTATTTAAAAAAAGATTATGATTTACCGGATGAGCCGGAATATCTGGTGATTACCGAAAATAACGACTTTTATAAGCACAAAGGAACAGTCGAAGGGATCCTGCGGGAACTGGAGATAAGGGATTGGAAAATTAAAAGCGGAGCCCCAGAATTTTGGCATCCGGGCAAATCTTTAACTTACATGATGGATAGAGAAATACTTGCGTATGCCGGCGAAATACATCCTGACCTTAAATCTTCGTTCGTATTAAAAGAAAGCCTAAGTCTGGCCCAATTGGATATTGAAGTTTTATTGAAATTCGCAAGTGATGCCAAGATTTTTCAAAAGATTATCTCAACGCCTGAAGTCATTGAAAACTTTTCCATACTAATCACTAAGGAAACTTCAGTCGGTTCTCTGATTGATGACATAAAAGACCTGAATAAACTCATCAACCGTGTCCGTCTGACTGATAAATATACTGACAGCATTAATCTGGAAATCCGTTACCGACACCCCGAGCGCAATCTGAATAAAAATGAAGTTGAAGACATACGGCAGCAAATAGAGGATCTGATCGCTACAAAAAATAATCTCAAAAGCGGAAGGAAACATAAAAAGCCGGTTGATTAATCTCTTTTTAACATGTATTTTAATAGTATATCCGGATTTGATTTTTAAATTTATAAAATTACTGCATGCATAAACTTTTAAAAGCAATTTTTGCACTCCTGCTGGTACTGACCATCGGTGAAATTATTTATTACTTTATAATCACCAAGCAGATTAAGTTTCCGCTTGGTAAAAGTAATTTAACTCCAAGCATATCGGTAACTCCAGCTATCCACCCGGATACTCTGTCGATGTTCGCTAAATATGCCTACGATCCAAATAGCAAAATAACCGTTAAAACGGAGTTTCAAACCAAAATCAAGGACATCGCTTATGACGGCAGGGAATCCGGAGGTTCTTTTTACCCGTTTGCCATGGAGCTTATTACGTCCAACGGCAGAGAATTTTGGATGCTTTTTCCCGACTATCTCTATAAAAAAGTCAAAGTATTTTCAAAATCAGGTGATAACCTAAAGCCAATAAAGACCGGCGAATTAAAAGTCGGGGACAACGTGCAGTTAAATGAAACTTACAATCCTTATTTCTCTCCGCTTGATCCCCAACAGGCCGAAAGTTATGAAATTTATAAAATTGAATAATTGTGAATAAAGTCCGCAGATCTAAAAAATTGTCCAGAAATTACCGCAAGCCGGAATTAGCTGTTTCCAAAATCAAATTAAACCTCTTTTCTTACCCGTTTGAATATCTACCCAATGAAGACTTATTTATCGGTACGGTCAATGCCGCAAGTTATTGTGACCCATGTGGTCCTGATCCACCACCCAGTTGTAACCATTGTTAAATGGCTTTTCAGGAGAATAAATCAAAGACTTTCTTTTTGTCTAAACCTGAATAGAGATCGTAAAATAAATCATTACGGCTGATAAATTCCAGCAGAAATTTCATTTGTTTTTTGCTGTGGTTTTTGTTTGTAAAGAAAACCTTGATCATTTTTTTCGTGATTGAATTCTTATTCTTGATTTTTTTGCAGGTATAGCTGTCTTTTTGGCGCAGAAAAAATAATTTTCCGACCGCATATTTTCTGCTGGTCTTTTTAACCCAGGCCTGCTTATCCATCATTGGCGTCTGATAGAGGTAATAACGTTTATTTTCTTTTTTTATGATAATGGTATCATCAGCTAACGGTTTGTATTTATCAGCCAAAAGATTCATGATGGTGGATTTTCCGGCGCCCGATCTGCCTAAAAAGATATAGGCCTGACGACCGTTTAATACTGCCGAACCGTGAATGATCAGTCCATTGCTGTCAGCCAGGAAATTCTGCAGAATTGTTCTTATAATGATATTCAGCTGTATTATACCGATATGATAAAAGGAGGTATAACTTTTTTTTCTCCGGTATTCATAAAAATTAATAAAATTCTTATTGCCGGCTTTATTGCTTAAAATATTCAAATTCAGCCTGTCGATAAAATGTATTTTGATTCCGGTTTTTTTCGGAGATGTTTTGACCATAAATCCGGAAAGCATAAATAATACTTCCTGAATGAGATGATCACGGTTAGCCGGCCAGTCGGTCGGATGAAAAACAAGTTTAATGGGAAAATTAGCGATTTTCAGATTAATCGTTTTGACTGTCTTTATCATGAAGTATTGCTGATTTTGATAATTTTCTTTTTAAGTAAAACAGATATAAAATTATCAACGTCCCGTTTAGCTTGAACTTTTGTTAAACCGTATTTTTTTTGCAGATAACTTTTAATTTCCTGTGTGTTTAATCCTTTCTGTAATTTATTAAAAATTACAGCTCCTGTACCGTTAAGGGTAAAAAGGAGTGATTTTTCACCGTCAAAGATGATAATTTTTTTGCCCATCGTCTGGCTAACCAGCTCTTTATTAATAATGATTCTGTTCATGAATTATTGGCGCTTTTTTCGGATTCATTTTATCATATTCTACGAAAAACAGACCTAGAGCGATGTTGGACTGGGAAGAGCTGCCGTGGCACTCGGTGGTGCGGGAGTCGGGCTGACAAAATTGGGATCGGTGTTGATGCCCACTATTATCTCCGCTTCGCCTGTTTTGCCCCCCGAAGCTGTCGCTTTGACTTTTATTAATCTTACCCCGTTGTCCAACTGAATGGTTTTATTGATGGAGCTGCCGCCGCTTGTTTCCTTGAGATTTCCGTCTGATTGGATGAAGACTGGTCTTTCGGATATTTATTCAAAGGATCGCTTTGTGTTTCCGGCCACTTATCGATGCTTTCCTGCCAGCGGTTAGTATCACCTCCGGTCGGATCTTTTTCCTTGAACACGATAAAGTCTTTTTCCTCATACTGGCCGGTGGCAATTTCCACCAGTATCAGCACCCTGAGCGTAATCTGGAAAAGAAAGAAATTGAGAATTTAAGGAATAAAAGCAAAAACCTGATTCAAATTAAATACGGACTACAACTCAATAGCAAATAATATCGGCTATTTTTAGAGCAGAATCTTCTTATCAATGAGAGGTCGGATTAATTCTCTTATATCCTCCACCATTATTTCTTCACTGGCTTTATACTTCCGGCAAAGATATCGGGCTATTTGGATAACTGTCCAGCCGGATTTTATCTTTCTAAAGATTTCCTCGGCCGTCCGGTTAAAAGTAATAATCTCCGAATTCTCCCCGTTAAAGACCGTCAGACTGCCTTCAATCCTTTCTGTGATTAAACCGTGCTTAAGGCGAAATTTCCGTTTAGTGACTATTGACTTATCAATTTTGTCTTTGACCATAATATTCATGTTAAACCAATTTAGAAATGTCCGCTAATTTCCAATTTAGAAATGTCCTCTTTTCATAAACTGTTTTTTAATGCTATCTGTGCTCTGCCCATTTGTCTCCAGGGATGATCCCAATCAGGGATTGTAATACGATTTTCTTTATAATCCTTTGAAGATGCAACCTGTACGGGTTTTGCCTGCTTAATTTCTTTGACGGCTATCTTGTGGGCAATGGTTTTATCTTTATAGATAAAACTAATCTTGCCTTTTCTATTCTCTTCAACTATTACCGCAGCATGCCTTAAGGTGTATCGCGAGCCTGATGCCGGCAAAAGCTGATACCTGGTGTTTTTGTACCTGACAACAAGATCCTTTGTAACCATCCTTTTTGACCTTATTGTGAATATTCTGCTTAAATCATCAGTTGCTAAAAGAGGTTTATGCAGATTGGCTTTCTCTGCCGGGACAACCGCAAACTTACTGTTATGGAATGGGATGTATACTTCCCTGAAAAATCTCGTTCCCTCTTCTTTTGACTTTATTACCTTCAGCCTCATTTCTTTAACCAATCTGTCCTGAAGTGTTTGAAAGAGCTTTTCTACTCTCCCTTTTGCTTCCGGTGAATTGGCAAAGATAACCTCAATTGAAAGCTCATTCATGGCTCTTGAAAATTGTGATTGTGCCTGTGTGTCTTTTAAATCCTCTTCAACATCAGCCTGCCTGTTTATCTTGAAGGTTGAATGCTTATCGACATAAAAGGAAAGAGGCTTTCCATGGGTAGAGAGATAATGCTCTGTTGCCTCAAAAAGAGTGAATGTGCCTTCATAGTCTACAAACATTCCATCCATGATCCTTGAAGTGGCATCATCGATAAACGCCAGAAGGGTACAGGAAGGACCTCTGTCCTCAAACCACAAGTGCGGAGAGCCGTCAAGCTGAATTAGCTCACCCAAACAAGCCCTTCTTTCCCGGTAGGGATGAATGTCTTTGACTCTTTTATTTTTGGCTTTCCAGAGGTTACCCTCTGTCATTATTTTCCTTATGGTTTCATCCGAATATGATATCCCGTGAAGTGCAGACAGCTTCTCACAGGCCAGAGTCGGACCAAAGTCCGGATATTTCCTGCTGATTAAAGAAATGATTTCTTCTTTTATGGCTCCGGTAATACCCCTGTTTCCCTGCCTTCCCCTGTTTTTATGGATTAAACCAAATTTACCTTCCTCTTTATATATTTTCATCACTCTTCTTATTTGCCTTGTTGATAAATTCAGCTGTAAGGCGGCATGTTTCTGTTTAATCCTTTTCTCAATTAGCTTGTCCATGATGGCTATTCTGTCTGCCTCTTTAACGCTCATAGTGAAATATCCTTTCATCCGGGTTCCTCCCTTATTGGTTAATTTAATAACCAGTTAAGTTTGAACCCTAAAAGCGGACATTTCTATATTGGTGAAAGAGGACATTTTCATGTTGGTGCTACATGACCATAATATTCATTGACAGATAACCGCTTATCGATTATTTTAAATCTAATATACCATAATATAATATGAAAATCCTGAAAATTGCCTTTCTGCTAATATTACTTATTACAGTCTCAGAACTAATTTACTACGTATTTATAACCAATCCAACCCTTTTAGATACCATAAACCCGCTCGCTGCAAAAAACAAGACTATAATTCCCAAAAATAATCAGATAAGCAATAGCGGAGGAAATCAGGTCATGCTGGGAGATATTAAACAATATTTCCTGAATAAAGACATAAAAAACGGTCAGTCATTTTATCTGGTCGAACAATTAACCGGCAAACTGGGTGAAAAAACGGCATTATCAGATGACGGCAGATTTCAGATTATGGAAATAGTTAACGCGCAAAATAAAGCTATTGATGGTACTGAAATATCCAAGGAAGATATTCTAAAAAGGGTATATCGGCTTGACGAAACCGGCCAAAAAATTCCGGTTGAAATTAATCAGCTGAAACCCGGGCTATCCGTCATACTGAAACGCCGTATCTCGTTGCCGGTCAATCAGCCGTCAGACGGGGATGAATTTGAAATTCTGACAGAAGCTTCTGACCGTTAAAAACACTCAATGAAAAATAAATATCAGAAACCCCGGATTAAAATTAAAAAAATAAAAATTTCCCTTCTTTTCGGTTTTTTCGATGAAATGATTTACGAAATATACGCCGCTTGTGAACCTCCCTGCGGTTCTGACTCAGAATGTGCTTCGTGTTGCGGTCAGAGTTATGCTAATTGTCGGGGAACTGGGTATTGTGCCTGTTAAATATTTACGATTAAACCAATAACTGTCCTAAATCAGCACTAACTTTTTTAAAATATAGTTCAAAAAAAATCTTTTTATTTACCAACTGGAGTAATGTTTTAAATTGTTGACTCTTATCCTGCTTACGACTCCTTAATTGATTGGATAATCTTGCTATCACTGATTCTGTTTCCGCAATTTTGTCAATCCGGTCGGATCTGGCTTTATGAATAAAAAAAATCCTGCCAAGCCGATATGATTTTGAGCTGGCCTTAATCATTTTCCGGTTACTTTCATTCAAAGGGGTCTGGTAAACCCGGAAATCAGAACCTTTTTTTCTGACAATTACCGTATCATCGGCGAAAGGCCGATAATATTTTTTAAGGTTATTCAGTACAGTAGTTTTACCGGCTCCTGACGGACCCATAAATAAATCAATCCTGTCATTTATCAGGCAGGCTGATGCATGAAGGACAAATCCCTGATGTCTAACCAGAAGTTTATGAAGCACATAAAGTAAAAGATAGGAAAATTGAAAGGCATTCAGGTAATAATAAGTCAGTATTTTGTCTCCTTCATCGATAAAATATGTTATAAAAAAAAGCCGGTTCTTTTTTTTGTCAAACGGAAAAACAATCGGGATACGGAAATGAAATTCTATCCTGGCATCTGCTGTTTTCGGTTTTTTCGTTAAAAAAGGTAAAAACTCCTGTTTAACCTCTGACATGAGTCTTTTCCTCTGACTTAGACAGACTTCTTCTTTTTGCGGACAGAAAAAGATTTCAATAATAAATCCGCCTATAGTTAAATAATAATATTCCTGATCTGATTTTGTCATATTTAGGAAACAGTCGGACTGACCGGCGGTGTATTTGAAGGCTGAACGGTAACTGTTGGATCAATGGCGTCCTGGTTGATGCCGACTGTAATCTCCCTCTCTCCCGAGTGATTTCCTTCCGTGTATGCTTTGATTTTGATTTTATGCAGACCGTCAGCAATTGAAATATTTTTGCTGATTGACTTACCAATCTCCTGAGCTTTCATATCACCATCGACATATATTTCCAGCCTGGTTACCGTTCTTAAGGCTTTCGCTTCCGCTGATATTTCAGGATTGTTACTGTTGATTCTCTGCCAGTCCTGGGGATTTTTAATATTGACAATGACGTTATTTTCATCCCCTTCAGCCGTATCTTTGGGCGGATGGTATTGGGGGTCGGATTGGCTTTCCAGCCACTTATCGATGCCTTCCTGCCAGCGGTTAGGGTCACTGCCCGTCGGGTCTTTTTCCTCGAACACGATAAAGTCTTTCTCCTCATATTGGCCGGTGGCAATTTCCAGCGGATTTGCCAGTTTACCGGAATCGTTTTTGGAAATTTTCAGTTTTTTGTAAATCGGAGACGGTCCGCTCGGTTCGGTACCTTTGATAAAATATTCGCTTCTGGCCGGCCGGCCGTCTATAGGGAGACCACCGCCGAAAGCGTCAATATTTAAGGAAACGATATTGCCGGGGATGGGAAAAGCTTGATCTTTATGACCGGCGGTGATTTCCCTCATCAGACGGTTCCAAATGGGTGAGGCCCCGGTTGCTCCGGAAGCCAATCTAGGATCCATCGGAGTATTGTCGTTATTGCCCACCCAAACCCCGGCCACGGCATACGGGGTGTAGCCGATGGCCCAGTTGTCTTTTTTATCATCGGTGGTACCGGTTTTGACAGAGACGGTCTTTCCGGGGATAACCAGATAGCTTCTTTCACCGAAAACTTCCTGGCGGGCTATATTATCCAGCAGAATATGATTAACCAGGAATGAAACATCCTCAGCCAAAACCCGTTTGCCGGATGTTTTTTTATGCTCAAAAAGAATTTTATCATTGGTATCGGTGACTTTCAGGATGGCAAGCGGTTCATACCTGATACCGCCTGTAGCAAAAACCCCGTAGGCTGAAGTCAGTTCCAACAATTTCACTTCCCCGCCTCCCAAAGTAATGGAAAGACCGAGGCGGTTTTCATTTTCGGAAGTGGGTTTCAATGTGGACAGGCCTAATTCATATGCTGTTTCCAGAATTTTCCTGATACCTACCAAAGCCGTTAATTTCACTGCCGGCAGATTGATGGAATTGCCCAAGGCAAAACGCAGCTGGACCGGCCCGCGGAACTTGCCGTCATAGTTTTTCGGAATATAATCCGGCAGATTAGTTCCTCCCGGAAATTTGGTTTCAACATCCATGATTAAAGTGGCCGGAGTGTAATTATTGGCAAAGGCTACCGCGTAGGTAATCGGTTTTAAAGCACTGCCGGGCTGTCGCAAACCCATACTGACCACATCAAATTTCCCCTGAAATTGACTGTCTTCGGATTCATACTCGCGGCTGCCGACGTAGGCTAAAATGTCGCCTGTGGCAGGATCTATGACAACTGCCGCACCGTTGCCTACCTTTAAGTTCTTAACTTTTTCCGTCTCTTCAAAAATAATTTCTTCGGCTTTTTTTTGCAGCTCCAAATCGAGAGTAGTCACCACTTTCAAGCCGCCTTGTTCGACTTTTTTCTCGCCGAATTTGTCAATCAGCTGCTTTTTGACGTATTCGACAAAATGAGGAGCCCTGAAAGAGAGACTGCTTTTGTTGAATTTATATTCGGAAAGCTGCTTTTTATAATCCTTTTCCTCTTTTTGAGAAATATAACCGTCCTCCCGCATCCGGCGCAAAACTTCCTCGCTTCTTTGCTTATAGGCCTCGTTACTGGCATTAAACGGCGAATAGTAGCTTGGCCTTTGCGGCAATCCGGCCAGAATGACCGATTCCAATAAATCCAGTTCGCGCGTACTTTTGCCGAAATAACCCTGGGCGGCTGACTCAATTCCCCACATCGTCCCGCCGTAAGGAGCCTCATTCAGATACATCTGCAGAATCTCGTCCTTGGAATACTTCCTTTCTATCTCAACTGCCAGAATAAATTCCTTGAATTTCCGGGGCAAAGTCCTTTCCGAGGTCAACAGCACGTTTTTGACCAGCTGCTGGGTCAGGGTGGAGCCTCCCTGGAGGCCCTTAAAAGTCAATATATTAATTATGGCGCGGATGACTCCGCGTGTCGAGAAACCCTGATGTTTATAAAAATCCTTATCCTCAATGGCGATAGTTGCTTTCTTCAAATGATCGGGCATTTCTGTAAATTTTATGGGAATGGTGTTCCGGTCGGTGAAAATGTCATAAATAGTTTTGTGGTTGCGGTCCAGTATCACCGTCGAAAAACCTTCACGCCTTTTGATTTTCTCTGGCGAGGGAAGATCCCTGGAATAAACGGCAAACAGAAGCAATAAAAAGACGACCGATCCTCCCAGGATATACCAGATATAGCTAAACAGGAAATTAAGAAGTCTGACTTTCAGGACCCGGCTCCGGTAAATCCACTTTGATTGTTTGGATGAGCGGGGGTTGATCCTTATCCGGCGGTAACGTGTGCTGAATGAGTAATTCATCTTCTTACATGACGAGTTTAACAGAAAGTATTTGAGGCGGCAACCGAAGCTGTTATAATTCTAATATGGACCCAATTGAAGAAACCTTAAGGCGGGGAGTGGATAAAATATACCCTACCCGAGAAGCACTGGAAAAAGTATTGCGGTCAGGCCAAAAGATCAGACTCTTTCAGGGCTTTGACCCTTCCGGGATTCAGCTTCACATCGGCCATCTGGTCGGGCTTCTGAAGCTTAGCCAATTCCAGAAATTGGGCCATCATGTCATTTTTCTCATCGGTGACGGCACCGGCCAGGCAGGCGATCCTTCCGGCAAACTTCGGACCAGGGATAAATTTCTAAGCCTACAAGAACTTCGGGAAAATGCCCGCGATTATATCCTGCAGGCTGCCAAAGTCATTAGCTTTGAGGGGGAAAATAAGGCCGAGATTCTTTACAACGGAGACTGGCTGAATAAGCTGACCCTGATTGATATTTTGGAAATCGCCGGACATTTTACGCTTCAGCAGCTGGAAGAACGGGACCTTTACGCGGATCGAAAGAGACGCGGTGAAGATATCAACATGCGCGAGTTCATGTATCCTCTGTTACAGGGCTATGATTCTGTGGCTATGAAAGTTGATCTGGAAATCGGAGGAAGCGACCAAATGTTTAATATGTTAGCCGGACGGAAATTAGTCAGGGAAATGCAAAATCGGGAAAAGTTTGTCCTGACAACGCCTCTTTTGACAGATGCCTCCGGCAAAAAAATCGGCAAAACAGAAGGCAACGTCATTGCCCTGACAAGTAAACCCAATGATCTGTACTGTCTGATTATGAATTTGCCGGACTCAGCAATCATAAATTGTTTTTATTTTATTACCGATTTACCGCTTTCACATGTTAAGCAAATCGAAAATGCTCTTAAAAATGGGGAAAATCCGATGATATATAAAAAACAGCTGGCTTTGAGACTGACAAAGATGCTTAATTCGGAAAAAGATGCCGAAAATGCCGAAAAATATTTTGAATCTGTTTTCCAAAAGTCTGGCCAGGAGGGAAACTTAGCGGAATTCCAGATCAGGGAAGAGAGTCTCACCCTTGCCGATCTGTTAATTAAACTTAATATGGTAAAATCTAAAAGTGAAGCCAAGCGTTTAATCAGGGAGGGGGCTGTCGATATTGACGGGGTGACAGTAATGGATGAAAATTCGAGGATATCTATTAAAACGGGTCAAACTGTCAGAGTAGGCAAACATAAATTTGCCAGAATCAAAAAATCATGAACTTTTTCCGCAAACATAAAAAAGTCTGGACGGTCATAATTTTCATCTCGACTGTGGCCCTGATTGTAACTTCCCTGGCTCCGGTATTGTTTTTACCCTGATTGATCTATATGCTCGACTTTAAATCAGCGGTCTCTTCGCTTGCGATGATCGGTCCTTACTACCAAAAACTTTTGGAAAAATTGTCCATCCGAACCATCGGCGAACTCCTGTATCATGCGCCCTTCCGCTACGATAATTACTCCTTGGTATCAAAAATAGCCGGAATTCAAGTGGGTGAAACTGTTTCAGTGGAGGGAAAGATTACGGATTTTAAAAATATTTTTACCCGCAGCGGTAAAAAATTGCAGAAAGCGAAATTAGCTGATGAAACCGGAGAGATCAGCCTCATTTGGTTTAACCAGACTTATTTAGCTTCGATTATGCATCCCGGTACAGAAATAAGCGTGGCCGGGCAGGTCAAATTTTACGAGAGAAAACCGGCCTTTCTGGTGCCGCAGTATGAAATAATTGCCACAAACCGCGACCATATCCATACGGCCGGCCTCATTCCGGTTTATCCTGAGACGGCCGGGCTGACCTCTAAATGGCTCAGAACCAAAATCTCCATACTCTTTAAACGTTTTAACCTGGAAATCCCGGAATTTTTACCTCCGGAAATCCTTGAGGCTAACAACTTACCCCCGCTTAAAAAGGCTATGTCTGATGTTCATTTCCCCAAAACGCTAAAAGATGCCCAAAATGCCCTGAGACGGCTGGCCTTTGAAGAACTATTAATTGCCCAGCTGGCATCTTTAATCAGGAAAAAGAAATGGATAAAACTTAAAAGCGCCAAAAAAATTGAGCCTGCTTCTGATAAAATCAGGACATTTATCAATAAATTGCCTTTCCGCTTAACAGGGGCCCAGGAAAAAGTTTTAGAAGAAATATTTGAAGATGTTAAAGCTGAGAGGCCGATGAACAGGCTTTTATCCGGCGATGTGGGCAGCGGCAAAACCATTGTAGCGGTAATTTGTATGTATGCCGCGCATTTATCAGGACTTAAATCTGTCCTTCTGGCTCCCACAGAAATTCTGGCCAAACAACATTTCATTTCAGTCAAAAATTTTTTGGTTCCCTACGGCCTTAAAGTCGGTTTTTTATCCGGCAAGGAAAAAGAGGGAAGTATTGATGATTCGGTTGTAATCGGCACACATGCCCTTTTATATAATTTTGCCCCACCGGCTGATTTGGGTTTGGTCATCATCGATGAGCAACACCGTTTCGGAGTTGAACAAAGGGCAGCCATGCGCTTTAAAGGGAAATATCCGCATATTCTTTCTATGACAGCTACTCCCATTCCGCATACTATCGCCCTGACTTTGTATTCGGATTTAAATTTATCGCATTTAGACCAAATGCCAAAAGACAGGTTGCCGGTCAAAACTTACGTTGTCCCTCCTCAAAAAAGAGAGGCGGCTTATCAATGGGTTATCAAAAAGATAAAGAGCAGCCGAAAAGATAAGCTGCAGCAGGTTTTTGTACTTTGTCCGTTTATCGAACCATCCGAAAGCTTAGGCAGCGTCAAAAGCGCTAAAGCGGAATATAAACGGCTTAAAAATGAGGTTTTTCAGGGTCTAAACTTGGGGCTACTGCATGGCCGATTGAAGTCTGAGGAAAAATCGGCGGTTTTACGGAAATTTAAAAATAAGGAAATTGAAATTCTGGTGGCGACTCCGATTGTGGAAGTCGGTATCGATTTTCCGGATGCGACAATTATTCTTATAGAGGCGGCTGACCGTTTTGGCCTAGCCCAGCTCCATCAGCTGAGAGGACGGGTCGGCCGAGGGAATATCCAATCATATTGCCTTCTGTTTAGCGACAGCACCCAACAGAAAGCTTTAGACAGGCTTTCTGCCCTGACACGCTATTCAATCGGACAAAAGATCGCCGAATACGATTTAAAATTAAGAGGACCGGGTGAATTTTTCGGTACCGTCCAGCATGGAAATTGGGGTCTGAAATTTGCTGATTTTCGAGATTTAGCTTTAATTAAAACAACGCGTACTGAAGCTCTTAATCTCTTTAACAAAGATCATTCCTTATCTTCTTTCCCCCTCTTGCGTGAGAAAGTGCTTCCATATACAATTAAATCAGTCTCACTGGATTAAAATTATGACACCATTACCGAAACGAAGACATTCAACCAGACGTCAGGGTAAGCGGGAGGCAACGAATCTGAAAACATTATTGACGCGTACCAGCAAGTGCCCCAAATGCAGTTCAGCGCGGCTTTCCCATCGCGCGTGTCCAAAATGCGGGTTCTATAAATGAAGAAATCGGATGATCCCCGCCACCAAAAAAGAATCAGTATTATGCAGTCGCTTTTTTCAGCCAGTTTTGAAAATAAGCAGTTTGAAAAACACAGCGAGTTATCTTTGATCAGGAAAAATCTGGAATCCATCGATAAACAAATAGAAGAGTCAGCCCCACAATTTCCCATTGCCAAAATTGCCAAACTCGATGCGGCTATCCTGCGATTGGCAGTTTATGAATTAAGTGTCTTAAAAGAGACTCCGCCAAAGGTTATTATTGACGAGGCGATCGAACTTGCTAAGGAATTCGGTTCCGATACCAGCCCCGGTTTTATAAACGGCGTTCTGGGAACGGTTTACAAAAAAATATATGGATAATTTAAAAACAATAAAAAAAATACTCAGCGAAAAATTCGGCATACCTGAAGAAAATATAGAAAAGGAAGCCCATCTGCTTTCCGATCTCAATTTATCAAATCTGGAAATTAATGATTTAATCGGCATTATCGCCCATGAATTTAAGCTTTCCTTTGGCGAAAACGACACCATTTCACCCCAAACAGTCAGCGATCTTTTGGATATTATTGAGGAATACTCAGAAGAACTATAATGAACGATTTATCAAAACTGGAAAAAGAGCTGGGGATCAACTTTAAAGATAAAGCCACCATACGCCAGGCTTTTATACACCGATCATTTCTTAACGAAGCCAGGGAAAAAATACCGTCCAATGAAAGACTGGAATTTTTGGGTGACAGTATCTTATCTTATTTTATTTCAGAATATCTGTACCGTAATTATCCGAAATTACCGGAGGGCGAATTGACTAACCTGCGCTCAAGCGTTGTCAAAACATCTACCCTCTCTGATTCGGCCAAACAACTGGATTTGGGTAAATATTTGAAATTATCCCATGGCGAAGAGGAAAGCGGCGGGAGACTCAATCCATCCATTCTCGCCGATACTTTCGAGGCTTTATTGGGATCTGTCTATATGGACGGAGGTTTGCCTCCGGTGACTGCCATCCTGAAAAAAACCCTATATGTTTTAATTCCCAAAATTTATAAGGATAAATCATATAAAGATGCCAAAAGCTCTTTTCAGGAAATTGTCCAGAATGAGATAAAAACATCACCCGTTTACCGGGTGGTCAAAGAAAAAGGACCTGACCATGCCAAGCAGTTTACCGTCGGAGTTTTTGTCAACGACAGCAAATGGGGGGAAGGTATGGGTAAAAATAAACAGGAAGCGGAACAGCAGGCAGCTACAGACGCTCTTGAGAAATGGAAGCGGACACCGTATAATACGGGAAATCAAGATGGCAGCTAAAATCAAACTCTACCGCCTGGGACGCAAAAAAAGGGAATTTTTCCGCATTGTTGTTGCTGATGAGTCAACCGCTGTCGGCGGAAAAATAGTGGCTTCCCTAGGTTTTTACGACCCATTGGCCAAACCGGTCAAAATCCAAATTAATGATGAAGAACTGAAGAAATGGTTGGGCCGCGGTGTCCAACCGACTGAATCAGTCAGAAAGCTTTTAAAAATATGAAAGGCTTCCTTAAATACCTTTTAAGTCAAATAGTCGACCATCCTGACCAGATTGAGATCGAAGAAGAACAAATAAACGAATTAAGCTTCCAGTATACCCTAAAAGCTGAAAGTACGGATGTGGGAAAAATTATCGGAAGGGACGGCAAAATCATCCAGGCTATCAGGAATGCCGCCAAAATCCTGGCTGTGAAAGAGGGTATACACGTCCGGATCCAAATCGCCTGACAGTGCAAATAACCATACTAACTTTATTTCCTGATTCCCTAAAACCTTATTTTGCTTCTTCAATTCCCGGCAGGGCAGAAAAAAAAGGCTTAGTACAAATCCGGCTAGTCAATATCCGCGATTACGCTTACGATAGCCACAAAACAGTTGATGACCGTCCCTATGGCGGAGGGGCAGGCATGATTTTAAAAGTGGATATTGTCCATAAGGCCATAGAAGCTAACCGGCTTAAAGGTGGGCTAAAAAGAAAGAATTTCAAGGAAAAGGTCGTTCTGACCGATCCTACCGGTAAAATATTCCGCCAGTCGACAGCCCGAAGATTCAGCCGTCTCGATCATTTGATTATCGTATCCGGACATTATGAAGGCATTGATGAGCGTATCAGCAACTTTATTGATGAAACTGTCTCCATCGGCAGATATATCTTAACCGGGGGTGAATTACCGGCAACGGTCATTGCTGACTGTGTTATCAGATTGATACCTAATGTCCTGCCGAAAGAAGCGGCCAGCAAAAATGAGTCATACAGTTTGAAAAATATTAAAGAAGCTCCCCAATATACCCGTCCTAGCGAATATCGGGGCTTTAAAGTCCCGGAAATTCTCAAAGGCGGCAATCACCGCAAAATAGACGACTGGAATAAAACCCACCCAAAATAAAAATACTCTTCTTATTGAAACAAATCATTCTTACCCAGCTCTACATTGGCAGGATTAGCGGAAGCTGCCTCATCCAATACCAAATTCTGATTAACCATGTCGACAATTTCCCGGTATTCACGGGTAAACTCCGGCAGAGCTGAATCTATTTTACCGATTGATTTAGGCAGCGGATTAAAATAGGCATTGCCTTTGATTGAAGAACGCAAGGAGCCGTCCTCCTGAATTTCCAAGTGTAATATATCGATTGTGATCAATCTTCCGGAAAGATCGGACAGTGACCTTAAAAAAAGCTCTGTTTGCACATAATCTCCGACAACTTCCAAATTGAGGGGGAGCTGATAAGATATCTGACCGGCCGGTTTTTTCAGCAAAGCTGACGAAGTAGAAACTACTCCCAATTGAAAATCACTTCTAGTAACGGAAACTCCGGTACGGTTTTGCAGTTCATCAAGTGTCGAAAACAACAGCACGTAATCTTTGGTTGTCGGCACAATAGCATTTAACCGTTTAAAATTTTCCGACAGGTTTAGCTGATTCTCCAAGGCAAGCAGGTTTTCCTTTTTTTTCAATAACGTTAATCTTTCTGCCAACTTCTTTTTATCGTCATGAATGATCAAAACGCGCTGGATATTCGGCAGCAAAAGCGTTAAGGTTAAGCCTGCCACAAAGAGACAAACAATCAAAGAAGATATTGCCAGTTCGTATTTTACCAATAGAGATCTGATTTGCAGTTTACTATTCATCCCGATAAGGCAGTGTTTCTTTTATATTTAAGTGATACATTCAAAGTATAACTGCCGTCTTTTTCCCTTAAAATTCCCTGGGCTTTTATATCGGAAAATACATACTCATTTTCTTTTGTCTGCAAATCATCCACAAATGCTTCCAAAACCGGCAGGGAAAATGCCGTTACATTAAAAACTGCCTGTCCCTGACGGTCAACTGTCAAAGTCTTAATTCTGAATACTTCCGAATTACTGCTTAATATTTCGGGCAGACTATCGGCAATGACTGAAGTGTTTTTTTCCAATATTTTTTTAACAACATCGAGTATGCCGAAGGTAGCCAGATAAATGCCTTCCGTAGACTGGTATTTGGAAATATTTTTTTCAGAAGTCTTAATTTCGGATTGCAGCAGTTTATATTCCCTGTTATTTGAACGGATATAAAATAATGAGCCGGCATAAAATATAATAAATAAAATCAATAACGCTCCTGCCGCCAACGGCATAATCTTTTTCAGCTTTTTATAAATCCCCGCTTCTTCAGTTGCTTCAATTAAAAGATTAATGCTTTTTTTTCTCATATTTCCTTGAGGGCCAAACCGACACTGGTGGTATATATTGGCGCGTCAGCCGTCAAACTGTTCAGAACGGTTTCATTAGCCTGGATATTGATAAACGGATTGCTGACTTGAGAATTTATGCCGATATTTTTGGTAGTTGCCAGCATTAAACCGGGCAGTTTGGCAGTCCCGCCGCTGATGACAACGGTCATGATTTCTTCCTTCAGATATTCCTCCTTAAAATAAATAATTGTTTTTTCTATCTCTGAAAACAAATTAGTAAAAAAGGGGGCGACTATTTTATTTATTTTTGCCTCAAGTTTGCTTTCATCCAAGCCGTAAGTATTTTTATATTCTTCAGCCTGGGAATAATCAAAACCCAACTCTTCCGAAACCGCCCGTGTCAGGGTATTACCGCCGATAGGATATGATTTGGTATAAATCAGCAATTGATTGCGGATTAGCGCAATTTCCGTATTGGTCGCTCCGACTGATAAAAGCATGATATTGGCCAACGTCGGCAGGGAATGGACGACGCTTCTGACTGAAGCTAATATTTCCGTTTCAATAGCTAACAGATTTAAACCCGTCAGACTGATAATTCTCATGTATTTTTCTATCAGGGAAAGTGGTGCCGCGACTAGAATAATTTTAAGTTTTTTAGTCGCCTCATTCCTGCCGATGACGGAATAGTCTATTTTGACTTTTGACAGCGGCAGCGGTATATACTGTTCCGCTTCCCATTGGATGCTTTGTTCTATTTCTTTTTCATTCATTTCTGGAATCTCAATCACCTGATTGATGACTTTATATGAGGGCAGGGATACTGCCACACCGGCAGAATTGACTTTCATGTCATGTACCAGCTGGTTTATGGTATTGGCGATAACCTGCTCATCACTGTGAGCCACCATATCCGGATTGACCCTGGGAGCGGGAATATTGCCGGCTGCCAAGAGGGAAACATCATTCTTATTTCTCGATAACGAAACAGCTTTAATTGAAGTTGTTCCAATATCAATACCCAACATAATTTTAGCCATATATCCAGTATCTAAACCTAAGGGTCTAAAGTCAACGATTAGTTGTTTTCCGAAAAGAAGGAATAATCCAACAGGGTCGGCAGAACAGGATAACTTTGATTGACTTGTATTTTCCTGACAATATTTGTATTGGTTTGCCCGATTGAGGTGATAACCCTTCCCTGGGCCGGGAGGGCAGCTGCCGGCTTGACGGCCATTGAAGTGGCGCTTAATATCGGCTGCAGCCGAAGCAAGAGTAATTGGGATGTCGGTGAGATGTCAAAATCTTCAGAAACACTGTCAGCATCGGTGGCAGCCACTATCCGTTTTCTGTACGGCCAATCGCTCCCGCAATAAGGCCCAAATTCATCGGCAGGCAGAAAATGATGATCCTCTCCGGGATCAAAGACTTTTTTGGCAATTTTATATTGACCGCTGTCTTTATAAAAAATGGAGATCAGCATGGCCGGACTGGCACCGCTTTTTGAACCCCAGCATATTTCCAAAGTCTGATCAACCGGATAAGCAATACCTGCTTCATTTAAAGAATCGTCATCATTATGTCCTATCAGCCAGACATTTTGGGTATCACCCTCCTGTGTAAGCGGAAGAAGCAGGGTGTCTGTATTACCTCCGATTGTTTTGACGGCATAATTAGCGGTGGCTCCGGGCAAATTGACTGTTCCGGTGGGCCCCACGGCAATATTACTGGACAGGGCTGTTTCTATACCGGCCTCAGCAGCTGAAAAAGCCCGGCTTGACTGCTCAATTTGCGATGATATCCTGACATCGGTAATTGTCCTGGATATCAAGGATAAACCGATAGTCAACCCGACAACCGTCAGAAGGACCAATATCAGTACAACTTGTCCACGGTCCCATTGGCTCCCTGCTTTTATCATTAATTTCTTCATCAAGGTGTCAAATCCTGCCAGTTAATCCTGGCTCTGCCTAAATAGGGCAGTAATCTGATTAAATATTGAGGCTGATAGATAAACTGATAGGCCGGCAGATTAGAATCGGCATAAGTTCTACCTAAATTGAATTTCTTAGCATACATCATGCCGTTGATGGTAATCGGCTGATTTGCAGAAGCAAAACTGATAGTCTGACTGCTGATATAAAGACCGGCTAACTCGGTGACTGAACCGCCTATCTGGATATTTCCATTGACGATAAAAGCAACAACATCATTCGGATTGGTTAAGATAAAATTCTCCGTTATTTCCAGTGTGCCTGAAATTAAAAAGACAGTCACATCATCCTGTATGGTCCGGCTGCCGTCGAAATTGGGATCCAAAGAGTAATAACTTGAACCGGAGTATGAATAAATTGAATTTTCGGCGTCTAAATCTTTGATAACGGTAGGGGTAGGTTCGGGTGTCGATGTTGCCGTAGGTATGGGGGTAACCGTCGGAGTAAGCGCGGCCGGTGATTTTATTATCACCGCGACAGTTGACCATGGTGTAGTTCCGCTTAAATCAATATCCGCCCCCACCGTAACAGTACCTGGGTTGGTGACTGATTCGTACCATGTTGATAAATAAACTGTATCGCCTCCCGTACCGCTTATATTATTTATGGAAATGGCGCTTTCACCTGATGGTAAGGTAAAATTAGTGTTCCGGTGATAACCGGCGCTGTATGCCCAGGTATTATTAGTTAAAGAAGTTATTGCCGTTTTCATATCATCATTGTCAGTTGTCCCGGCATTATTTGTAACAAAAGCTTCAATAGCTCCTGAACCGTTGGTACCTGATGTATCCACACCGTTAAATTTGCTGGCCACGGCAAACACCGGATTACTGTTTCCCGGAGTATTTACCGTAATTTGTCCTGATGTTGGCGATGACCCCATTGCCCGGAAAAGATAAGTACTCATAACTGGTATCCTGCCATTGGATGATTTAGCAACCTGAACGAAGGCCAAACCGTTTCCGCTGACGGTGGGGTCACCACCCGAATTATTTCTCATGGACACAGCCACTAGAATAAGTTCATTTGCTGCCGGAGTCCATGAAGTCAATTTAAAAGACGTCCCACCGCCATCACCTAACGATCCGCTAACGGTCTGCTGCAGAGAAACAGCAGCCTTGGCGATAACCGCTCTGAATATCAATGGACTAAATATTAAAACAGCAATCAAAGCGAAAATATGAGGAAGATATTTTTTTATTTTTGTTAATTTCATAATTCGGTTATCGCACCGACCCCGTCAACTGATTATATATTCTGATGATAAATCAAATTTCATATATTATTATCGTAAATTATTTAATCCCGACAATCGAATTGTCAATTTCTTTGGCCTTATTTTTCAAAGCTTCCCAATAATAACTGAAGGAATAAGCGTTGGTAAAGGATGCCTCAGCCTGCCAATTTTGGGGTGAAACTAAACCGTAGCCGAAATTACCACCGCCGCTATTTGTCCAGACTAATCCAAAAGAATTGGGATTTTCCGCCGGTGTAGGCATCAGATCGAGAAAATATTTACCCAACGGTACAGGCTGCATGATATTCGGCTGATATGCATCGCCGCCTTTAAGCTGCATCCACGGACCGGGTGTGGGAGTCAAAGTATTAGTCGGAGTCGGAGTGACAGTCGGCAAAACACCGCTAGTAGGAGTGGCTCCGTAATTAATCCTAGGTGCGGTAAAAGGACCACCAATCTGAGAGGCTACCGAAATATTGCCGGCCGAATCTTTTACTATTAGCTGGGCATAGAGTTCCCGTCCGTCCTCGATTACCACTGTCACCGAATTCTGATTTCCGATCCAGCCCGGATCCCAGGGGAGAGTACCGTCACCAGGAGTACTCCAGAAATACGGCCGGTAATCAACCGGTACACCGCAACCGGAAGACAAGGGTTCATTCCAACTACAGGTAAAAAACGATTCTCCAGTCACATAATTCTGGTAGTCCAGTAAACATACAGGCGGTTCCGGTTGGGCCGGAGGCGTATAATCCAGTGTTAACAGTCTTGACGGGGCAGAAGCGGAATTGGGACAGGATGAAGATTGTGTCACGGCCGTCCACCAAAAACTGTCCGATAAATTAAGATCCGATTCCGAAGGGCTAAAACTGCTTAACCCTCCTGTTGCCGCAGCTATATTGCCGTTTATTTGCCAGTCGCCTAAAAAGAAATGCGACCAGACATTATCGCCGTTGGGATCTGCTACATTGGCAGAAAATGTCGGTTTATAACCAAGACATACATCATGATCCGGTGCGACTAAATCGGGGGTGGGCAGAGTTAAGCATGTTTCCGGTGGAGTGATCATGGAGGTCGGTGTAACTTGTTCTGTCGGAGTGATATCACTTTGAGTCGGTGTCGGGGAATTGGACGGAAAAGGATCCGTCGGGGATGGTGATCCGGTCGGTGTGATGGTAATCAGAGGGAAATCAACAATGACTTCCGTTCCGTTAACAATAATGCCTACCTGCGGATTGGTGTAATACGGAAAAAAAGTCATGTTGCCCGGAACCGATAACATGTCAACGGTATAAATTCCGTCATTTAAATTAGAAAAACGATAATTTCCGAGTAATCCGGCCAGAGGAGTACCCTGTGAGGTGGTCGAATTATTAATCGGACCGTAAAGATTAAGGCCTATCCCGCCGAGCAAACCTTCCGCTTCAGCGGCTGAACGGTCAATATTATTATTTGTTTCCTGGTAAACCCAGCCGTATATCTTAGTTTTGGTCGGTGTCGGTACTACCGGCTGGGGTCTAACGACTATACCGGCAATCAGCCAGTCGGCAGTTCCGTCTAAAGTATGGCTGACATTGTCCACTCCGGCAGAGGGAAAAACCCGGTCATGGATATAGCTATTGGTACCGCTGCCGGCATCATCAGAAGCAATCTGGCTGTAATCCGGATCAGCATTCGTAATTATCTTACTTCTGACATTGGTCATTACATATAAAATGGAATTTGCGGTTGAGGCTGTAATGGGAAGAATAGCCGGATTAGAATTGCCGCTTCCGGTATTACACTGTGTGCTGGCCACCCCTTTGGTGTTAGCGCTGGTCCAGTTCTCGACCGGAGATGCAGGATCGGCTCCGCTGTAACGGGTGACGGAACCGACTACGGCTGTCGAAGCACCCGATAAATTGATATCAATCGTCCCATCGGTTGGAGAACCGTAGGCCGTCCAGATTTCCAGATAAGCCGCATTATTGGCAGCACATTGCCTGAGATGTTTTGTCCAGGATAAACCGGCAACTCCGCTAATATTACTGACACTGACATTATTCCTATAGGTAACGCCTACTACATAGAGCTTACTGGCCCCTCCTGAAATATTGCAGGTAACTTTAGTAACATCATTGCCTTTGCAGATGGTAACTACAGGAGGTTCAATAGTTGGTGTCAGATCTTCTGGTATCGTCGGATATTGTGCCAGGACTTTATCGGGAGACTTCAATTCAAATTTAATTAAAGAAATTAACAGCGAAATCAAACAGATGAGAACAGCCGGTATAAATCCGCGTCTGGCGAACATAATTAAAGAATAGATTTATACTAAGCGAATGTCAACAGAATAAAATTATAACTTCAACGAAGTTATTTCAGCAGGGGAAAAAGTGATAATCGCGGTATTAGCTTCGGCTTTTTCCAGATATTCATAAAAATCAACGTCAGAGGGTATGTCTCTTTCCAAATGGCGATGGTATAGGGGATATTTATCCAAGGCCGCTTTCAGATAACCATATGCTTTCTGCCTCTCTCCCTGACTAAAAGACATCCCTGCCTGTTTAAGATATAGAGAATAATCTTCCCGTATTTCTTTATGGCTGTCCTGCGGATTTTTTCTGATGGCTTCCTGCAGATAAAAATGTGCACGCTCAAAATCGCTTTTCTTTATATACCAATCCGCTAATTTGAGATAAATTGAGCGGTTACCTTTATCCCAAAAAAGGGCTTGGTTTAATTTTGCATAAGCTTCCTCTATCTTTCCTGTTTCGCTTAATTTATCGGCTTCTTTTAGTAATTTTTCGCTTGAGGGTAAAAAAAGAGCCGCCAATATAAAAAAGGCTAAAAGTGACATAAAGGGCTTACTGCTTAAACTTAACACAGGTTTTTGCTTAGCTAAATTTAAGGCTAGAATAAGAATAAAATAAAATAAAAGTGAGAGGTATTGCCAGTCGTAATCCATTTGACTGTGAATCAGGGAGGCTGCCAAAAGACAGACAATACCGGCCTTTACAGGTCGGCTTTTTATTAATTCCCGGAAAGAAAATAGCAACCAGATTAAAAAAAGTATTAAGCCTGTTAAACCAGTCCCGGAAGCTATATCCAGAAAATGATTATGGTTGTACCATGACCAGCTTAAAGGAAAGGACTGTAATTTCTGCGAGAGGTATCTGAAAGTATCCATTCCATTTCCCAAAAGCGGAGATGCCGAGAAGGACGCGAGTCCCTGGCGGTAAAACTCAAACCTTTGTTCAAAATTGAGCGGTTTATAGAAGCCTTCCGGTTTTCTAAAACTTACCAGATATTGGGAATAGAAATGGCTTGAAAATAAAAAAGCAATTCCCAAAAGAATAAAGACTTTGGCAAACCTGTCTATTTGGTCTTTTCTTCTTTGCCAAATGACAGTCAATGCTAAGCCTAACAGAAGGGAAATAATGGCACCGCGGCCTGCGGTCAAAAAGAGCATGATGGTCAGAAACGGCAGCAAAAATGAGGCATATTCACCCAAAAAAGGCACAGGTATTTTATAAATTAAAACCGGCAATGCCAATATCAGCAGAGCAGCCAGACGGTTATGACCGAATGACGGATAGAAAAGGTTCATACCGGAGGGCTGCGGCAAAGAAGGAATCAGCATGAAAACTCCCCACAGCACAATTAAAATCAGGCTGTTCAAGATAAGGTAGAACGGCCATTTTCTTTGAAGACTGCCTTTCTCTTCTTCTGGTAACCGGCGGACTAATACAAAAATCAGGAAATAAGCGAAATAACGCCCCGTCTCCAATAAGGAAAAATAATAAGATTGGGAAAACGGCAGGATTATCAGAAGCCAAACGATAAAGAGGAAAAAAGGAATGTCAATTTTGTCGAAAGTTATTTTTCTGATAAGAAAAAGGGGGACAGTTAGCAGAATCACTAAACCAAGCTGTCTGTCGACAGATTCAATTACCGGCAATAAAAAAATAACCGGCCAAATATATCTCATAGCGCTAATATGTTAAAATTTCGCTGCTTTTCATGCAATACAGACTTCTTAAAAAATTAGTCAAGATGTCCCGTTTTTCCCTCAAAGCGGATGGAACCAGCATGCTGCCGATAATAAGACCCGGAGATGTCCTCCATCTCAAAAAAAGCCGTTTTGACAAAGTTAAGGAAGACGAATTAATTATGGTAGAAAAAAAGAGGCAATTTATGATCCACCGGGTAATTTATAAATCAACAAAATATCTAATAACCAAAGGAGACCATAACTTTAAATCAGACGGCCATATCCCGTCGCAAAATGTTCATGCCCGCCTGACCTATTTTACCAGAAAAGGACAGTCTCTAAGAGTAAAAGATTACTACCTGATTCAGGCGGACAGTTATTTGAAAGAGCTGGCAAAAATAACCCAAGCTTTTAACCGGAAAAAAGTGGACTATGTATTTCTGAAAGGCCTGCCGCTTTATTTATTTTTGCAGAAAAATCTGCCTCAACGGCTTTATGCTGACTGTGATCTCCTCATTTCTCCGAAAGATTACCAAACGGCTTCGGTTGCCCTTCAGAAGAGAGGTTTTCAAAGCGTGGATTCTTCATATTCCCCGATATTTAAACTCTTTAAAAAAGTGCCGACGGAAACTGTTTTTATAAAAAAAACTTCCCTTTGGCCGGTTGTTTTGGATATCCACCGCGAACCGGCATTTCTGATGAACCAAATATCAGGCCTCGATGCCCTCTATCCCCAAAAACAGATAAATAAATTAACTGAATTGTTTTTAGCGAGGAAAAGCATCTTTAAATATAAAAATATCAAATTTAACCTGCTGTCAGCCGAACATCAAATCCTCTATCTGGCGCTTCATTTCTTCCATCACAGTTTCAGCGGTTATTTCCGCCTGGCTCTCATGCGTTCCGCTTGCCGAAAACTGAAAGGGGATTGGCAGGGACTGCTAAAACAAATTTTGGAATACCGCTTGGAGAATTTTGTCTATCCTTCTTTTTTACTTCTCGAAAAATATTATCCCTTTTCAATACCGGTTGGATTTCTTAATAAAATAAAACCTTTAGGTAATAAATTAAGACTTATAAAAAAATTAACTTCGGGAAACCTTTTGGAAAGCGAGGCTGGTCAAATTAGCGCCGGAAGAAAGCGTTTCAGCAATATCTTTTATCTGTCACCGGAGCCTCTACCCAAAAAACTGAGGGTCATTTTTTACCCTTCGGTCATCAACTCAATCATCTATATCCCGTATAAATTGACGGTCAATTTTGCCAGGCGTACTTACCGTAAAATATTTTTCTTTATTAAATCCTGAATCAACAGCCTGATATTTTTCCGGCAAACTATAGCAAGATGCGCTCAATCGGCTATAATACCTCCATGAGAATCGCCATGGTCGTTTATGCCCACTATTCCCGGGACGCCCGGGTCAGGCGATATGCGGAAAGTTTGGCTCGAAAAGGTCATTTGGTGGATATTATCTGCCTTCGGGAAAATTACAAACCTGTTCATAAAAATATCCGTCTTGTTATGTTTCCTTTACCCAGAATAAGAATTAATCTCGTCTGGTATTTACTGGAATATAGCCTGTTCTTCATATTTGCCTTCTGCATGTTAACCTGGAGAACTCTTGTCAGAAAATACCTATTGATTCATGTTCATAATATGCCGGATTTTTTGGTTTTTACCGCTTTTATACCCAAGCTTTCCGGCAGCCGGATCATTCTCGATATGCATGATCCAATGCCGGAATTATTGATGACCAAATACCGCCTAAAAAGAGAAAATTGGCTCGTGCGGCTGGTTTTGCTGGTGGAAAAATATTGTTTTGCTTTTGCCGATAAAATAATTACCGCCAATTCCGAATTCAAAAAAATCTTTAGCGGCAGAAATTCGGCACCTTCGGAAAAAATTGAAGTTATCAATAATTTTCCGGATCAGAAATTATTTAAATATCAGAAACGCCCCGACTCATTATCCTCTTTTAACTTAATGTATATGGGTACGATTGACGAAAGATTCAATCTGGAAATAGCTCTTGAGGCGATACCCAGCCTGATTAAAAGAATTCCTGATCTTCGGTTAATCATCATCCCGAAAATCGAAAATGAGGGCAGCTATTACCGGCATTTGCTGAATAGGATAAATAAATTGAAAATTTATAAATATATTATTATAAAAAAACCGTTATCACTGGAAGCCATTTCTAAAGAAATCCACAAGGCGGATATCGGGCTAACACTGGTTAAAAAAAACCTTTTTACTGAAAGAATCCTGCCTCTAAAATTGACGGAATTTTTAGCCTGCGGCATACCGGTAGTCGCTACGAAAACCAAACTTCTGGAGAAAACTTTTTCGGATAAAATGATCTGCTTTCTGGAAAAAAACACCTCGGACGAATTTTACCGGAAAGTGCTGAAGCTCTACCGGGACAAAAATTTACGGAATAGTCTGAAACGGCATACCAGTCTTTTTTTTAAAAAATACAATTGGCCGGCTGAAGAAAAAAAATACTACGGAATAATTAATCTGTTAATGAGCCAACAGAAGTAATATCAGCTTCCCAAAGAGTGACATTTTTGAAAAAAAGTGTTATTTTCTGGCCCACGGCAATTTTAGCTATTTCCCCGAAATACAATATTCCGTTGATCTCTTTTGCCGTTATTTCCACGGAAAGAGCGATGTCATCAACCGCTTCCGCAAGATTTGCATCCTTGAAAACCGAAGGAGATATCTTAAGAGCGGTCACACGCGCCATCGCTTCTCCTTTATCATTCAACATGACGTCTCCTATCCTGACCTGACCGGCAATATAAGTTAATTCTTTTTTTTTAACCAGATTGACCAGCAGCATTTTTACGGGATATTTCGATGGTTTCGCATCCAGATAGGTAATTAAGCCTCTTTGCTTGACTTTGCCGAAATTGAAATCCACCCATTCATTAAGCGCCAGGGACTGGTTTTTATATGAGAAATTATCCGCCCGGTCTCTCTGGGCAGTTATTTTCATTTCCATGATCAAATGCTTGCCGTGCCCTCCTCCCTCATATGATTCGATATCCGTAATTTCGGCGATGGTTTGACCGAAGGCAGTCTTTTCCCTGTCGCCTTTTTTCAGGCTGTTGGCTACCCAATAAGGGACAGCCACCGTCAAATCCTCTTTCGGGGCAAAAATCGCCCTGACATAAAGATCGGTTGAATTTTTCGCCCTACTCAATAAAAAATAAAAAACGGAAAAAACAAAGATCAGAAAAACAATAATCAAATAATTTTTAGTCATTATCCGCATATTTTAAATCAAAAGAATAGACGATAGCAAAAAAAGCCATTTTAAGACGCTGGTATGAAAAAAAGGGTTGACATAACTTATGATGATCAAACTTAACAATCCGTAATAGGCAGCAGTGGGCAATGCCGCTTTAGCCGAAAATATTGCGGAACCGCTTCTTATGACAGAAACTAAAAAAAGAACGAAAAGTAAAAGGCCGGGAATTCCTGTCTCTGCCGTTATTTCCAAAAAAGTATTGTGGATCTTGTAAAAAATACCGGGCGGGTTGTTTTCAAAGATGTTAGTAGAAGGTTGTCTGATGTAACTCTCAAGCGATTTGTTTAAGCCTGTACCGACCAGTGGATTTTTTTTAATCAGTGCAATTGCTTCCTGGTCCAGTTTTACCCTCGTCCCTAAAGATCCAAACTCATCCAGTGAAGCCGGTATCGTCTTAAACCTGAGCAGTATGTACGGAAATAAAAGATAAATTATGATTAAAACCGTTGACAGATAAATGACGGCTTTTCTGTTCAAATGAAATTTTTTTCTGAACCGGTCAATGGCTATTGAGTAAGGCAGCGAATAGCTGAAAATTAGATGGACTATCAATAAAACAACCCAGGCCAGGCGGCTGAAAGTAAAAATAAAGGCTAAAATTACCATAGACCTAAAAGTATTTGCCCAAGATTTTATGCTTTTAAACAAGTCCAAAAAAGGGTATAGAACCAGCAGAAAAGCAGCCAGAACATTGGGATGTCCGAAAGTGCCGCTAATTCTGAAAAGGCGGATGTTTTCACTTGTCGTGATGCCGGCCGGATTATCGGCAATGATGGATTCGGCGATTAAACCAATGGGGCGCCCCAGATAAAATTGCCAGAGGCCGATAAATGTTTGAAAAAGTAAAATGGCCAAAAACAAAGCGGTTAAAAAGGGCTGGTCTTCTTTCTTCAGGTAAAGCCTGAATAAAAAATAGAGCAGGACTGATTCGGAAAGGGCAATCATTCCGTAAAATGAATTTTGGTCGGTATTAAACGTAAAAGTCAGCGCCGACCAGACGAAAAACAGCAGCAGAAAAATATCGGCAGGATTTTTTTTGAGTTTAACTTTCAGTGAAAATAAAAGCATTACAGGCATTAATATAGTCACCGGAGAAATCCACCAGCCCGATCCCATATTAAAGCCGGCCGGTTCCAGCCGGAACAGACCGGCCCCTAAATAGACATCGGAAAAAACAGCCAGTATCATGGCTAAAAGCAGGGATCGGCGCAGATCTTGTACCGATAAATAAAAAAGTAAAACAGCTGCCGGGTAGGCGCTGAAATAAATAATTTTATTGGGTGTAAGAATGATAAGAGTGAAAAATATCAGGAGCGAGGCTAAAAAGCGAATTGGCGGTGCCAGTTTTTCAAGCATAGTAAAGTCCAAAGTATTCCCGAATGGTCATGCCGGCATGATAAATGTTCCCGGTAAAGCCTGTCAACGTATGGATGATTAAGATAAGAAATTGCACGGAAATTGGCATCGGTTATTTCATCTTTCAGTTGCCGGCTGTATTTTCCCCTGAACCATGAGGAAAGTGGCGGCAGGAAACCGTGTTTTCTTTTGAGTTTTACTTGCGGCAGGACTTCTTTCAGGAGCTTTCTCAATAAATATTTCGAGGTCAGTCCCCGGATTTTGTCACTTTCAGGCAATCTGGCGGCAGTCTCAAAAAATAGATGATCAAGAAACGGAGAGCGGACTTCCAGGGAGTGGTGCATCGAGGCAATATCAGTCTTGACCAAAAGATAATCCGGCAAATATGTCAAAGAATCAAAACGCAGAATCCCATCCAGGCTTTTCGATCCGGGAGTCCGACGTACGTCGGACCGATCCGGGATTTTTTGCAGAAGCAGCTTTTTCTTTTGAATTCCGCTTACCCATTCAACCGTGGAAAGATAGCCTGCAAACTTCCTCATTTTCAATGAGGGCAAATATTTGTCAGCCAGAAGGGAAAAATTGCGGTTAGATCTGAATTTATAAAGACCGGAGAAAAAAGAGGCCAATAAACCGGCCGGCAGAAGATGGAGGTACGGATAATAAAGGTAAAAGAGATAGCGGGGGTAACCGGCGAATGTTTCGTCACCGCCATC
>MFJU01000035.1:0-61246 GCA_001779315.1 Candidatus Gottesmanbacteria bacterium RIFCSPLOWO2_01_FULL_42_22 | reverse complement strand
GAGCGACGGTCACGTATTTTGCGGTTTCTTTCATTAAAGCCCAGGTTGGCAGTATTGAAGCATCGGCAAAAGGCTCTTCATATGCCCTGATGATTTCGGGTAAATGATTAAGACTGTCTTCTTTGACTGTTATTTCATGATGTTCACTCCCAATCAATAGAGCTGTCTCACGCGCGTTTTCTGATTCATCCATATATCCGTATTCAAAACCGACGGTAAAGGTTTTTATTTTCTTTTTGGCAATCCTTGATCCTAAAGCTGCAATTAAAGTTGAATCAGTACCTCCTGACAGGTGAAAACCCAGAGGCACATCGCTTCTTAAGCGCAACCTTATGCTTTCAGTCAAACTATTCTTAATCAAAGTTAATCTGTCGGCTTGGGGCATATCAAATTTTGGTTCATATTGGGGCTGCCAATAACGATTAATAAATATCCGGCCTGAAGCATCAGCTAAAAGATAATGGGCAGCAGGAAGTTTTTTTATCTGTTTAAAACCGGTATTAGGGGAAGGCACGTAACCTAGGGAGATAAAATCCGAAAGAGCCTGATAATCAATTTCTTTCGGGACTCCGGGAGAATTGATAAAAGCCTTAAGTTCGGAAGCAAAAACCAGAAATTTGCCGTCAATATGATATTTCAGAGGTTTTTTTCCCAAACGGTCCCGCGCCAGAAAAAGGCGGCTTAATCTTTTATCCCACAGGGCAAAAGCAAACATACCCCGCAGAAACTTAAGGCAATCGACTCCGTATTCCCGGTAAAGAGCCAACAGTACTTCCGTATCGCTTTCAGAATTAAAATTATACCTGTCTTTAAGTGTTTTCCGTATCTCCCGGTAATTATAAATTTCACCGTTAAAAACCAAAACCAGATTGCCGTCACGGGAAACCATCGGCTGGTGCGCTTTCGGGGACAAATCGATAATAGCCAAACGGGCAGCAGCTAACCAGATATTCTGCCCGAGAAAGTAACCCCGGTCATCCGGCCCGCGGTGTTTAAGAATTTGCAGTGTTTTTTTTATCCGGGATAATTCTGCTTGCCTCCCGAATTTATGGGGTTTAAAATGCAATTTGCCGGCAATACCGCACATATGTATTTGATGAAAAAACTGACCAGAAATGTTGATTGGCTTTCTGCCATTATACTATTGATCAGCCTGTCATCAATTCTTTATGTCAGCCGGGTTTCCACGCTTTACCAACATTTTGCCGAAGATTTGTTTTTAAATAAGCAATCCAAACCTTCTGAAGCCTTTAATCCTGATAAATGCAGCGATCTGACAGTCTACCGGGATATTAATGACGTCCTGGCCAACCCTGAAAAAATCTGCCGCTATTCAGCCGCCGGCCAAAATCTGACCGACTTTCCCGATAAACTGCTGCTTTTAACCAATCTGGAAATCCTCGATCTTCACGGCAACCGTCTGACAAGTTTGCCGGATGGACTGGAAAATCTGAAAAAACTTAAGGAAATTGACCTTGGCGACAATCTGTTTACGGAAATGCCGCCGGTTTTGACTAAGCTTGCCTCGTTGGCCAAACTGGAACTGGGCTTTAACCGGCTGACCGGCATACCTCTGTCAATCGGAGAGCTTAAACAATTAAACTTCCTGTCTTTGAACCGGAACCAGCTGGCTTCGTTGCCGGATTCGATGGGGGATTTGGAAAATTTAAAGAGTCTGGAATTAACCGGCAATCAGCTGAAAGACTTACCAGCTAATTTAAATCGTGTACCCATTCGGGAATTATATTTAAATGACAACCTCTTTTCAGAGATACCTTCTGTCATTAATGGATTAAAAAATCTCGAAGTGCTGCATATGAAAAACAATCCCTTCAAAGAAGCGCCGCAATTACCGAAACTGCCTCTGCTTCAGCAAATTGAACTTCCGTCTGTTTTTTAAGCTTGACATGCTTATTTTATTCTATGCTATACTAAATTTATGAGCGTTATGAGCGAAAAAAAATATCTTCTTTTAACAACAGTTTTCGTAATTCTCTCGATCATTGCCGGAATTGCCTATGTTTATTTCCAAAACCCCAATGCCACCGACGAGGTATCTGTTCAGCAGGAAAATCCTATTACTTCTTCAAATTGCAGTGATGAAACACTATATGATTTTGATTCTTTGGACAAAGCTTTGGAAAATCCGGCGGCTGTCTGCAAACTAAACCTCTCAAAACGGAGTTTGGAAACCGTATTGGATGAAGTATTTACCCTGACCAATCTGGAATATTTAGACTTAAGCTATAATTTTTTGACTTCTTTACCGTCTCAGACGGCTAATTTAACCAGACTTAAGGAAATAATCCTCAACGATAATAAAATTGAGCAGTTCCCGCCGGTTTTGCTGGAAATGCCTTCCTTAACCCGTATCGACCTCTCCGCCAATCAAATTACGGAAATTCCGATAGGCATAGACCAATTGCCTGCTTTGACCGATCTCAATGTCAGTTGGAATAGCATAAACATTCTTCCTCCCGAAATCGGCAACCTAAAAACCCTGGAATCTTTGGAGTTAAGTTACAATAATTTAAGCGAATTGCCTGAGACAATCGGAAATCTGTCCGGGCTTTGGTCATTATTCTTAGGCAATAATAAATTCAGCAGAATGCCGGCAGCCGTCGGACAGCTGAGCGGTTTGGGCGTTTTATATTTGAGTGATAACCAGCTGACAAGCGTGCCTGAAGTCTTAAAAAACATGACTAATTTGAAAGTTTTGGACCTTTTGGGAAATCAGATCGACCAGGAGTCCATAAACAATTTAAAAAAATCCCTTCCCGGGACTGAAATTGCCTTTTAATTTCTTCCCAGCGGCAAAATTTCCGTAAATTTTCATAATTTTCCGGTAGTGTAGTTCGGGACTGTAGTCTTCACCAGCAATTTTTAACGCTTCTTTTCCCATCTTTTTAATAAGGGCAGGCTGATTAAGCAAAAATTTTATTTTTTCCAGAATATCTTCTTTATCGGCAGTTTTAAATAGAAAACCGGTCCGATTATCCTTAACCAATTCAGGAAGGGCGCCTGAATCGGCGGCAATGACCGGTTTGCCCAAAGAATAAGCCTCCAAAACTGACATGCCGAAAACCTCCGGCCAAAGCGAAGGAACGATAACCGCCAAGCTTCCGGCAATTGTTTTTATCAGGTTTTGACCTTCAAGAAATCCCAGGAAAGTGACGTTTTTCAATTTATGCCCACGGACGAAATCCTTCAGGTTATCCTCTTCAGGACCGGTACCGGCAATCTTCAATTTGATTTGCGGCAGCTCTTTCATAACTTCCAGAAGAAATTTCAGTCCTTTTTCCTCGGAAAGCCGGCCAAAATAAAGAAGATAGCTGCCCTGTCTGCCGGAATATTTATATTTACCGGTATCAATAAAATGAGGAAGGCAGGTGATTTTGTTTTCCGGAAGACCGTATTCAAGCAGTTTATTTTTCATAAAAAGCGAAGGCACGATAAAGAGATCAACCAGTCCTTTTTCCCAACCTAAAAGTGCCTGAAGATATTTCTCGGCTGATTCAACCAAAGAGTAATAATATGAATTTTTGACACAGCGGTGGAAAAAAGCCTTATAAAATTTCCCCCCTTGGGAGATTTCGCAAATCGCTCCGTTATGGAAAAGATTGTAATTGGCCGATACCAGATGGTAATCGCCCAGATTCTGGATAAGGGGGAGATTTCTTTTTTTAACAGCCAAAATGATAGAGGGGGAGAGATGATGATAGATGGTGTGCAGATGAACAATATCAGGAGAAGTTTCTTCAATCAGAGCGCTAATTTTTGAACGCGCTTCGATTGAATAGAACAGTCTGGCCAATTGCCGCCATCTTTTTGTCAATCCCGGATCATGGAATGAGATTTGGCTGACGCTGTATTTTTGCCATTTGGAGCGGTTGTTCAGGGGATGCTGCATGTAAAAAAGGCTTGTTTGATGGCCTTTTTTCCTCATGAGCCGATCCAATTCCAGAAAATATCTTTCCACACCTCCGACCAGATGGAAAAATTTATTGACATAAAGTATATTCATATGGAGTTTGATGACACCCTTATTAGTTTTAATCGGCGGTACCTTTCAGGAAGGATTACCCCGGATCGAAGAGGCTGTCTGCCGGAAACTCTCTGACAGCTTTGAGGTGACGGGGGTGGAATATCCCCGCTTTAAAAACCTCCTTCATCTTCTGATAGGCCGCTACTCCCTTGTTGAAAGAATAAACCATCACTTAAAAATTATCCACTCGTTCGGTCTTCCCTCTGCCCGGCAGTGTCTATGGCTAAATCGCCTGAATCATGGCTTCAACCGGCTGATTTTACCGAGGGATATAAAAAACAGTTTAAAACAAACAATTCTGCTTACCTTTACCCCGGAAGCCGTGTTTTTGCCTGAGATTTTGGGTAAGGCTGCCAAAATTATTTATTTTGTTGTGGATGATTATCCGTCCCTGCCGGCCTGGAAACATCCCAGTTCACAACGACACTTCCGCTATCTTGAAAAACAGTTTTTGAAAAAAGCCGGTCTGGTAATCACCTCATCTTGGCCTTTATATGAACGCTACCGCAAACTTCATCCAAAAGTCGTTCATTTTCCCACACCTATAGATTTTCCTTCAGAAAATAAAATCGCGGGGAGGATACCGGAGGATTTGGCGCGGTTGAAACCGCCATATGTCGGTTTTGCCGGCGGTCTATACGATTGGAGGACGGATCCTGAATTTCTGATCTCACTTTTAAAAGCCTATCCCCAATATTCCTTTGTTTTTATCGGCCAAGCACAAACTAAATTACCATTGTCTAATTTTCATTATTTAGGTTATAAAAAAGATCATGAACTTGACTCATATCTGGCCAATTTCTCAGCCGGACTTATCCCGTATAAAACCGATACTTACGGCCGATATGCTTATCCAGTCAAAGTCAACGAATATTTCCGCTTTGGCTTACCTGTTGTTTCAACCAGCCTGCCTGCTCTTAAAAATCAGGCAGACAGACGCTTACTCTACTGGTCAAAAACAGACCGCGAATTTATACTCAATCTCAAAAAAGCGGTGACGGAAGAAAACCCCTCTCTTAAATCAGCCAGGATAAAAGAGGCTCTGTCTCAAAGCTGGCCGGCTCAAAAAAAATATTTAATTAAACTTTTAAAAAATTGAGAATGGAAATTTCAGTTATTATTGTCGCGGTAGAGAATGACAAGAAATTATTACCCCGCTGTCTGAAAGCTTTAAAGCTGGCATGCCATAAAGCTGGATTAAAAACGGAAACAATTGTCGTTGCCAATGCTACTTCGCTTTCCCTGCCGGTCAATTTAAAGAAAGGCATAAAAATTCTGAATCTTTCTGAAAACGGCGGTTTGGGGACAGCCGTCAATTCGGCCATGGAAACAGTGAAAAATAAATGGGTTCTTCTGCTCTGCCCGGATGTGGAGCTAAAAGACAATTCCCTTAAAATCCTGATAAAGGAAACAGCTGACAGAATAGGCATCATTGCTCCGCGGATATTAATTAACGATCAAACACAGGAAACAATCCTGCCGATACCTTCCTTGTGGCAGATATTTCTGGAACAAAGTTTCCTTTACCGGCTGTTTCCCTCTATTTTCCGCTTACCGTTTTCGGATAAACTCCTCTATCAGAAAAAACAAAAAGTCTCCGCAGCAGCGGCTATTTGCTGGCTGTTTCAGAAAAAAGCCTACCGTCTGGCCGGCGGATTTGATGAGCGCTTTTTCCTTTATTTTGAGGATGTTGACCTCTGCCGCAGGATAAAGCGGGCCGGCTTTGAAATTATCTACCAACCTGCTGCCGCAGCTTTTCATTTTCCCCATGCTTCAACCGGCGGGCAAACAGACGGCTCTCTTTATGTCAAATCATTAAAAAAAATTCTCGGGAAATACCATAATCAGCTTTATGTCATACTTTCCCTGTTTATTTTTGCTTTCGGGTCATTAATCAGACTGATTCTCTGGTCAGTTTTGGGGAATCGGAAAAAAATTAACTTTCTTACGGAGGCTATACGCGAAAGCTTGTTTATATCACGCTGATTATTTTCCTCTTAATTCTTAATATCCGCCTGTTGCCGGCCAAAGGCACCGGTGATGTCGATAACTGGACGAGACTTATAAATTATGTCCGCACAAATCCTGATTCTTCCCTTTTTCCGGAGTGTTTGAATTACCGCTGCGGTGTCTTCTATCCGGCTACCTATCCTCCGGGGCATTTTCTGATAGTCTACGTTTTAGGCAGAATAGCTCCCGTAAATATTAATCCTCACCTCCTTTTTAAAATCACCGTTTTCTCATTTTATCTTTTGGGATTGGCAGTTTTATTGATCTTTCATCCCGGCTTGATCACAGCGGTTGTTTATCTCGGACTTCCCTCATTAATCATCAATTCGCAGGGTTTAGGTTATACTGATGTCTTTTTCCTGCCCCAGCTGATCGGATCACTGTTTTTGCTCTCCAGAAATAAACATTTCCCGGCCGGACTTTTATTCGGTTTGGCTTGTTTTTTCAAATGGCAACCTGTCATCCTCCTGCCGCTTATCCTTGTTTATCTCTTTTTTTCCCAAAAAGGCAAAAACGGGCTATTCAAACCGGGGATTTTCCTAGTAGGCATGATCGTTCCCCAATTTATATTAATTTGGTTTAAAGCTGATCCTGTCACCACTTTAAAATTATTCCTGTCAGGTGCTTTGAACGATCCCATCCTGTCTGCTGCCCTCAATCTGCCCTGGCTGGTAACCCAATACCTGATATCATCCGGGAGGGCGCTGCCGAACCAGGCAGGAGTATATTTTTTAGAAATAAGCAAAAACAATCCCTTCTATTCGTTGATGTTTAGCGGACGACTGATTTTTCTGCTGGTTTATACGGGAATCCTGATTCAATTTACCCGAAAATTGAAAAATCGGTCAGGATTTAATTTCTTCCTGTTGAGCGGCCAGCTTGTCTTTTTTAGCTACTTCATGATCTCTCCGGCAGTTCATGAAAACCATTTTTATATACCGGTCATATTAAGCCTTATGCTTTTTTTGAGAAATCCGAATCTTCACACCATCATCCTTCTTCTGATGAGCGAATTGATTAATTTTACCAACCTTTCTTTTTTTTACGGATTGACAGGCATTCCTTTAATAAACGTCAGCAAAAATCCGCTTATCTCGATTATTCTCACGCTAATCTTTGCCCTTGTCTATTTCCGGCAAATAAGAAGTTATTGGAGATCAGAAAAGATTGTTATTCAACCTGAAGATTAAATTTTTCCGGATTTTTTATTAATTCTTTTTGTTTGCATCATTGACGGTTGAGTACTGCCCTGTTAAATTTCTCTAAGATCGGTTTAAAATCAGCATAAGAGAGTATTGTCTTTTCTTCAAAGTTTAATTGATCATCAATAGAACTGGTATATATCGTTTTTCCATGTCTGATTACGTCAAATCTCAGCTCAAGAGGGGCTTTTTGCAAAAAAACAATATCAACCTGTTTTCCCGGATACAAATCGGTAAATATGTCGTAAAGCCCGTTATAGACGGAATTTAAAGATTCTTTCAAAATCTCAGTATTGTCAAACACTACACCAATATCTATATCGCTGAAAGCTGATTGCTTTTTTTCTACCTGGGAACCAAATAAATAAACCAGAGATACTCCGGCTTTTTTTACCCTGTTAATCTGATTCTTATTCAATTTCATAAGCTAAAGATAGCATAATTTTTTTCGATATACAAAGCCCGGCTCCTTCTTATTTCACGGCAAGCGCCAACAGGGAAGAACCGAACGGCAGGTTGAGGAAATTTAGAAGTTTATTTTCGCTTTTCAAAATCCGGTAAAACATTTCATTTAAAAGAGGGGGCAGGGGAGCGGTATCGGAATGGAAATAATGGCTATTTTTTCGCCGTTCCAGGCTTCTTTTAACCAATAAAAGCAGGCTCAGAAGGAAATTGACATAGCTTATTTTTTTTATGGAAAAGCCGGTTTTAGAAAGCTTCAGACGGACCTCCGCTACGGTATAGCGGTGTCTGGTCCTAACCACCACATCATGTGCTCCCCGAAGAGCTTCAAAAGCCGGCAGACGAAGGATTAGCAGACCACCCGGTTTTAAGACCCTATAAAGCTCCTGTAATGCCTTTAAATCGTCCTTCACCTGTTCATGGTATAGAACATCAAGGCAGAGAACTGTCTCGAAAAAATCGGCAGGGTAGGGCAGCTTGTCAATCGAAGCCCGGGAAAGATGCGGCAAGCCTTTTTTCCGGGCATGTTTAATGGCCACCGGATTAATATCAACCGCGTAAACTTCTCCGAATTCCATTAATTTCGCCGAAAAGCCGCCGGTGCCGCAACCGGCATCCAATATTTTTCCGGCCGTTATAGACTGCTTAGCCATCAGCTCCAATACCTGCTCCTCCATGGCCCGGTACCAAAAATGGCGGTTTTCCCATTTCTCAATCCGCTGATATTCGCTAAAATGCATATTTATTGAGAGATGAATGTAATTATAATCCATCCGTCTCATTTGTCTCCCATCCCGTGAATTCTACTTTAGTGTATAATTAAGGCGAATGAAACCGCGCATCTGGGACTATAATTTAGATAACAATTGGAAACCTGTTACCAACAGTGAGTGGGAATTATATCTGATCCGAAAAATTAATTATAATGATTTAACAGGAATTCCCAAAGCTAAACTAAAAAAACACCTGCCCGGAATTAAAAAAGAACTCGATCCCGGCAAATTTCTCCTGATTGACTATTATTTGAAACAGTCAAAATGATCCTGACTCCTCAACAAGAAACAATCCTGGATATTTTCGCCGGTTCTGGCCTTTCGGAAAAGTTTTACTGGACGGGCGGAACACTTTTATCCCATTATTACCTGAAACACCGCTATTCATATGATTTGGATTTTTTCAGCGATTCTCCTTTCAGTTATCAGGATTTAGCCAATTTTTTAACAGCAGTAAAAAAATCCTTAAAAATCGAAGAACTGGAAGAGGTTAAAATTCATGACCGATGGGAATTCGTGATACATGCCACTAAGCCGGAAACACGTTTTGAATTTGTCCATTATAACCATGAAAAAAAACGGCTTGCCAAACTAATAAAATACCGCGGACTGCTGATTGATTCTCTTCCGGATATGGCAGCCAATAAAACCATGGCACTGATCGACCGCAATCATAGCAAAGATCTTTATGACGTCTATATTCTTCTTAAAAGAAAAAAATTTACGGTACCCGAATTACTGACTTTAGTCCATAACAAATTTGGAGTTCATTTTGATGATTTTATCTTTTGGAGTGAATGCGCTAAAGCATTGAAAAAGCTGCCTGAGCTGAAACCTTACTTTACGGAAAAATCGGAGCAAAAACAGGGAAAAATTATAAAAGATGTACGATCCTTCTTTCTCGAGGAGGGCGCAAACTATTTAAGCAAGCGGATAGGGTAAATTGTTTAAATCAATAGATAAAATTAGGTTATTGCTGATTTTACTTTTGTTCATTCTGCTTTTTAAGAATATTTCCCTTATTCCTCTGTATGACGATGAATCAGCCCATTACGGACAGATAAAACTTTTCTATGAGGGAAATTACCGCGTTTATGAAAATATATCGGTCATCCCGCTCTATCATCTGACACTCTCCTGGTCGGCAAAAATTTTAAAGACTGATTCCGTGCAAATATTAAGAACCGTCAGCTTCATCTTTAGTCTTTTCTCCATCATTATTTTTTATAAATTATCCAGTCTTTTAGATTTTAATAATTCCGTTCTTAAAACCGCCCAATTTGCTTTTTTACCCGTATTTTTTCCATACCGCTTCCTTCTTTACGTTGAAAACCTGGCTGTTTTGCTTTTATTGATCTCTCTCTATTTTCTTTTTCAAAAACGCTTTTTTTTCAGTTCCCTATTTTTGCTGATGACGGTGGCCACCAAGCAGATTTATATCGTCTGGCTGCCTCTGTTCATGCTGCTGCCGTTTATAAGAGGCCAGACTCTCAATTGGAAACTATGCCTTCGGCAAAATTGGTTGAATTTCCTGACACTGTTGCTGTTTATTATTTTTATGATCGCCAATCGGGGAGTGGCCATCGGCACACAAAGCGCCCATCCTGACTTTTTCCTCTCCCTGGGCAATCTCTACTGGGCATTATTTTTGTTTTTTATTCTTTTCCTACCGCTAATCTTAAAAACCATGCCTCAAATCTTCTTTTCCCTTAAAAAATATCCCGGCCTCATATTGGCCGCGTTATTATTTCTTACGGTCAGCTGGTTTGCTTTTCATTCCTCCCATCCCTGGAACCAGTTTCCCGAGCATCTGAGAAATCTTGTTCTGATGTCCGCAAAGCAGGGGATAGGAAAATTCCTGTTTCTGATGGCCGCTATTTTGGCTCTTTTAACTTTATGTTTTCAGTCTTTACTTAAAAGAAAATATTATATAATTTATCCTTTATCAATTATGTCACTGGCAACCATCTGGCTAATTGAATCACGCTACGCGCTGCCGGCCTTCACTTTCTTTCTGCTTTTTCGCCGAACCGGAAATAAAATAATTGAAATTCTGATATTATGTCTTTTTATGATCTTTTCAGGCTATCTATATTGGGGTTATTTAAATCAGCTTTTCTATTTTTAAAAAATGAAATTCAAAATTCTGCTGTTACTGATCATCGTCCTGGCCGCTTCCCTCCGGCTTTACCGCTTTGAAGAGACCCTTTCATTGGAGACAGACCAGGCAGCCGCCTATCTTCTGGCCGACAGAATTATCAATGACGGCCATCTCCTCTTAGTCGGGCCTTTAACTTCCATCTGGCAAATCAACCTCCTGTCACCGACTTATTATTACCTGATTGCCGGGCTTTATTACCTTTTCGGCAATGAACTGACCGTCTCGGCTGTTTTTGCCGCTGGCGGCATCTTAACCGTCTACCTGATTTATTTATTAGCCGAAGAACTTTGGGGAAAACGTCCTGCTCTTTTAACCGCGTTTTTTTATAGCCTGTCACTGACCATGACTCAATATTCCAGGAATATCTGGGAAGTCCATCTGGTGCCCCTTTTTGTCATCCTGGCTTTATATTTGATCCAAAAGGCAATTAAACGCTCATCTTTAAAATTACTGCTGCTTTCCTGGCCCGTCTTTTTTTTCAGCCTGATGTATGTCTCATCAATCCTCATTCTGCCGCTCATGCTTTTTCTTTGGACCAAAGCCTATCTGGCAATCAGGGGAGGGAAGCGGCAGAATGCTTTTTTACAGATTATCATTCTGACTCTAAGTTTTGGATTTATATTTTATTTACCTGTAATTATCTTTGAAGCAACACACGGTTATCCCTCACTTGAATACTTTTTGCAGGTTTTAGGCGGCAGGACACCATATATCGGTTTGTCTTGGGGGAATTTTATTCAGCCGGTTATTTCTCACATGCAACTTCTATCCGATTCGCTCTTTAACTTTAATCTGCCGGTTATTTTGATGTTGCCGCTATGGCTAAGTGCTCTTTTTCTGTCAATTAAAAAATCAGGCAGGCAGGTTTTTGACGGCCGGATTTTATCCTGGATGATTATCACAGCTTTGGTTTCGACCGTCATCTGGCAGGACAAGCCGGAAGTCTACCGCCTGGCTGCCCTTTATCCAGTGATCTTTCTAATCTGGGGCTTTCTATCCAACCGCTTCACCCAACCCGCTTCACCGCTTCATTTCAAAATCGTCTCTATTTTGCTTATGGTTATTTATGCTTTTTCCAATCTTTCCGGCTTCTCAACTATCATCAAATCAGCGGATATGTCCGCTTTTACCTCACCATTCAAAACCGCCAGCCTCATCTTAAAACAGGCTGAAAACAAAGATTTTTCCGTCTTTGTCATAACCCCTTTCGAAAGATTCAACCACCACGCTACCTCCTACTACTGGGCTCTGGAAAAACTGGCAGGCAAAAAACTGGCTGACCTGAATGACCGGGGCAACTGGATCGACCAGAACCTGCAGCGCACCCCATGGATATTTCTCATCTGTAAAGAGTATCAGGCTGAAACAGAGGCATCCTCCGACTGCCTTTCATATTTCCTCAAAGAATACCGTCTGCCGCTTCCGGAAGTCTCCATACCCGAAGGGGATGATTTCATCTATAAAATCAGAGGGGATTAAAGTTTATTGCTGACATCTTTTACCTCAACAATCGAGCGGATGAAATGATTTAAATCACCTTCATTCCAGGGTATAAAGACACTCTGATTTGCTTTAACCTTACTCAAATCCTGGAAATAATATTCGCCGTCAATTTCCTTAACCAATATTTCGATTCTAACATCCATATCTCTTTTCAAGGGATCGATAGTCACTACCCGCTGCCCTCGGTCATTCTGTCCTGATAATTCGGCTAAACTGATTTTTTTACTGATAAATTTGGCGATAGTCATTCCCTTATTATTCTTAATCAGGCTGCCTTCCGGAACCATTTCAGTTCTCCAGGGATCAATTTCCTTAAAAATAGTATCCAAAACAAGTATTTTATATTTATAAATTGGAGTCTTATTTTCCATGGAAAGAACGATCATATTTACATTAGTCTTCGGGAATCTCAATTCCAAAACACTACCCACAGCCAAAGGTTTGTTACGGAAAAGGAAATGACCGGAGCGGTCTTTTATAGTCCGGACTTTGACTAATAAAGTCAGGTAGTTTCCCGGAACAAATTCTTTGTCGACAATTACGGCATTGGCACTGCCAAAGGGCGATAAATCCCGATCATTTACCCGGATAACATCATTTACCCAATAGGGAGCATAGTAGTAAGGGGTATCCGGGTAGTTGATGTTTTTAAGAACCGGCCCGAAGACATAAAGATATTGAGCCTGCCGGAACTGGTTATAGAAAAAGTAAAATAAAGTAAAAATCAAGAGAACCAGGCAAGCCAGAAGAAGCTGGATCAGTCTGCTGTTTTTCAGTCTTTTAATAATCTTTTTCATCATACGCTCTGTTTATTATACGACAGTAATCAAAACAGCCAAAAGATAATAAAGTCTGAATTGGGCGGTATGGAATAAAGGATGGAATTGCGACATCGCCAGAAGCCCGATCAAACTCAAAAGAAGTGTTTTGCTCATTTCATTTTTTTTATTTTTTTTTATGGCTACTCTCAATAAATTAAATAAAGATATGATAAAAATAACAAAAACAGTCAAGCCGGTCAGCCCTGTTTCCGTAGCAATCTCTAAAAATATGTTATGTATTTTGGTCGCAGGCGAAAGTGTAGGCGAGCGGAAAACATATGAAGTGCGCTGTTCCTGCGCCAATTGCTGGAACCTGTTTTGCCCGATGCCGGTCAGCGGATACTGCTTCAAAAAACCAAAGGCTTCCTGCCAGACTCTATACCTTACATCCCATGAACCGCCAGGGGAAAAAGCTTCACTAAAGGAGAATATTCTTAAGCTGACCAGCGGTAAAAACACTATAAACGGTAAACTGAAAGCCAATAAATATTTAAGTTTGATTACCTGCTTTTTTTTAAAAATGACAATCATCGACAGAAAGATTATCCCGCCGATTGCCCAGGCAAGACGGCTGAAAGTCAAAAGGAGCATCAGTGGAATGACAATAAGCAAAGGGATTATCATGATTTTAAGCATGAAGAGAAAAGGCATCAGGGTGACAAGATTGACGGCAAATAAATTAGCATGACCGCTGCCTCCGGTTACCCGGAATAGGTCATCGGACTCGATGGTTGTCAAACCGTAAGGAGAAATTAAATTAACCGGCTCGACCACCGAACCGACATTCCTGCCATAGGAGGCCTGCAAACCTCCCAGAAACGATTGGAACAGTAAAGCAGAGACGATCAAATAGACAACAGGTTTCAAATCTTCTTTAGACAAATTTATCCTTAAAAGAAAATAGGCGGCGGTCAGCTCTGTCAGGCCAAAAACGCTATATAGGACATTTTGCGAAAACGGGTAGAAAACAATCACTAAACTATTCCAAAATAGAAAGGCCGCTACCAGCAAATCGGTTATTTTTATTTTCTTTACCAACCGATTGGCTAAAGATAATGGCAGAAGACATAAAACAATCAGGGAAATAGGTGAAATCCACCAGCCAATATCAGGATTCAGTTGTCTCGGCTCCATGACAAACAGGCTACCGGCCAAGCCGATTTCGGAAAATAAAGCCAAAACCAGAGCGTATGACAGAGATTTTGTTAAATTCCGGGTTGCCCGCCACAGAAAAAATGCTAAAATGAAGAACGACAGAAAATAAAACAGTTTGCTGCTGAAAAAAAACTGGACGGAATAGAAGACAAGCAAAGGAAAAAGTATCTGCGGCATCACCAGCTATTTTAGCTGAAAAAAGCCGGGTTGCAAGAAAATGAAGATTCTAAAAAAGAAAATAATGACTAAAAGAAGAATCGTTCTTTTAGTCTGCCTTCTCATCATTTTTTTCTATGCTGTCTCCCGTGCCATTCAGGGCAAACCTATTTTTTTCGTAAAATCCAGGTCATCAGTAACTACCCCGCTGATTGAGGAATTTAAGCAGCGCACGAAGGGCTATTTTTACGGCCAGAGAATCCTGGAAAATGTAGCTGATTTTAAAAAATGTACCGAAGGCCAATACTGCATTGAGCTGGAAAACAAGGATGTCAACTGGTTCGGCATTACCCATAACGGCTATGCCATATCCTTAAACAATAAAGATTTGACGGTCAAACTGTCTTTCAAAAACGAAGGCAAACAGGCCGGTGTCAGCTTTGTCGGCAGGTTCCCCGCCGAAGGCCGCGAATGGTGGAACGACAGGATTGGCCTTAACCTCTTTGCAGAATACGATTATCTTAAAATTTACCTGGAAACAGGCGATTCCAAAGACCAGATTGAGCTGATGAGTCAAAAAGTTCCCGCCGAATCAAACGGCTTTCATTCCATATATCTAATTTTCAAAGACAGCGGCAAAACAGTGAAAATCCTGTCACCCCAAGGCACAACCATCAAAGAACTTGATTTGCCAAAAATTTATCCGCCCACCCTTTCCCAGGGCTTATTTCCTGACAAGAAATTTTATTTAGGACTATCCTTAGCTCCAGGTTCTAAATTAACCATCAGCGAATTCTTCGGTTTTACTTTCTAATTTAAATGTCCAGAAAAAGCTTATGGCTCCTGACCCTGCTTATACTTACAGGAACTTTTTTGAGACTTTTTAAGTTTGATCATACTTTACTTCTTGAATCAGACCAGGCCATGGCCTTTCTTCTAGCCAACCGCATTATAAATTTTGGACATATTTTATTAGTCGGACCCAATACCTCTTTCTATGGAGTCAATATTTTACCTCCGACTTATTACTATATCGTCACCCTGATTTATTTTTTTTGGAGAAGTGAACTGGGAGTATCTTTGGCTTTTACTTTTATCGGAATTATGTCAATCCCATTAATTTTCTTATTGGCTAAAGAAATGGCTTTATCTGCTAAAACAGCCTTAATTGCCGCTTTTTTTTATACTTTTTCCTTTACTTTAATTAAATACAGCCGAAATATCTGGGAACCCCACTTTGTACCGTTTTTTGTAATTATTGCCCTTTATTTTGCCCATAAAGCTCTAAACCGGAAAAATTTTCCACTTCTCCTGCTTTCCATATTCTTATTTTTCATTTCCCTGATGTATGTTTCCTCCTTCCTCATCCTGCCCGCTTTTTTCTTCCTGACATATTCCGTCCTCATAAAAATCGATTCGGATTCAACACCCCCATTTCTTATAAATTTTTATATCTACATTCTTTTTTTCGCTCTTTTTTACTTTCCGAATATATCTTTTGAATTAACGAACAATTTCCCCTCATTAAATCCGATGAGAGACTTTCCCGTTTCAGAGTCAGGTAATTATTTACGGAATATAAACACTCAATTCTCTGTGTTTTTGCACTCATTCCTGCCGATTAACACCGGTCCGGTGTTCGCCACAATAATAATTTTTTTACTTTTTATCACTATCCCTTATTTGAGAAAAAACCTCCATTTGAAATGGATTTCCTATACACTGATCTCCGCCATTCTCCTCATCGGCATTTACCAGCGCGATGCTTATCCCCACCGCTGGTCAGCCATTTATCCCTTATTTATTTTGCTGGTATCATATTTTTTTTCACAATTCCCGAAGTTTGTTATTTTTCCGTTTATGTTTATATTTATTTATTCAAATTTCAATTATTACCGCTTCTATATTTCCACCAATAAATCTGATGAGATAAAAAGTAGCGTGGAAATCGCCGAGTTTATCTTAAAAGACAGCGGGGGAAAGTCTTTTTCAATTTTCACAGATACACCCTATAACCACACCAACTATAACACCGTCTATTACGTCTTCCTCATGGAAAAACTGGCCGGAAAACCCCTATACCTTCTCCACCCCTCCGGCAACTGGATTGATGCCGGCCTTAATACAAATAACCGAAACATCTATCTCATCTGCGAGGATTATTCAATCAATTATTTCGAAACTTTGTGCCAAAACAAATTTATTATGGAATACAATTTTGGGCAACCACAGGAAACGGCTTTTTATATTAAAAAGAAGACGATTTATAAATTCCGTGGCTTGGGAAATTAAACCGTTATTGAATTTCAGCAAAAAACGACCATTTCTTTTTTTCAAGCTGGTCTACTTTTGTTTGTAAATAATTACTGTGTTTTTTGTCAAATATAAAAAAATCATTACAGTCATGTACGTTTTTTTTCTTTAAATAGCACTTTATCCAAGCATTTTTATTATTTTTATAATAATTACCAACTTCGTAGCTGCTTTTATTATTAAAGAGAATAAAATATAGTATTGGAATTCCGATGGTTATAAATAGAATTTTTTTCAATTTCTTATTTAAAAAAAGTATTAAAGTCAAATAAGATGCCAAATAAAGAAAAACTATATGGCTGACATAACGACTTGAAGAAGCCACTTCAGGTCCAAACTTATTGCGGCCAAATATAATCGTAATGATAAATAGGATAGAATAAAAATACAAACAAAATATCGGGAATAAATTTAAATTTCTTTTTTTAATAAATTGTGTAATAAATATAATAAGAGCACCTAAAATTATTAAAGGAGAAATTAAATTAAATGGAAATCTTAATGTGGTTCCAAAAATTTGATTTATCATTCTTGTTGGTGTCTCATAAAAATAATATAACGTCGGAATTGTAAAATCGCTATGATCAGATGAAAAACCTATAAAATAAGAAGACGTAATCAATATAACAGTTATTAATACGATGACATTTGCAATTTTACTTTTAAGATTTTTAGCTTTGATAAATTTTAAAATTTCAAATAAGAAAACAAACAAATTTAAAAAAATTCCATGAAAACCAGAAAATGTGCTTAAGATGACTAATATAAGTATCGCAATATATTTCCACCCAAATTTAAGGTTAAATAGCCAAAAATATATATACATTATTATAACCGGAATTAAATACATAACCCGAAATCCTTCCAATAAGTTTTCATGATGATGTAAATTTATAATAATAATTGGAATGGCAATATCTGTAACTTCAAATTTTTTTGCTAATTTATATTTTAATGCCAGTGAAAATAAAGCTATTATTATTACTGAAATACCGAAACCAAAATTCTCAAATCTCGTATTCCAATAAGTTAATACTGCTAATGTTCTCATAATTATTAAGCCAACTCCTATACGATGTTCACTATATAAATAAAAAAACAATTCTTTAAAAGGTTTATTTTCAATAATCATATCCGCAATCCACCATTGATCGTCATACAGCAAATTTACAGCATATTTATTTATGAAACTAAATAATCTATAAGTGAGTATAACAGTAGTGAAAACGATCAAAAATAGAATAATTTTTTTCACGATTTAGAAATGACAGATCTAATTAATTAATATAAAATTTCATTTTTTTTTAACATTGTAATCGAGTAGACATTTTGTAAATATTAGTGTATTAATATCGATGCTTATTATAATTCGATCAGGGAAAGTAAACACATTTATCTTATGGTTTTTGAATATTTAAAATATCAATTTAAAGTGCATAAAATATTAATTGTTATTGTAATCTTAACTTTCTTATTTAATATATATATAACTTATTTAATCTATAAGATAAAAGGTTACAATCAGGTATATATAAATTACAATCTGGACGAAAATGTAAATTTATTATTACCTTCCTTATTTTTGTTCAATAGAGATAATTTAATTGATGCAAAAAAAAGAATCAATTCAAATGATCGGAATTTAAAAGATCCATTCAACCATTTAATCAAGGAAGCAGAAAATCTCCTGGAAGGTCAACCATTTTCAGTTACTCAAAAAATATTGTTACCTCCGTCAAATGATAAACACGATTATTACAGTATATTACCCTACTCATGGAAGAACGAAAGTGGAGAATATATCAATAAAGATGGCTATGTTAATCCTGAGATCTTAAATTATAAAGATAATTATAGATTGCAAACTATGGCCACTAGTAGTTTTAAATTGGCCTTGGCTTACTTTCTAACGGACGAAGAAAAGTATGCCTCCAAATCTGCAGATCAAATAAGAAAATGGTTTTTAGGCGATAAAACTAAAATGAATCCTAATTTTAACTGGGCACTGAGTACGCCAAATGGCCAGGAAGGTCAAGGAGGAAGTATTGAAGGCATGTTTCTCCCTATGGTTATTGAAGCAGATGGATTATTAACAAAATCAGTTTCATGGACGAATGAAGATCACAAGAAGTTAGAATTATGGTTCGATGAATTATTAAACTGGTTTTTAACATCAAAAATTCAATTAGAAGATGCTGAAAGTTTAAATAATCACGGAACATGGAATGACATTTTAACCGCTGATTTTTCATTATTCGTAGGGAAAAAAGATTTAGCTAAAAAAATATTAAATGATGCCCTTATTAAACGAATAGAAAAACAGATCGAACAAGATGGTAAACAAACTTATGAAATTTCACGATCAAAATCCTGGTGGTATTCAGTTTTTAACTTAAGAGCTTTATTCCATTTAGCCGAATTAGCTCGTCATGTAAATATCGATATGTGGAACCACACTTCAAAAGATGGCCGAAGTCTTAAGAAGGCATTAGATTTTTTAATACCTTATATTCAGGGGAAGGAAAAATGGCCGTATGATCAACTATCCGCTGAAATATGGTTTGTGGAGTCACAACAAGAAATAAATGAATTATTGGTGGATATTCTACAAGAAGCAGCTTTAGTTTATAAAGAAGATAAATATTTAGATGCAATAAAGTATTTAAATCCTGAAAAACAAGATTATAACGTCAGAAATCTACTCTTTCCAATTAGATAATTTTATATTTATTTATTTTGAATAATTTCAGATTTTTAAATTCCTGTTCAATTTCTACTTGAGTTAAAAAATTTATTTTATTAATATCAGACATTATTTTAATAGTATTCTCTTTCCGAATGTTTGATGGAGCACGATGATTTACCAAATAAAGGTATTTCTTACCACTATTTAATATAGTATTTTCTAATTGATCAATACTATTATAATTCCAAAAAGGTTCGTAAACTGCCTTTTCTGCTCCATTAGAAAATAAATATATTTGAATGCCAAAACCCCAATCGGCAGCAATAAAAACTGAATCAGTTGCCTTTTGAGATGCTAATTTAGCCAGAGTTGTGTATTCAGGATGAAATATTTCAGAATAAGATCCCTTAGACAATTTGTTTAATACATTTGAATAATTCAATATTCTATTTATAGTCAAAAAACTTAGAAATATTAAAAATAAAACATATACATACCTAGTTCGCTTATACTTTAAATTAGAAATATTTAAAGAAATCGAGATCGAAATGTACAAGAATGGTACGGCAAATAAATAATGGTATATAAAAGTATCCATAGGGAGAAGATATAAGAACAGGAAGATCGTTATCCAACTACTCAGAAAAAAATAAGGTAAAAAATAATTACTTCCACGAATGAATAAATAGCTAAAAATAATAATTATCAGTAATAATAGAATAATTTCTGTATGAATATTTAATTTAAATAAACTTTCAGCAAAAATGGATTTTACTAAAGTATTACCAGTTCCGATTGACAAAAAATTATAAAGTTTTATAAAAAAAACTGAAGCACTTAAAAAGTGATTTTGTTCTGTGTTTATTAATGAAAAAAATTTTTTATCCTTAATTAAATAATTCAAATTCAAAACGATCACGGGTAAAACCCCTAAAATTAATCCGGTTAAAGATATTAGAATATTATATAAATTAGCTATTTTTTTATAAATCAAGAATAAAATTATCAAGGTAGTTGGAATCAGCAACATAATAGCACTTAATTTGGCATAAATTGCAAGACCAAGCAAGAAACAAGGTATAAAATAATCTAAAAATCTCAGTTTATTTTTGTTAACTGCATTTAGAGCAAACAAAATAATAAATAAACTGGCAATTACAGGAATTAAAACCTGACCAAAATTAAATCTGAAAGAGAGCAGTAAAGATACATCCGAGATTAATAGAAATAGAAAAACAAATAATTGAACTGGTTTAATTAAACGGACACATAAAATCGAGAAAATTAAAATTGTTATACTCCATATAAAAGGATTAAACATCCGCCAACTAGCTATAGAAAAAGATGTTTTAAATAGAAGCAGATATAATCCGTATATATAACTTAATATCGCTCCTTGATATGAAGTAATAAATAAGGGGAATCCGTTAAATGAATAAAATACTGAATATTCAGATTTTATACCTCTAAAAACTAATGCGGCGGGTGCAAATGAAACTTCGTCGTAATAAAGTCCCTGTGCTTCCAAATTTAGAGTTGAAATTATAAAGTAAATAAAAGAAAAAAATGATCCGATTAATAAATATGGAAGTACTTTTTTTATAATTAATTTGTAATACACCCTTTAAGAGTGGAGCTTATTAAATTTTTATATAACTCTTCAGAAATTTTAAAATGTCCCTTCTGGTTAGGATGCCGGTCAGGAAAAAATAATTCTTGGGATGAATTTGAATTGAAAGATAACTTTAAAAAAGAAATTCTCTTTTCTGTTTTAGTGAAATCTTCAAAAAATTCTTCACTAGTTTTTCCCAAATCATTATAACTAACAAATAATAATCTATTTTTAAAAACAACTCTCAAATTGTCTATTACTTTTTTTTGATAATCCAATATACCATTTTTGCCGTACATTTCTGGTAATTCTTTAAATATTTTTTCCGATATCTCAAATTTAGAATTTTTTCCATTAAAATCTTTATATCCCATTTTCAGCAATTCCTCCCGTCTTGGATAATAATATTCATTTATATTTTGAAAATTCCAATTATTAACAAACCAAATTATAAGATCGGGATTATATTTTAAACCACGCTTTTTAAATCGTTCGAATGAATACATTAAATCATAACCGTGTACCCCTAAGTTAATAACCTCAAATTTTTTATATTGAGGACAATTTAATTGCCTATTTAATATATCTTCCAATTTTTCTGACCAATTATCTTGTGTTTTTAAATATACTCCATATGTATGTGAATCACCAAGAGTTACAATTCTGAAAGTATTCAATGGCTTATATAATTCGTAATCATATCTGTCATTTAAACCATCATTATTCATAGTAATTTCTATTTCATATCCAAGCCAATCCGCAGTAATATTTTCGGTTGAATTTGGTTTAGGTTCATAAAAGGAAGTCAGTTCTGAATTACCAAAAGTATTATTCTTTTTATTTATTTCATATGAATAATTTTCATTTGAAAGTGAATTTATTCGCTTCTTATATTTATTAGTAACATTTATTGACAAAATGAAAACTAACAATAGTAAAAAAGAAATAAATATAAAAAGATATATTTTTTTAAAGTTAGTCATTCCCGCTTAATACCAATTAAATCAAACTGACAAGCATTTGCTAAGTTTAACCAAGAATATCCGTCTAAAAAAATAGACAAACTATCATCTATCCTAGTATAAAATAAATAATGAAGATTAAAAGTATGAAGAAGGATTATTTTGATTAACCAATATCTTATGCAAAACTGGTGATTTTTATTGGACCATTATCGACTGTAGCTCCCGGCTTTAAATCACTACTGTGTTCTCCCCCATGCACTCCTCTAATACCAATCCCGCCATTTAGATCAGGATCGGAATTTACATCAGGAGGAATTTGATTTACATTTACAGAACCGATTTCCTCATCACTCAAAATAAAACGGGCAGTACCAGTCTCATCTAATTTTATTTTAAATAAATTCCATTGTTCCGGAACGAGTTTTTTTCTACTCCTCACAACATCAGTAGTCCCATATTTCCAATATGCAGGATGCGCAACTAACCGTGGCATATAGTTTTCCAAGTCAATAGCAAATAAAATACTTTCAACATTTTCAAGTTCCGTACCTTTTTTTACGGATTCATTAAAAAAAGAAGTGTCATTCCATACAGTTAATAAATTACCCTGATAATACAAATCGTTGATACAAATCGGAATTTCAATTTCTAAAGGCGGTCGAATAGTAGGTCCCATCAATACCATCTGATTCCAAAAAGGTGCACCCCGGTCAAGTTCACTAATAACATTATAATGCAATATATCTCCAATTTGGGGATCTTTTTGTAATTCGATTTCTCCAACTCCTGGCGGGTTTATATGCTTATGAAACCATAAGTTCGGATTCCATTCTAATTGTGTATTCTCATTTAATGTAGTTTGTGGACTTGAAAATTCCCAGGAGGGAACTAAAATCTCGGTAGCTGTGGGTGTAATAGTCAGTGTCGGACTCGAGGTTTCAGTAGGTATTAATGTCGGAGTAGGAGATGAATTAATAGTAATTTGACCTTCAGGAGTTTGACTAACCTGGACAAATCCTGTTGCAGTTTGAAATACCTGCGGTGTTTCAGTCGGTTTAATCTGACCGTTTGCTATCGCAGTCGCTGTCACTGCCTCAGATGTTCCTTCTAATCCCAATGTAGCAGCGATTTGAGCCATTGCTTCCTGGGCGGTGCATCCGGCTAGAAATCCACCCAAGACTCCTAATGCACCCATTTTTAGTATTTTTAAACCGTTATGAAGAAATTCTTTTCTTGTTGTCAACGGAAGAGTTTTATATCCGTAGTATATAGCTCCTCCACCTCCAAGTATCGCAGCGACTTTTGGTCCATTCTCGGAAATCTGGACAGCACCGTCTAACCAATCAATAAACCCTTTTGCGGTTTTTTCATTTATTCCTTTTAATTCGTACTTTGAATTATCAGATTCAAAAGTAATACGTTCAAATTCTCCTTCTGTCGCTCTATGAAATTTCCTCATACCTTGACCTAAACTGAATCCGTATTCAAGGATTTCTCTTCCATCCACGTCTATTGGCTTTATTCCTTCTATTGGCCTTAAAGCAAAATCCGGAATTCCGGAATATATCTCATTATTCCCATGAGATGCTTCCAATGTTTTCATTTTTTAATAAACCCCGACTTTCTCGGGGTTATTTAATTTCCTTTATACTTTTTAAACCTAACAAACTTAACCATAGTTCAATAGATTATAATTAAATTACCTTATATCATAAGCCTATAGTATTGTCAATAGGGAAAATAATTATATTGAACTAAAAAATTTTTAATTGAATTGGCTATTAAAGCATGAGCCAGAACATCATAATGACCAGGAAAATGTCCGCCACGGAATTTATCCCCTTTATTTGAGGCTTCTCTGAAAACTGGACGCAAATCAAAACAATTAAAACCGTTCTGATATTTCTTCCGAGTCGACCGGCAATATTCTTTAAAAAATTCTTCCCCCATATTCCTGTTATCTGTGAAAATCTCTTTCGAAACAGGCAAATAGACAAATAGTATCTGAGATTTATTTTCCATTGACGTCTTTGTCATAAAATCCAAAATAGCCTTTGTCATTTCTTCCATTTCCGCTTTTATTTGTCTCTCTCTTATTTTTGAACTTAATAAGGAAAAAAAATCAGCAATTTTAAATTTGAATGCTTCTCTTTTTAAAATTTCATCCACTTCAGGAATTTCATTGTTTGCAGTAATAATCTCATTATTGATTAATGTAAAAATCGGCTTGCTGTAATCACGAAAAGAAAGAATGTTTCTATCCATATCACTTTCGAGAAATCCCACAATAATCATATCGGGTTGATATTTTATTCCTTCTGTTTTAAGTTTTAAGAACATTTGGTCATGACCATATCCACCAACCCCCATATTAATGACTTCTGATTCAGTTAGTAATTGTTCCAGTAAATAAGAAAACGTCTGGTTATCTGAAACTTCTTCACCAAAAGAAAAAGAGTCGCCCAATATCAGAATTCTGGTTTTTCCTTCATGCTTCAACTTACTAAACTCCTTATCATCTCTTATTCCTACTGAATTGGTAGTTAAAAAAGCTCCTTTTCCAATATCGTGATTTTTTAAATTTGATCTGGGGTTCCAACCTAAAATTTTATCGTAACGGTATATGGAAAAATAATTGGCGACATCTTCTTCAACATATCTTCTGTTTCTAATCCATCTTAATCTCCACCAGGCATCATTGTTAACGTAATGATTATCCAGGAAGGACGTTTGCAGAAAGAGGTATCGGAAAAATACTTCCAAACTGATCACGAGGAATATAATAAGCAAAATAATAAACAGCCTTTTTCGGTGTTTTCTCATTAATTCGGATTAGTCGATAATTTCCTGATATATTTCTTTCAATTGACTATAATGTAACTCCGGACTAAATTTTTTTTCTACTAGCATACGACCATTTCTTCCCATTAATTTTAATAATTTTGGATTTTGCCATAACTTTAGGAGTTTTTTTCGGAATTGGTCATGATTGTTGACTTCAAACAATAAACCCGTTTCGCCGTTTTTAACAATTTCCGGAAGTGCCCCGATTCTGCTTGCCAGAACCGGTTTTCCTGAAGCATAAGCTTCAAGAAGTGATATCCCGAAGATTTCATATGATTGGGAAGGGTAAACTATAAAGCGACATTCACTGATGATTTTTTTCAAATCAGATTCGGGAATAAATTCTGATCTTATTTCAATATTTCTGAATTTGTTTACCTTTATCATATTTTTCAATTCAATTCCAAGAGGTCCTTCTCCGGCAATGATAAGTTTGACATTAGGTAATCGTCCTACATTCTCAACCAAAAATTTCAATCCTTTCTCTTCTGATAACCTACCGAAATAAAGGATATAACTTCCGATTTTTCGACTTTGGTGGTATTTTCGGTAATCAACAAAGTAGGGGAGAATCTTAATCCTCTGAGAAGGTATACCGTACTCGACCAACTTCGTTGTCATAAATTCACTTGGCGATATGAACAAATCAATATTATTTTGATATATCTTCAGGAAATAATGGAAATACTGTTCTAAGCTTTCGGCAAAGCTGGCCAAATATGAATTCTTGATGCATTTATGAATAACTGTCTGGTAATATTTGTGCGGTTTGGAGACTTCACAAATATGGTCTTGGTGAAATAAGTTGTTATGATGGGGAGAAATTAAATGAAAATCGCCAACTGTATGGACAATCGGAATCTTTCTTTTTTTTAATTCCAATAGAATTGACGGGGAAATATGATGATAAATCTGGTGAAGATGAGCAATGTCGGGCTGAAAATCATCTAATAATCTAGCTATTCTACTTCTGGATTCACGGGAATATATCATGCGGGAAAAGAGATTTATACTCCGGCCAAAACGGGGTTTTGTAAAAGAGGCGTTACTGACAAAGTACTTCGACCATTTTGTTTTATAATTGCGCGGGTGATCCATGGAAAAATAGGCAACCTGGTGGCCTTTTTTCTCCAGTAGATTTGAAAGTTCGAGATAATACCGTTCTACACCGCCGACGATGTGATAAAATTTATTGATTTGCAGGATATGCATAGACAGAAAAATATTTTAGCGTTTATCGGAGATAATTATAACAGTCAGATTGACCAGATAGAACACTATCTTCCTCTCCACCTCTCCCGCTATTATAACGTGACTGTTTTTGAATTTCCCAGGATAAACCGCACTTTAACCCTTTTGGCAAAAAGGAACAAGCTTATAGAGAATTTAAATCAACGCCTGACTGTCTTTCATTCCTTCGCTGTATTTCCCTTTGGCAAAACATTCATTCTTTTTAATCTCCTGAACCATCTTCTCAATTATTGGCTGTTGACTTATTTACTGAAGGAAAAATATGATTTGATTATATCTCTGACTCCTGAAGCGGCTTTCCTACCGAACCCCGGGAGAATCCCGCTGATTTATCATGTTTTGGATGAATATGGCGCTTTACCGTGGTGGAATAATTTTTTTGCCAGAAAGCAGCTGAAATTTTTGGAAAAAGAAGCTGTCGCCAGATGCCGAAAAATAATTGTCGTTTCGGAGAAACTTAAAGAAAAATTTATTGCCTCAAAAAAAAGAATATCCCTCTTTCCGACTCCTGTTGAAATTGAGCAATTCTTCGTCAGAGGAATAACTGAAATCCCCGATGATTTAAGAAAGCTTCCCAAACCGATAATCGGTTTTGCCGGATCAATTACTTTTAAAAATAAAATCTGGGAGGAACTACTGGAAGAGCTCATGAAGACAATACCTGACGCATCCCTGGTACTGATCGGAATAATCAGGGATGAAGTTTTCAATATTAGGCATTATGTTGGAAAATATCCTAATTTTTATTATCTGGGACTAAAAAAGAAAGAAGAAATTCCGCAATATATTAAAAGATTTAATCTCGGAATTATTCCTTATAAACTTAACAGCTACGGCCAGGCTGCCTACCCGGTAAAAGTGATGGAATATTTATCCTGTGGAATTCCGGTGGTGGCTTCCGATATGCCTTCACTGTCTGAACTTAAAAAGAAAAAGTTGATTTATACGGCCAAAACTTCTCAGGAATTTGTTAAAAACTGTCAAATAGCCATAAATGAAAATAGCCTAATTTTGAGGCAGAAGAGGATTAATCTGGCAAAACTATATTCCTGGCCAATTCAGATTAAGAATTACTTAAAGCTGATTGAAATCAAATCATATGCGAAAACCTGACTTATCAGCAGTCCTCGTTTGCTTTCGCAGCCAAAAATATCTCGGAAACTGCGCCAGGAGCCTGAAAAAGTCTGCTGAAAAAGCAGATTTGTCACTGGAAATCATCATAGTCATCAACGATGGGCATAAAAAAGGCTATGACTCAATAAAAGGAGCAAGGATTTTCCATGACGGAATAAATCACGGCTATGCTGAAGGTATAAATCTCGGAACTAAATTGGCAAGCGGAAAATGGCTAGTAATAGTCAATCCGGATACGGAAACCGATCCTGCCGCTTTCAGGGGGCTTAAGAAGTATTTCCCGGATAAGCATACGGCAATAGTCGGACCGAAAATTATAAATCCCGGCAATAAACTGCAACTGTCTGTTAATTTTGAGCCATCGCTGTGGAATATTTTCCTCGAGCAGAGCTTTCTCTATAAACTATTGCCGTTTCTGCCTCAATCTAAAGCCAATCCGGTACTTTACAGTCAAACACAACGTGTGGAAGCTGTCGAAGGTACATATTTTGCCGTCAGAAAGGATGTTTTTCATAAAATAGGCGGTATGGATAATAGGTTTTTTCTGTACTTTGAGGATTTGGATTTATGCCGCAGAGTCCGAAAATCGGGTTATCGGATAATTTTTGATCCCGAAATTCTGGTTTTCCATTATGGTAAAAAAAGTTCGGGAGGAGTGACTGACGGCGCTTATTATTTAAGAAGCTTATACAAATATTTAAGGAAATATCACAACGAAATATACGCCAAAACCGGTATCCGGATGCTATATCTGGGCAGTTTGTTAAGATTATTTTTTTGGAAAATAAGAAGGGGAAGAAGCGGAAATCGGAAAATGGTATATCTTAAGAAAGTCATAAATGAATTTCACGGCACACTATCAAACTAATACAGGTTTGCCAACAGGTGTTTGGACATTGCATATTGTAATTTAAGTTGGTATTTGGTAATATGGGTAAATATGCGGGGCAATTTATATCCCACTACCGTTTATTTAGATGAATATTTAAAAAAGCAGGTCACTCTGCTTTCTCTGGCCACAGGCAGACCTAAAGCCGAGGTTATCCGGCAAGCTCTGCGCAATGGAGTTAAAACCATCGAGGTTAAGCCGTCTGTTTCCAGCAAAGCACTTCTGGACTTAGCTCAAGAGGTAAGAAAATTACTTAAAAATGAAAAATTGCCTAGGGATTTATCTGAGAAACACGATAAATACACCTGGGAATAAAAATAAACGTGGCTATCCCTACCATCATTGTTGGTGACGCCGATGGTTTAATTGCACTCTTTAACAAGGAGGATAACCATTCCTCTGAAGCCTTTTCGATACTTGAAAAACTGATCAATTCCGGCGGCGGTATTATCTATCCGGTAACCGCTATCACTGAGGCTATTACCACACTACAACGAAAATTGAATAAACCGGTCTTAGCCGGCGTCATTGCCAAACAAGTAAAGGAAAGCAAGCTGACCGTCGAAACCGTCGATCAAGGTGTTTTAGAACAGGCGGCTAATCTGTTTGACCCCGGCGGTTCAAAACAAAACACGCTCTTTGACGCAATTGTGGCTGCTGTTGCTAAAAAATATTCCATAGATACTATTTTTTCATTTGACAATTGGTATAAGAAGCAGGGATTTAAACTGGCGGGAAGTTTGTTTTGAAATCACCTGATAGACAGATCGACCGGACTTGAGATCGGGCTTTAAATTTAGGTATAATCATGATGCTTATGAATCAAATTCTGAAAAAGCGGTTAGCGGATATTTTCAGATCAAAAAAGGGGATATCAGCGGCCTATCTTATCGGATCATATTCCAAAGGAAAAGAAAGATCTGACAGCGATTTTGATCTGGCGGTTCTGGTGGATGATAAAAAGGTTTTAGGCGATGAAAAAGTCTATGAATATATCCGGCATTTGCCGTTTCCCAAAGATTTGGATTTATCCGTGGCGGACAGGAAATCTTCACCGCTTTTTTTATTTGAAATAATCCGGGGAGAGCGGATTTATGAGAGGAATAAGGAAGAAATGGCAGATTTTGAAGCTAAAGTCCTACATAAATATTACGATACCGGATATCTGAGAAAAATATATTACTCATATTTAACGGATAAATTTCCCCGTGCCCATCAATAAGACAATACTTGCCAAAAAGCTTGATTTTCTGAATGAAAATCTGGCAAAAATAGAAAACATGGATTTTGCCGAAGATGAATTTGTCGGTCAAGCTGATATTCATGATCTTTTAACCTTCAGACTTCAGCAATCTGTAGAAACGTGCATAGATGTAGCGGTTCATGTTATTGCCGAGCTGAATCTTCCCCGAAAGGAAACCGCCAAAGATGCTTTTTTACTTTTAGGAGAACAGAATATTATTTCCAGAGATTTGTCTTTACGGATGGGAAGAGCAGCTGATTTCAGAAACCGGGTGGTTCATGGATATAATGATTTTGATTTCCGTCTGCTTTTTAGAGACTATCATGATGATGTAAATGATTTAAGAATTTTCGGCTCCCAAATTTTAGATTTCCTGGAAAAAAATAAATAGGTTTCATCCTTTACAGTAAATGGTTTACTGATAGGCTGTACTGGTTCTTCGTCTGATATCGGCGATGATTAAAATTTTTCTATTACTTTTTCTGCCTTTTGACCCTTACCCTTCCTGACTAGTTCAACTTCACTTTTGAGGGTTTTTATATATTGCTTATTTGTCAGTTCATTCAAAGCTTCCTTCAGTTCCTCATTCATCTCTTTCATTTCCAGATATTTTTCCAATGATAAGAGCATGGCGGCGGGTTTGCCATTCTGGGTAACCACAATTTCCTCTTTTCTTTTTTGTAGTTTTTGCAAAAGGCTGGTAAGATTTTTTCTGAGTTCGAATGCTCCAATAAAGGTTGACTGTATTAAATCCATAATGATATCCTTAAGAAAACTTTATGTAAACATTATGATTATATATTTGGTAGAATATATTGTCAATGATACGCGTTGAATCATCAGAAATGTACCGGAAACTGATTCGTTGAATCATGGGAGAATGTACTCCAAATATTCCTGCCCGGAAAAGGAGTACTTATGCTTACCATGAAACAAAAAAGGGCAGACCAGACTGTATAAGAAACCTGTCGTCTTATCAAGTGTTAAGAAATGGAAAAAGCGGAAATCAGAAAATGTTATATCTAAAGAAAGTCATAGATGAATCTAGGAATATCGTCTTGCAAATAGGACAATAAAGTAGTAATCTTGTTTTGTGAACACGATATTAAGGACACTTTTATTTGAATGGAAAGACCGGAAGCTGCCCCCGATAATAGAGCGTGATACTCACTTGGACACTTCACTGCAAGAGGGAACCAATAATGTTACCGTTATTACCGGCTTCAGGCGGGTAGGGAAGACATATCTACTCTACCAGGCTATAGAAAAGCTGTTAGAAATACATCCCCGCGAAGAAGTGGTTTATATAAACTTTGAAGATGAGAGAATAATAACACCCTCTACAGATTTATTGACCGGCCTAATACCGGAAATACAGGCAACTTTTGGCAAGAAACCTAAATATCTCTTATTAGATGAATTACAGCTCGTTCCTAACTGGTCAAAATGGGTGCGCAGGATATTAGACAGTGAAACCATACAGCTATATATAACCGGCTCCTCATCAAAAATGAGCAGTGCGGAATTACCGACCGAGCTCCGGGGCAGGTCATGGGAAATAATGGTCAACCCTTTGACTTTTAAAGAATTTTTAAGATTCAAAAAAACTAATATTGATTTTGAGAAATTAGACTTTGTAAAAGACGAAATGGCCCGATTCAGATTTCTTTTTGATGAGTACCTGGTATATGGCGCATTACCGGCAGTAGCGTTAACCGCAACAGAAAAGAAACAGGAACTTCTGCAAACCTATTTTCAAACAGTCGTACAACGGGATATAGCCGAAAGGTATAAAATAGACAACGATACAGCACTAAGGACTCTTCTTAAACTGCTTCTTAATTCAAGCTATATAACCATTTCAAAACTGGCAAATTCCCTAAAAAGCATGAATATACCGGTAGGAAAGTCAACCGTAGATAATTACCTTTCTTATATAGAAAGCTCGTACTTTATGAACGAGCTGTATATTTACAATCGGGCAGTCATCAACCAATTGCAATATCCGCGTAAAGTCTATTTTGTTGACACCGGCTTTATGACCGCCCTTTCTACGAAATTTTCAAAGAACATGGGGAGGTTATTTGAGAATATAGTTTTTCATAAACTGGCCAGAGAAAACGATACTAAACACTATTATAAAGACGATAAAGGAAACGAGGTTGATTTTGCCATACTCTCAGAAGGCAAAACTACCGCTTTATATCAGGTTTGTTTTGATTTAACTGATGAGGAAACCCAGAGCAGGGAAGTAAGGGCACTTATAAAAGCAGGTAATAACCTTAAATGCCGAAACCTTAATCTTTTAACTTTGGAGAAACCGGATAATTATAAACCACCTCAAGAAATAAAAATTATTTCAGCTGCAGAATTTTTCTCATAACAATACTATCCTATCGTCTTGTCAGGGTAAGTGTAATTGACATACTTTATTGATAAGTTATATTTGTTCTTCAACTGATATTCTTTGGGGGTTTTGAAGGATTTTGCAGCCTGTTTTGTGAAATAACATGTTTTATTCGTAATTGCGCAGAGAGATGGTGTTCTGGTATTCGAGGCTGGATTGCTGTTCGGCAGGCAGAGCGCTGGTACCGCTTTGGGAAAGGGTGAAATTGACAAAGACGTATTTGGGGGAGAGGGGAGGGGTGGGACAAATGACGCTGAAGACACAGCTGTTACTTTCGACTTTGACCCGGCTGCCGATTAAAGGCTGGATAGTCGGCTGGAGAATTTCGCCGCTGACCGAGGCTAAAACATCACCGGTACACTCAAAGGTCGTTTGGTAACCGTCGCGGTTGGTAATGGTCAAAGATGTATTATTGATATTGCATAAACTCTCATCGATATAGACGGAATTACGCACCATCGAGTCGATGACCTGGCCGGCATAGTCGGCATTTTGCTTGACATCCTTCATGATTTCCCCTTTGCCCTGGGCTTTGATACCCAGGATAAAGGCTTCGGTGGTTATCGTCCCCAGGATAGACATAAGTGTGATAACCACCAATAACTCTATAAACGAATAACCGGAATTGTTTGAATTTTTAATTTTCATGCTCATCTCCAATCAGTAATGCATGACGATAATTCAACCTGCGGGTGGGGGGTAATAATCCCTGCCGTATCCCAGGTGACCGATGCCGTTGTTTTATAAAAAATCGGCTCAGGAGTGATGGTCACGTCAGGCTGGAGACAATCATCGGCAGAAGCACTATAGATGCTTAATGATTGGCCGAATTTACCGGTAGAGGTCACATCCGGTATGGGAGTCAGCTGGTTATTAATATAACAAATCGAACTGCAATATTGCCATAATGAATCGATCCGGCCGGAATCACGCATCACCCTGGCCCTTTCGATCTGTTGTTTAGCCAGTTGGGTTGAGGTACTTCTGTTGCGGGAATAATCGGCATTCCTGATGGCATAAAGCTCGACGACTACCACTCCCGACAGAAAAAGGATGATCAAAGTCAGGGCGACAATGACTTCAATCATGGTTTGGCCGGATTTTATGGACATGTTTCGGTCAATCCTCCGGAATCAGTGATCTCTCCGGATCGGCTGATATTTATTTTGTAATAACTGCCCGCCATACCCTGTTTTGACAGACAGACAGTCACATCCTCATCGACGCCGGGCGGATCAGCGGAAAAAGTAACAACCCATATTTCCGGATAGACGGTCAAAGAAATATCACTGCCGAGATTGAAAGCGGTTTCCGTATAAGGGGTAGGATCGGGAGGTGTATAGTAACAATTGCCGTAGAAAACCTTGTTGCTGAAATCAACCACCCAGCCATGGGAGATATCTTGGGCATCTAAGGAACAGTCGCAAACCGTGCAGTCTATTTCCCGGTTGTAGGCACGGCTTTGGACATCCCTCAAAATATTCTTCATATTCTGCCCGGCGGTCACTAATTTCTGGCGGTCGGCAATCGTCGCATAACCGGTATAGGAGCCTCCTACCAGAATCAGGATTATAGCAATCGTCACCAGAATCTCTATAATCGTAAAGCCGTTTTTTAGAATTTTGAATTTTGAATTTGCCATCAGGGATTGCTGACCATGTAATTGCAATTAGAAGTGCAGGCACTCAATACTTCAGTACATAATTCAGATGCATCCCCGTTTTCCAGATGAGCGCAAATTTTATAAGTTAATTCGTTTAACCTTATATAGCAGTATTGAAAATCGGGAGATTTAGGGTCTTCGGGATAACTAGCTATATAAGTTGGGCCGATAGCAGGCCCGCACTCTGTGTCATTTTCCGGATAATAACTGTAATCAGATTTAAAGATTTCCAAAGCGCTTCTGATTTTTTCCAGTTCGGTTTTACGAAGAGCATCGCGGCCGCCGCGGGTAATCGCCTGAAAACCGGTAATGCCTATGGTGGACAAAAGAGCGATCAGCCCTACTGAAACCAGGATTTCGATAATGGTAAAACCGTAACTATTTTTCATTGCAGACTCCCGACGCAATAAGGGTCTGCCTCTGTCTCCAGAGTAGCGCAGATATTATATTTAGTAGCATCGCATTCATTTAAATCAGGACAGACATAGGGATCGCCTGTTTTTGGATCTTCCGGCAAATTAGACAGAATATTGATATCCCCGGTTCCGGCATAACAGATTATGCCGACAAAACTTCCGTCAGGTTCCGGCAGGGGATATTGGTTGCCGCAAGTTGTGTAATATTGTTCGAGAGCGTTTTTTATTTCACGAAGATCAACTTTGCGTTTGGTATCGCGGGCCTTTTGCCTGATATTAACCAAATTGGGGACAACCACTACAGAAATCACAGAGACAATGGCGATGGCCACTAAGATTTCAATTAAGGTGAAGCCTTTTTTCATATTACTCCTGATTACTGCTTTTTAATACATAGTTATATTCCAGCCCGTCGGCACTGCAAGTTACCGGGATTGACAGTCTTTCAGAATCGTTGGGATTCTCCAGATTGGTATAAATGATAAAAGTGTTTTCATCGCTTCTGTCATAACAATAACTTCTGTTTGATAAAGGGTCATTGGGGATTTTTTGAAGGTAGATTAAGCTGGCGTCGTCCGGATTGGCAAGGGAACCGCCCCAAATAAGCTCCAGGGGATAATAAGCCTCATCGTTATAATAAAGCTCCAGAGCTTCCACAATTGTCTTTAAATCCTGTTTACGGCGCGAATCCTTACCCTTATTGATGGCTGAAATAAAATTTGACCAAAGGGCAGTCGAGAGAATGGCCAAAAGGGCCATGACGATAATTATTTCAATCAGGGTAAACCCTAAAGAACGTCGGGCAGCCATTTTATTAAACGAATTGACTGAAAAAGCGAATAAGAGAATCTCCGTAAAAATGGCCGACAAAGGCAGCCGCTACCAGGAAGGGACCGAAAGCAATGGTGCTTTTGAGCTTCTTTTTACCCATTGATACCAGTATCAGAGAAAGCAGTGCTCCTGTCAAGAAAGCCAGATAAAAAACAACAATTATTTTGGGGAAACCGGCAAACATACCGATAAAAAAGGAAAGTTTGACGTCGCCAAAGCCCATGCCGCGGCCGCGGGTAACCAGGAATAAAAACAGGAAAAGCAGCATGAAACCGGCGCCGCTGAGGATATTACTTAAAAAAAACTGCGGAAGGTATAACCACTGGTAGAAAAGGGTGGTTAACGTCAATATGAGGGTCAGACCGTCCGGAATTATATGGTGCCTCAAATCAATAAAGAAAATAACCAGAAGGACTGAAACTGCCAAAAAGTAATAAAAGAGGGTAACAAAGCTTTCGAAGCTAGCCGAAAGGGGATACTTGAGATATACAAAGACAAAAAGAAAGGCAGTCAACAGTTCAAAAAGAGGGTATTTTAAGGATAAGGGGCGGCGGCAATAGCGGCAGCGGCCTTTAAGAAATAAGAAGGAAATCAGAGGCACCAGGTCGGCAATTCTAAGTGTTTTGCGGCAGAAGTCGCAGTGGGATCTTTTGAAGATGATATCCTCACCCTTTGGCAAGCGGTCAATCAATAGATTGATAAATGATCCAACTGCCAGACCGAGAAGGAAAGTAAGAAAAATCAATAGTGTCTACTTGATACAGATATAACAGGTGTCGCTGCCGCCACCGTTAGCCACACAGGTCGTACCGTCCGTTCCATCAATATTGTAAATTGCACTGGGGTCATTAATAAATGATTTGGATTCAGGTAAATAGCAGACATTCAAATCATAAACACCAGCCGTTGCTGTCGAAGTAATATTCAGTTTACCCAGATGCGTACCGGCCGAAGCGACGAAATTACTCTTAAGTTCCCCGTTATCAACCAGCATGTCGATATAACCCGTATCAGCCGTTGTCATACTGGCATCATCTCCGGCCGTGGTGGCCAAGTCGACTGACCAGGGAAATGCTCCCTTAGTTGCCTGGTAAGAGATAAAGGCCCTGTATATATCATTGGCTAAACTTCTCCTGGTGGAATCCGTGCCTTTCCTCAACTGCTGGAAAGGATCGAGGGTGGCCATCAGCCCGATGGCCAGGGCGCCTAAAAGTGCCACCACGATCAGAATTTCAATTAACGTAAACCCGGAGGAAAAAAATTTATTTTTCATAATAACATTATCATATGCATAATCAAAATACTTTGTCAATCAGAACTTACTAGTCAGGGAATAAATAGGCAAAAGGACCGCCATAACCAGGAAACCGACACCCAATCCCAGGACTATCATGATCAAAGGCTCTATCATGGTCGTCAATGTCCTGACAGCGCTATCGGCCTCTGTTTCGAAATAAACCGATAATTTATTCAGGGCATCGCCTAATTGACCGGTATGCTCACCCACAGCCACCATCTGACCCAAAATAGTCGGCATCATCTTGTTTTCCAATAATGGATCGGACAGCGGAAAGCCTTTTTCCACTTTGCGTGCTGCTTCCATAAAGGCATCACGGTAAATCACATTGCCGGTGGTATTCTGGGCAATTTCCAGAGAAGTCAGAATAGGTACTCCTCCGTCAATTAAAAGGGCCAGGGTTTTGGTGATTTCAACCAATGTTGATTGCCTGATAATCGGACCGAAGATGGGAATCATGAGGACAACTGTCGAGATAATAAATTGCCCGTATTTGGAACGGCGCATATAGAAAAAAGTTATAAACAGTAAAACTGCTGATAGCACAAAGAGATACCAGGAGTTTACCAAGAGTGAAGAAATGCCTATTAAAATTCTTGTCGGTAGCGGCAATTCGATATCAAATTCAGAATAAAGCGAGGTCAACCGCGGAACGACGACAGTCATGACAATAAATGTCACCACCACCATACCGGAGACAACGATAGCCGGATAAATCATGGCCCCCTTGATTTTATTGCGGAAGTCGCGGCTTTTCTCCAGGTTTTCAGAAAGGCGCGCCAGGATTGTATCCAGCTTTCCGGAAGCTTCACCGGCCCGGACCAGAGCCAGATAAACCGGCGGAAAAACCCTGGGATATTTTTCCAAAGCCAAAGCAAAGGATTTGCCGGATTTAACCTCTTCCTCAATTTTCCTCAAAAGCACAATCAGTTTCGGTTTTTTAATTTGCTGGAGCAGAATTAAAAGTGATTCGTCCAAAGTCAACCCGGCCGTGATCATGGTCGACAATTGTCTGGTTATATGCACCAAATCCTGAAAAGAGACACCGCTACCGGCTGCCGCTTTGAAATATCCCTGTTGCTTTTCTTTCAGCCTGATAATGAAATAACCCCGCTCATGCAGAAGGTTCTGGGCTTGTTTAAGAGAATTAGCCTCGATAATGCCGTCAACTGTCTTTCCCTCCGTATCCTTAATTTTATAAGTAAATCTGGACATATTCAGCGAATTAATTGAAGGTAAGTAGCCGGACGTAAAGCATACTGCACAGCTATCTCATTGGCAATCAGGTTCTGGTCAACTTTTTGTCTCAAATGTTCTTCGAATAGCATCATGCCGCTCTCTCCCGATGTCTGGATAATATTGTCAATCATATGCGTATTGCCTTCGCGGATGGTATTTTTCACCGAATCCGTGCCCAAAAGAACTTCACAGATAGGCAGTCTGCCGCCGGCCACCATCGGTACCAGCCTTTGGGAAATAATACCGCGCATGACCATGGACAGCTGCATTCTGACCTGGGCCTGTTGCCCGGAAGGAAAAATATCAATGATGCGGTCGATTGTTTGGGAGGCGGAATTGGTATGCAAAGTCGAGAAAACCAGATGTCCTGTTTCAGCAATTGTCAAAGCTGCAGAAATTGTTTCATAATCACGCATCTCGCCGATAAATACCACATCAGGATCTTCCCTGACAGCATATTTAAGCGCATTCAGCCAGGAATGGGTATCCTGGTACATCTCGCGCTGGGAGATAATGGCTTTTGCCCGGGCAAACTCGTACTCAATCGGATCTTCTATGGAAATAATATGAGCCTGCCGGTTTTCATTGATGATCTGGATGATGGAGGCGATCGTGGTTGATTTTCCCTGTCCGGAAGGCCCGGTCAGCAGGACCAAACCGTCTCTGAGAGTGGCAAAATTGGCTAATATTTGCGGCAAATTCAGTTCTGCCAATGATTTGATTTTTGTGGGGATCACCCTGAAAGAAGCAGCTAACGTATTCTTCTGGAAATAACTGTTTACCCGGAAGCGGTGTTTTTCCTCACTGTTCAATTTAAAAACCGCCGAAAAATCAAGTTCGCGGTTGGCTATCAGTAATTCTTTTTGAGCGGCTGATAAACAGGAAAAAATCATATTTTCAATATCCTGGCTGTTTAGGATGTTCATTGAAAGTAAAGGCTTCAACTCGCCGTTGATGCGAAGAGAAGGGGGATACTCCGCTACCAAATGCAGATCGGAGGCACCTCTGGTAATTGTCAGCGATAAAAGTTCGGTCAGATCCATATTATTCCTGGGCCACCCGGAAAATTTCTTCCAAAGTCGTCACACCGGCCAGTACTTTCAGATAACCGTCCTGTTTTAAAGTTATCAGGCCTTCGGCAACTGCCTGTTTTTCAATGTCTTCCGCTGAAGATCTTTCCACAATTAATCTGGCAATGGTTGGCGTCACCACTATTGTTTCAAAAATGCCTCCCCGGCCCAAATAACCTGAATTATTGCATTCCTTACAGCCTGCACCTTTATAAAGTTTTATTTGACCGGGCGGCATTAATTTACCCAAAACCGAGCGGATATCACTCTCTGCTTTTGCGTCCGGGAGAAATTCCTGTTTGCAGGAAGAACAGATTTTCCTGATGATTCTTTGGGCTTCAACCGCATTCAGGACGGAAACTATCAAAAAGGGTTCTGCTCCCAGATCCAAAAGCCGGGGGATGGCGGTGGCCGCATTATTGGTATGAAGGGTTGAGAAAACCAGATGGCCGGTTAAAGCGGCCTGGATAGCCAATTGCGTTGTTTCGCTGTCACGGATTTCGCCGACTAATATGATGTTGGGATCCTGCCTCAAAAAGGCTCTCATGCCGGAAGCAAAAGTCAAACCCGCCTGCAGATTTACTTGGACCTGATTTAAACCGGGAATTTCATATTCTACCGGATCCTCCAGAGTAATAATATTGACATTAATGACGTTTAAGCGGGACAAAATTGAGTATAAAGTGGTCGTCTTGCCTGAACCGGTCGGTCCGGTTACCAGAACTATGCCGTGGGGTTTGGTGACCGCTGTCTGCAAATTTTTTAGGGCCACACCGGACATACCTAATTCCTGAAGTGTCGGTATGCCGCCTGTCTTACGCAAAAGTCTCATCGTTACTTTCTCACCGAAGACCGTCGGCAGTGTCGAAACCCTTAAATCAATCTCTTCCGCCGCCGTTTTGAAATTAAAGCGGCCGTCCTGCGGCAGTCTTTTTTCATCAATTTTCATATCGGCCAAAATTTTGATGCGGGATAATACAGCATCATGGACCGAGCGTGGCAAGGCCAGTTTCTCGACCAGCATACCGTCAATCCTGTATCTTATTCTGGTTCTTGATTCTTGAGGTTCGATATGGATATCTGAAGCGCGGTTTTTGACGGCAAAATCAAGGACAGTCGAGACGATTTTAGCGATGGGGGCTTCTTTGATAATCTGGTTTAAATTCTCAGCTTTGACTGTCCTTATCCCCGGCGAAGCATCTTTTAAAGCCTCTGTCACTTCAGTCGTCAAACCCTGGGCATACTGTTCATCGATTTTAGCGATAATTTCCTGTTCGTTGACTAAATAGGGAATTATGCTTTTGCCGCTTTTTTGTTCCAAAAATTCAATAAGAGGCAAGTTTAAAGGATCTGTCATGGCCACCGCCAATTTCCCGGTTTCTTTATCTATTTCAAAAGGAATCAGCTTATATCTTTTGGCGACCGGTTCAGGCAAAAGGAGAAGGATATCAGGGGAAATCCCGCGGCCCAGAAGGGAAATAAAGGGCACATTCAAAGCGCTAGCTTTGGCCTTTAATAATTTATCTTCATCCACCAAGCGGTTCTTAAGGAGTATTTCCGCGACCGGAGTATCGGAGTTGATGGCATCCACTCTGACTTTTTCCGCCATCTCAGGCGTCAGGTCACCCTGGTCGGTGAGTATTTGCAGAATCTTCTGAGCGTGATCCATAGGCAGGCTCCTCCCTGATCTGACCGGGGAGGGATATTTTTATTATCAATTTTTTGACTTATAATTGTCAATGAAACAATATGAAGACTTATCTGATTTTAAGTAACAGCCCGAATTTCAGTCAGGAAAAAATCAACGGCTTTAAAAAAAAATATGCGGTAGCCGATGTCGATACTTTCCCGATTAAAGCGGAAACCTCCATCGGTATTGCCCAAGTACGGCAGACTTTAGCCAATATGAAAAACCGGCCTTTATCCGGGGAAACTAAAATGCTGATAATTGAAGGTATCGATCATGCAACCGTTGAAGCTCAAAATGCCCTCCTCAAAATTTTGGAAGAAGCACCTGAATCAACTGTCATCGTCATGACGGCAAGGAATGATAATCAAATTTTACCGACAGTCCTCTCCAGAAGCCAAATTATCAGAGATAAAAAAGGTGAGACGCCGGTATCAAATTATCTGCCGGAAGAAAATCTGGCTGAAATTATGTCTGCCTCTGCCGGTCAGAGATTAGAGTTGTCGGAAAATTGGATCAAAACACGTGAAGATGCTTTAGTCTTTCTGGACAAACTGACCGCAACTTTGGAAAAACAGTTAATGTCGACCCAAAAAGGCCATGTCCTAATAGCCAATTCCATAAGGCGTTCTTTACAGGCGCGAAAATTTTTGGAAGGGAACGTCAACTACAAGCTGGTCATCGACATCCTCCTCCTCGGCTTCCCTCAATCCTGACGATCCCGGATCGTCATATATTTGACAATCCGGGATTTTCTGCATATTTTGTAGTTATGCCGCGCCGTAAAACTTTCTTTACAGAGGGGGAATATTATCATATATTCAACAGAAGCGCCTTCAAACAACCGATATTAACCAAAAAGAGCGATTTAACCTTTTTCCATCAGTTAGTTCAATATTATCTGCAGGTGAAACCGCCAATAAAGTTTTCTTACTACAGAGTTAATCCTGACAGATTTAAAATTGATACAAAGAGGTTAGTTACTATTATAAGTTATTGCTACATGCCAAATCATTTTCATTTTACATTACGCCAGGAATGTACAAACGGTATACAAAAATTTATGCAAAAAATTCTTAACAGTTTTTCGCATTACTATAAATTGAAAAATAAAATAAAAGATCCTTTATTCGAATCTACATTTAAGAGTGTTCATATCGAGTCTAATGAACAACTTTTACATTTAAGCCGCTATCATCATCTTAACCCTGTTACCGCTTATTTAGTCGAACAGCCTGAAGACTATGAGTATTCATCCTACAGACAATATTTGGTAAAAAATTATTCTCTAATTGACCCATCAATAGTGTTAAACCAATTTAGGTCAAAACAAGAATATGCAAAATTTGTAATTAACAGAAAAGACTATCAAAGAGATTTGGATAAAATAAAACATCTCATTATGCAATAAATCCCGGATCGTCGTACCTGCGGCGATCCGGGATCGTCGTGAATATAAGAACGTTGATTTGTGACGCTGCTTTTTTTATAATTCATATATGGTAAGCCAAAAATCCAAAAACTCCGTAAAAACTGCCTCCAACAAATACACCGGAGATCAGATCGTCGTCCTCGAGGGTTTAGAGCCTGTACGCAAACGGCCGGCGATGTTTATCGGCTCCACCTCTTTAAGCGGTGTCCACCACTGCATCACAGAAATCATTGATAATTCTGTTGATGAAGCTTTAGCCGGTTTTGCCAAAAACGTCTGGATGATAATTCATCAGGATAATTCGGTGACGGTCATCGATGACGGCCGGGGCATTCCGGTCGATAAAGTGCCTAAATATAAAGTATCGGCTCTGGAGATTGTCATGACGAAACTGCACGCCGGCGGTAAATTTGATTCCAGATCATATAAAGTCTCCGGCGGTCTTCACGGTGTCGGAGCTTCCGTCGTCAACGCGCTTTCCGAATGGATGAAAGTCCATGTAGTGAGAGATAAAGAGATTTTCCGCCAGGAATATCAAAGGGGCAATCCGACTACTAAAGTTGAAAAAGCTGATCTTCCGGCAGTTTACGGGGAGCCGGATATTCCCTCTAAATTTAAACCCAGAATTATATCCGGTACCATAACCTCTTTTTATCCTGACCGGGAAATTTTTAAGGAAGGCATATCTGCCGACTACGATACCATCAGAAAACAGGTCAAAGAAAGAGCATACCTGGTTTCCGGTTTATATTTCCACCTTCTTGATACCCGGGACGGCCGGGAAGACCATTTCTATTTCGAAGGCGGCATTTCCTCGTTGGTTGAAGCCTTAAACCGCAATAAAATAGCCCTTCATGATCCTATCTTCATCCAAAAGCAGTCTGACAGCATCGAAGTCCAGGCAGCTATCCAGTACAATGACAGTTTCTCGGAAAATGTGGAAAGTTTCGTCAATGTCATCAATACCATCGAAGGCGGATCACATCTGACCGGATTCCGCATGGCATTGACACGCTCCATCAATGATTACGGCAAGAAAATCGGCGCTTTTAAAAACGGTGATGAATCGATAACCGGTGAAGACTCCCGGGAAGGACTGACGGCGGTGATATATATCAAGATGCCTTCGCAAAACCTGCAATTTGAAGGCCAAACTAAAACTAAATTGGGCAATGCCGAAATCCAACCCCTGGTCCAGACTACCGTCAACGAAGCTTTGGATGTTTACTTCGAAGAGCATCCCTCTGATGCCCGTAAAATCCTGGAAAAAGTTGTTCTGGCGGCCAAAGCGCGCCTGGCAGCCAAGGCAGCCAAGGACGCTATCATCCGAAAAGGCGCATTGGAAGGGGCTTCACTACCGGGTAAACTGGCCGACTGCCAATCAAGAAACCCGGCGGAATCGGAAATCTATATAGTCGAAGGCGACAGTGCGGGCGGAAGCGCGAAACAGGGCCGGGACCGCAAATTCCAGGCTATTCTGCCTCTTCGGGGTAAAATTCTCAACACCGAAAGAGCCCGTTTGGACAAAATTCTCGAATTTGCCGAAATTAAGGATTTGGTCATTGCTCTGGGGATGGGTATTGCCGAAAGCCTGACGCCGGAAAAGCTGCGCTACCACCGCATTATCATTATGACTGACGCTGACGTCGACGGCGAGCATATCAGAACTCTTTTATTGACTTTTTTTTACCGCCACCTTCCCTACATTATTAATAATAAACATCTTTACATTGCCCAGCCGCCCCTTTTCCGGATTGCGCTAGGCCGTGATGTCCAGTTCGCCTTTACCGATGAGGAGCTGGAAAAAACCCTTAAGAAATACGGCACGGGCAAAATAATTCCCTCCATCTCCAGGTATAAAGGACTGGGGGAAATGAACCCTGATCAGTTGTGGGAAACGACCATGAATCCGAAAAACAGGCTGTTAAAACAGGTAACCTTGGAAGATACAATATACGCTGATGAAGTCTTTACCATGCTTATGGGTAATGAAGTCATGCCGAGAAAACGCTTTATTCAAACGCATGCCAAATCGGCAACGCTGGATGTATAATAAAATTTTAAGGAAGGTATGATATGGATATACAACTTATCGCTCTGTTCGTAGCCCCGTTAACTGCCATAGCCGCCCTGATTTACGGATTTTTACTGTCCAAAAAAGTCCTGTCCGAAGAGGAAGGCTCGGAGAAACTAAAAACCATTGCCCTGGCAATCCGGGAAGGGGCCATGGCTTATTTGAAGCGGCAGTTTAAAATCGTTCTTCCCCTAATGGCTGTCCTGGCTGTAATTATCGGCCTGACTTTAGGCATCGGCATAGCTGTTACTTTTGTAATGGGCGCGGTCTTTTCGGCTACGATAGGCTATTTCGGCATGCGGATTGCGGTGGCAGCCAATGTCCGCACGGCCAATAATGCCCAAAAAGGCTTAAACCCGGCTTTACAAACAGCCTTCAGGGCCGGCACCGTCAACGGCATGCTGGTTGTGGGATTAGGGCTTCTGGGCGTTTCTTTAATTTATCTCTGGTCTTATTTCAGTTTCAACCATATGGGCCCCGAGTTCGTAACCAGAAACGCCACCGATGTCCTCATCGGTTACGGATTCGGAGCGGCCCTTTTAGCTTTATTTATGCGGGTTGGCGGAGGTATTTTTACCAAAGCCGCTGATGTCGGCGCTGATCTGGTCGGCAAAGTGGAAAAAGGCATTCCCGAGGATGATCCCCGCAACCCGGCGGTCATTGCCGATAACGTCGGGGACAATGTAGGTGACTGCGCCGGCATGGCGGCTGATGTTTTTGAATCATACGCTTTGACAATTGTGGCTGCCATGATTTTGGGAGGTTCTTTATTCGGTCTTCCCGGTGTGGTTTTTCCGCTTTTAGCCAGAAGCGGAGCGATACTTACCTCCATTTTAGGTACCTTTTTCGTTAAAGCCAAAAACGACCGGGAAAATCCCATCAAACCCCTGATCAGAGGTTTTGCCATATCGGCTGTTTCGGCCATCGTCATATTCATGCTTTTGGCTGTTTTCCTTCTCGGTGAAGCTAAAGCGGGCTACGCGGCTGTCAGCGGCATTTTGTCCATGATGGCCCTTTTGTATGTCACCAAATATTACACCGGCCCCAATGAAAAGCCTGTCGTTGCCATAGCCCGGGCTTCCCAAACCGGCAGCGGTACCAATCTGATTGCCGGATTAGGTTTGGGAATGGAATCGACTTTTATTTCCGTCCTTATTGTGGCAGCGACTATTTTTGTCGGATACAGTTTCTTAGGCTTTTACGGCATATCACTGGCCGGCATGGGTATGCTGGCGACAACCGGTATCATCATGTCTTTGGATACTTACGGACCGATATCAGATAACGCCCAGGGTATGGTCGAGATGGCAGGCCTTTCCGGAAAAGCCCGAGCCGTGACGGCTTCCCTCGATGCGGTCGGCAATACCACCAAAGCTTTGACCAAGGGTTTTGCTGTCGGTTCAGCGGCTGTGGCTGCCTCATCTTTGTTTGCCACCTATTTTGAAGCCACCGGCTTGACAACCATCAATATCGCCGAACCTAAGGTTTTTGTCGGGCTTCTGATAGGCGGAGCTTTGCCGTATCTTTTCAGCTCAAGACTGATAAACAGTGTCGGTAAAGCTGCTTATGAAGTGGTCGAAGAAGTCCGACGCCAATTCCGCGAAATTAAAGGCATTATGGAGGGAAAAGCCAAACCTGACTATTCCAAGGCGGTGGAAATTGTCACCAGGGCTGCCCAAAGGGAACTGGTCATACCGGCGGCTATTGTTGTCCTGGCACCGATTGCCACCGGACTTTTCGGCGCTGCCGCCCTCGGCGGCTTTTTAGGCGGTGTGGTCATCTCAGGATTAATGTTGGCATTTTTTATGTGCAATACCGGCGGAGCCTGGGACAATGCTAAAAAATATGTCGAAGACGGCAATATGGGCGGCAAAGGCTCCGATACCCATAAAGCAACCGTGGTCGGGGATACGGTGGGCGATCCTTTGAAAGACACAGCCGGGCCGGCATTAAATCCGATGATGAAAATTGTGCAGATCGTGGCACTATTGATCGCTCCGTTCGTCATTCAGATAATCGGAAAATAGTATTTAGATCTTATACAAACTGCTTTATGGACACAAATATCGGTAAAATCGAATCTGTTGATATCACCTCCGAAATGAAAAGGAGTTACCTCGATTATGCCATGAGCGTCATCGTCTCCAGGGCTCTACCGGATGTCCGCGACGGCTTAAAACCGGTCCACCGCCGGATTCTTTATGCCATGTATCAAATGGGTCTTCATGCCACCTCCAGGCATACCAAAAGTGCTAAAGTCGTCGGAGAGGTTTTGGGTAAATATCATCCGCATGGTGATATGTCCGTTTATGATGCACTGGTCAGGTTAGCCCAGAATTTCTCCATGCGCTATCCATTAATTAACGGCCAGGGCAATTTCGGCTCTGTCGACGGCGACCCACCGGCAGCCATGAGGTACACGGAAGTTAAACTGGCCAAAATCGCCGAAGAAATGCTTTTGGACCTGGATAAGGAAACGGTAAATTATTCCTTCAACTTTGACCAAACCCTCAAAGAGCCTGACTGGCTGCCGGCCAAACTGCCCAATCTTCTTTTGATGGGCTCTGACGGCATCGCTGTCGGCATGGCTACCAAAATCCCCCCGCATAATTTGGGTGAAGTCGTTGACGCTTTAATCCATATGTTAGGCAAGACAAAACATACGGATAATACTTTCCATTTTGAGGCAACGGTTGACGAATTGATGACTTTTATCCAGGGACCGGACTTTCCGACAGCCGGTGCCATTTATGATATTGATGAAATTAAAAATGCTTATTCGACCGGCCGCGGCAAAATCGTGATGAGGGCTAAAGCAGAAATCGAAGAAACGGACAGGGGTAAATCAGCCATCATTGTCACCGAACTGCCGTACCAGGTCAATAAAGCCATGCTGGTGGCCCATATCGCCCAACTGGTCAAAGACAAAAAAATTGAGGGCATTTCCGATTTGCGCGACGAGTCAGACAGACACGGTATCAGGGTGGTAGTCGAGCTGAAACGCGATTCGGTACCCAAAAAAATCCTCAACAATCTCTACAAACATACTAACTTGCAGACTTCTTTTCCGGTCAATATGGTCGCTTTGGTTGAAGGCACACCTCAAACTATGACTTTGAGAATGATCCTCGAGGAATATATCAAACACCGGCACAGTGTCATCAAGCGCCGCAGTGAATATGAACTTAAAGAAGCAAAAGCGCGCGAACATATCCTGGAAGGACTGAAAATTGCCGTCGATCATATCGATGAAGTCATCGAAATCATCAAAAATGCCAAAGACGTCGATGACGCCAGAAGCAAACTGATGAGCCGTTTCGAACTGTCGGAAATCCAGGCCCAGGCGATTCTGGACATGCAGCTGAAACGGTTGGCTGCTTTGGAAAGGCAAAAAATTGAAGATGAACTGGTCATGATCCGCGAAACCATTACCTATCTCGAAGATTTGCTGGCCCACTCGGAAAAAATTCTTAAAGTAGTCAAAGAGGAACTAATCAAGCTTAAAGAAAAATATGCCGACCCCCGGCGTACCAAAGTCTATAAATCCAAAGTCGGGGAATTCTCCGATGAGCAGCTGATTGCCAATGAGGAGACGGTCATCGTCATTACCAAAACGGGTTATGTCAAAAGACAATCACCCAGCTCATTTAAAGTTCAGGCCAGAGGCGGCAAGGGCGTTATCGGTATGACAACCAAGGAAGAAGATACCATCGAATTGTTTCTCTCTGCCTTCACCCATGACAATATCCTCTTTTTTACCAATAAGGGCAAAGTCTATCAGTTGAGAGTTTGGGATTTGCCGGAGGGGTCCAGAATCGCCAAAGGACAGGCCATTGTCAATTTAATCAATATTGACCAGAATGAAATTGTCACCTCGGTTTTATCCTATGCTTTAAAAGGCGAGGAAGCTAAAAAATATGCTTATATTACCATGGCCACTAAAAAAGGCACAGTCAAAAAAACCAGAATCAAGGAATATGAAAATATCCGCAGAAACGGCCTGGTGGCCGTCAAATTGGAAGGAGGCGACGAATTGAGGTGGGCGAAACACTCGACCGGTCAGGACAATGTTCTTCTGGTGACTCACGAAGGAAAATCCATCAAATTCCCTGAAACGGAAGTCCGCGCCACAGCCCGCGACACGATGGGGGTGCGCGGTATTTTAATCCAAGCCGGTGATTATGTCGTTTCCATGGAAATAATTGACCGCGAGCATCAGCAGAATGATTTTCTGACTATTATGGAAAAAGGCATCGGCAAGAAAACGCCGTTTGCCGGTTTTCCCAAACAGCACCGCGGTGGCCAGGGTGTCAAAGTGGCGGAAATAACCGCCAAAACAGGCAAGGTCGCCTCCGCCCAGATGATACCATCGGATTGCCATAATTTGGTATTAACATCAAACAAAGGCCAGGTGGTCAAACTGCCTATTTCCTCATTGCCTAAATTATCACGTGCAACTCAAGGAGTAATCCTGATGAGATTCTCTGACAAACAGGACAGTGTCGCCGCCACCACTTGCCTCACCTAAAAATACTCCTGTATAGTGGACTTATGCTCATCAATGGGAGGGAAATTGCGGCAGGCATTGCCGAAGATCTTCAAATAAAAATAGCTGAGCTTAAACAGCATGAAATTATTGCCAAACTGGCTGTAGCTCTGGTCGGAAAAGATTTGGGATCGGAAAAATATGTTGAGCAAAAAGTAAAGTTAGGATTGCGGCTGGGTATCAAAGTGGCTGTATCCCGGCTGGAAAATTCAGCTAAAACGGAATCCCTAATTTCCCTGGTCAATTGGTGGAACAAAGATCCTGCCATTCACGGCATTATTATCCAAAGACCAATTCCCCTTAAAATTGAGTCAAATGAACTTAACAATCTGCCTGCCCGGAAAAAGGATGTCGACGGCTTCCATCCGCAGTCTCTCTTTGACCCGCCGATTGTTTTGGCGGTAATGAAAATACTGGAAAACATATACCGGCTTTCCCATGACAATAATGATTTATTAAAATGGCTGGCGGAAAAAAAGATACTTATCATCGGCAGGGGAGAGACAGCCGGAAGACCTATAGCAAAATATCTGACAAAAAATAAGCTGCCCTTTACGGTAGCCCATAGCGGAACAGGTGATTTAAAACAATTGACTTTGACTTCGGATATTATTATTTCCGCGGTCGGCAAGCCTAATATTGTACGACATGACATGATTTCAGAAAAAACGGTGCTGATCGGCGTCGGGTTGCATCCGGAAAACGACCATTTAGCCACGGATTATAACCAGGAGGAAATTGCCGGAAAAGCCTTATTTTACACACCGGTCCCTGGAGGGGTCGGTCCCGTCAACGTCGCCATGCTGATGGAAAATGTAATAATAGCGGCGGAAAAATCTATTCAAAGATAAACGTAAGCTCTTTGGCTAAGATATCTGCTGCCATTTCCGCTCCTTTTTCATTAAAATGATAATCATCCCGGTAAAAAAATCCGTCGGAATAATTATTCTGACTAATCCTTCCCCGGTCATAGATTATTCTGCCAACATCAATTAAGACAATATCATTTTTCTTAATCAAATTTCCCGCCTCGGTTATAATTTTCTCATATAAAGGATATTGCAGATTATATGCTTGCCCGTTACCGGTATATGAATATTTGACCGGAAATAATACAAAAACAAGATTTATATTTTCAGCCTGGCAATATTTTATTACTTCTTCAATTTGTAAATTCAGTTTTGACTTAACCCAGTCTTCCTTTTTTTCCTCAGGGATCATCATGCTTCTGTTTAAATACGGAATTCCCCAAAAAGATTTGATGAGAATCCTGACTAACGCTCTGTCCTTTACAAATTCAGGCAACCTGTTGATAGCCCAGCCGTACCAATAGGTCGCCGTCAGATTGCCTTTTAACGGTACTAGCTGACTTTGTGTATTGATATCATACAAGACAGATCCGTATGCTAAATTGGCATAATCATGGGGATTTAATTGCCAGATGATGACATCAGGTTTAAATTGCCGTGAGTTATTGATAATGAAGCGGTATTCCTGGTCAGGTGTATAACCCTTGACCCCTGCATTAAGAACATCGGTCTTTGGCAGTTTTGCCTCTAACAAATTGGGTACGGTTTTGGCGTTATCCGATATACCTGAGCCGAAAACCATAGAATCTCCGACAAATAAAATCTTTTTTCCTTTAAAATCTTTTTTTATTTCTTCGTCTCTGAATCCTGATGAGTTGATCGTATATTCCTCATTAAAATCAGGTGGCCGCTGATCCCGGCCGTGATAATTGGGTCGGTTGCGGTAGACCAGATCAGCATCAAGGATATGGGCGCCGGTCGTTTGCCAGAGTATAGGCAGATCGTTTTTATAAATTAAACTCAAAATTATCTCCAAAAAGACAAGTTCCAGCAAAGTTACCGATGCCATGATTACCATTATTTTTTTCATCCCGTCCGATATCTTTTCTAAAGTTTATCCTTTGCCGTGGAATTTTTTGTGGATTTCCCTAAGCTGCGGATTAGTGACATGAGTATAGATCTGGGTCGTGGAAATGTTTTTATGCCCCAGCATCTCCTGAATAGCCCGAAGATCAGCTCCGGATGACAACAGGTCAGTAGCAAACGTATGACGCAGACCGTGAGGAGTAATCTTGATCGGCAACCTGGCTTTTTTAACATATTTCTCGACAATCCGCTGCACAGTTCTCACTGTTAAACGAAATTGATTACCTCCGGGTTCTTCACTGCTTTTTTTGCCGGAATAGCGGATAAACAAAGGCTGAAAATCATCACTACGGTCAGTCAAATAACGTTCAATCCAATTGGCTGCCGAATCGGAAATAAAAACTACTCTCGACCGGCCGCCTTTACCGATCACTCCGAATTCCTTTCGATCAAGATTAATGGAATCCCGATTCAGTTTAACTAATTCAGAAACCCTTAAGCCTGTCGAGAATAATAATTCCAAAATGGCTTTATCACGAAATCCCTGGGGGGTTGAAATTTCCGGCATATTCAAAAGCCTTGAGACCTGTTCCAAATTTAAAAATTTCAGACTGCGGCTTTCCGCTTTACCCAGTTCGACTTTTTCCGGATTCAATGTCTTAACATCTGTTTTGATAAGAAAGCGCAGAAAAGCTCTTAAGGCGATCAGGTGGTAATTCTGCGTAATTCTCATAAGGACCATGCCTTTATCATCGGAATATCGCGAAAGGAATAAACGATAAGAACGGATTATGTCTGTAGTAATAAGCTGCGCATTATCCAGGGGAGGGGTATAGTTATGGGCAAAACCGACAAAACGGTTTAAATAATGGCGGTAGTTGCGGATAGTCAACCTGGAACAGTTTCTTTCAATTTCCAGGTATTCCAAAAACTTTTCCACCAAATCAGGCAGACGGTTCACATAAATATTTTGCGACATCCATATTCTTTTGTCAAGTTCTGCTGCAAATGCAGTCAATCTGGTGAATGAATATCCATTGATATACGCCAGACAGGGGCTAAAATCTGACCGATTGTAATGACCAAGAACGGCTTTAAATTAGGTCCGATGACCAACTGTTCATAATGGCAGATGTTTACCAGAAGGTTTATCTTTATAGTGACCGATTTCGGGGAAATAACACCCTTAATAATTATAAGAAGATGAAGTTTAAATAAAATGAACCTTATCAGCAAATTGTCTTTATTGTATGAAAGCATAAAAAAGCCTCTTCTCCGGATCAAGGCTGATAAATGTCGCAAAAGAATTATTGTGCGACAATATTGGTTTTATTCCCTGCCTTTAGTTTATTTGCAGAAACCTGCCTAGAGTCGGAATTCCTTATACCTATTTTGGAGAAGCAGTAGCACTAACGCTATGAATACTGCAGTCAGGAAAAAGATAGACCTCATCGTAATATTTCTTTTAACAATTATTTGCTCATTTTGAGTAAGATGATATCGGACAGAAAGCACTTTCGGGTTATTTTGGATGTACTCTAGTTTAGCTTATAAGAACGCTCTAAACTTATATTTTTGAGGCTGGACTATTAGCAGTTAGATATACGGTTTCGTATATTTTGGCCCTTTAGAACAATCTAAACCTCTTATTTCAAAGCTAATAACCAATGATATAGTAAAGAATAGTCAGAGTTTAGAGCATTAGGACAATCTAAAGTCTTAATATTATGCGTAAATATATTGTTCAATATATTATAAACGGGAAGAGTATGGAGCTTTCTAATACTCCAAATCATTATTATTAGCCTCATTTCTCTTCTCTTCTCCAGGAATAGGAAGTCCCTTGAAAGCATTATCAGAATTTCTTATTGATTAAACCGTGAAACGTTATTCCGTGAAAAGTTATCAACAAAACTATAGGCTATAAACTATAGGCCTATATCAAACTATATCAGCGGACTCTATGCGCCTCCCCTCTTCGCTGCTTATGATTAGGCTTTATTTTTTCATCCCCATCTGGTGGTTATGAAGGTCAGGGTGAAAGTAAACAAAAAAACTAAAATATATTCCCTGACAATATTAAAAAAAAGCCTCTCGTTGAGATACTGCTGGATAATACCGACCAGCGAATAATAGGCAGCTGCGATCAAGAGCGAATAGGAGGCATTTTCAATCGGCCAAAATGATAAAGCCAAAGACAGCTCGCCGATACAAGTAGCAATTACGGCCGCATGGGTAATTAATCTCGGAGAAAGCCTGTTTTCCACTTTGACTGACCACAAAGACTGCAGGCTTAAAAAAAATGAAATTACGGCTAAAATAATAGCATTGGCCATAAAACCTAAGCGCAGCGAATAGATGATATTGGCCGTCAGGAAAATTACCGTCAGTGTCAACAGTAAACCGATTGACTGGGCAGCCCTTAATAACTGGATAGATCTTTCTGCCGCTACATTATAAATATTTTCAATCAGGAGGATGGCATAGGTACCGACGGCAAAAATTATTGAGGTAGTCAGTCTGATAATCATGCGCGGCGGCAGTAAAAAATAAAAAAGTGAAAGTGAAGCTGTAAAAAACACCGGCAGGATAAAAAGAAGAAGCCACTCCTTGTCTTCGATATCTTCCTTTAATGACCAGGCAGTCAAAATATAAGACAGGAACGACAGGAAAAAAACCATCGGGAAACGGACATCCTGCCAAATCAATTGGGTTATCAGTACCCCGCCTGTTAAAACTACCGTCTGAAAAGCGAACCTCTCTCTTTTTTCCAAAAAAAAGAGGACTTTTTTTAAGACCCTGAAATTAGGCTTTTTAGTCTTTTTTTTTCTTTTTTTTTCTTCGTTTATTTTTAGCCGTTTATACATTGGGTTTGTAATTGGTGTAAACTCTCTGGATATCTTCTGTGTCTTCCAAAATTATCAGAAGTTTATCTATTTTTTCCGACAAATCCGTCTTTTCGATATTCAATTGCAAATCCGGACGGAAGTAGAGTTCCGCAGAAAGGATTTTGAAAGCATGCTTTTCCAGAAATTCCCTGACTTTGTGAAGGTCGGCATAAGTTGAATAAACCATAATTATCCCCTCTTCTTCTTCCATATCAATGCCCCCGGCTTGGGAAACTAATTCAAAAATTTCATCAAACGTCCTGCTGTTTTTTTCAACTTCCAAAAGTCCCACCTGCTGGAACAGATGGGAAACAGCTCCCTGGGAGGCTAAAACCCCTCCTCCCCTCTCCAGTATATTTTTAATCTCGGAAACCGTCCTTTGCTTATTGTCCGTCACTGCTTTTATAAGTATGCCTATGCCTGCCGGACCGAAAGCTTCATATATTATTTCGGAAACGGATTCCGATTCACCTGACTTCCCGGCCCTCTCAATTGCCCTGACGATATTATCCTTGGGCATATTGGCATTTTTAGCACGGTCTATGGCCAGCCTCAATTTAAAATTGCTGTCCGGATCGGTACCGCCACCCTGTTTAACAGCCATAATGATGGCATTGGCCATTTTGGTAAAAATTTTACCCTTGACCGCATCGGTTGACGCTTTTTGATGCTTAACTTTGGACCATTTGGAATGACCGGACATAAAGGTGGCCAAATTATATCCCTACTATTGACATTTCTCAACACTCCCCTTACACTACTGCCATTCTTAAAAAATGGAGGACGCTGTCTCCGATGCAATTTCCGCCGCATTAGCCCAAAATTGGGACCGGGCTATTGAGATAAATAAAACTATTCTCAAAAACAACAAAGATGACTTGGAAACGCTCTGTCGTCTGGCTTATGCCTATCTGCAATATGGTGAGATAGATAAAGCCAAGAAGCTCTATAAAAAAATACTGGCCGCCGACCGCTATAACTGTGTGGCGCAAAAAAATTATCTGAAAATTGCTAATCTTTCCGGAACACATATTAAAACCAATATTAGTTCCAGAGTCTCCCCCAGCCTATTTATTGAAGAACCGGGCAGAACAAAAATCATACAGCTGATTAATCTCGCTCCTTTCAGAATTATTTCCAAACTCTCAATCGGCGATACCGTCCAGCTGAATCCGAAAAAACACGCTATCGAAGTCAGAGGCATTGATAAAACATATTACGGGGCCATACCTGATGACGTCACCTTCCGTCTGTTAAAATTTATTGAAGCGGGCAATACTTATTTAGTCTGCATTAAAAATATTCAAAAAAATTATATCTCCGTTTTTATCAGGGAAATGTCACGGGGTAAAAAACTGAATCACCAGCCGAGTTTTTCTCCGGCGAGCTTAAAGGATTTCGCGACGACCATCCGAAAAGAAATAAAAAAAGGTGTTCTTCCGGAAGAAGAATCCGATGATGAAGAAGTTCAGGAAGAATCCGAAGAATAATGGACAATTTTTTCCTTCAGAAAAAGAATAACCCCTGATAAACCTTTTTTTCTCCTTCTGATCTTTATTTTTTTTACGCTGTCAGGAACCGTCAATTCATGCCCGACTGCTTTTACAGCCAGAATAAATGAAATGATAAAAAGAAAGCTGAAAAAATAAATTTCCCTGTTCATTTGATGAATTTTTCTCCCAGTATAACCCTGATATCCGCCTGGGAATTTTTGTCAAACCGTTTTTCTTGTCTACAATTATAATCATTTACCATGATTTCAGCTATACGGCTCTCGGCCGCTTCCCCTGAATATAAATAAAGCAGACAGTTTTCTGCCATAATCTTTTTGGCTGTAAGTCTGGCGACCACTTTTACTCCGTAATTCTTCAGAACCCTGGCAAAGAGTGTGGCTACTTTTTCTTCGCCTGAGGCATTTTCCACTTCCAGTGAAATATCTTCCAAACGGACCAGTCTGTCCTCGAAACGGGAAAAATTATTATGGTCAAAATTAATCTGATCAATATGCCAAACTTCTGTTTTATCAGGTAAAATTTCCGGGTAAACGCTGGAAGATTCGGCCAGATTGACAAATTCCAGCTGGTCCAGCCTTATTTTTCTCATCTTTAAAAAAAAGCGTAATTTTTCCGAAAAGTTCAGATTCGAGACGTATTTATCGGTTAATAAGCGGAATAAAAAAGGCAAGCCCTTATAAAGAGTGAAATTATCCCTTTTAAAATTATCGAATTCTCCCTTTTTTTTACTTAAGTCAAACCAGTTATTCTTTGCCGCCACAAAGGCATCGATTTTCACTCCCAGGGATAATTCCAGGCTTTTTTGAAGCAGATGTCCGCCTGCAGCATCTCCCGATTCCAATGCGCCTAAGCGGAAAACTGAAGATGACGGATATGTTTTATAACCGTAAGGCAAATCCAAGAGGATTTTGGGGCTGATATAAAGATAAATGCCTCTTTGTGAGGAAGGCTCCAACGAAACAAGGGCCAAATCGTTTTCTCCTGATTCTGTCTCAGGATAGATATTATGGAAGACGACCGTATAGCGTCTGTCACCATGCCAACCCGCTGAAAATTTGAGATAAATCATTAAGAGAACCAACGGAATAAAAGTAAAAAGCAAAAACCTTTTTCTAGCTATGCCTGTTAAACGATAGTCTGTCATTTCTTTTCAAGAATTTTTAAACTTTCAGCCAAATCGTGGGGAAGGGGTGAATTAAATTCAAGCACTTTGTCTGTTAGCGGATGCTTAAATGAAAGATATGAAGCATGAAGAAATAATCGCAGGAAAATTTTAATATCCTGCCGGAAAACTTTCCGTCCGGCATATAAAGGATCAGCCACAATCGGATGCCCCAGATATTTCAAATGAACCCGGATCTGGTGGGTCCGTCCGGTTTGCGGTTTTGCCTCGATATAAGTATAGTCTTTATTTTTCCTTTCATAATAGTCTAAAATGGCAATTTCAGTCACAGCTTCCCTGCCGTCCGGAACAATGCCGAACTTACGCCTGTTCCAGGGAAGTCTGCTTATAGGCGCTGATACCGTCAGGCTGCCATTGGTGCCTTTAAGCAAACCGTGAACAAGGGCTGAATATTTTTTTTTAACTTCCCTTTCGGCAAACTGCTGCTGGAGCTTATGTAAACTTTCCTCATCTTTGGCAATAATTATCAGTCCTGACGTTTCCTTATCCAGGCGATGGACAATGCCGGCCCTTTCCAAAAGCTTCAAGCCTAATTTATCTTGTGACCAATCCTCCAGAGTATTTTCCCGATCATTTTCCGAACGGTTTACCGTGATACCGGCCGGCTTCTCAATGACGGCCAGATAATCATCTTCAAAATTAACGGAAATATCCATTTAATTCAGTATAAAGTCTCCGGGACAAAAAAGGAAAAGAGGGGTTATTTTTCTTTTTTCCGTTCGCACTCTACACAATAAAGGGCTGTCGGTTTTATGGCCAATCTGTCCAGGCTTATCTTTTTGCGGCAATTGAGACATTTGCCGTATGTTCCCTTTTTTATCCGCTCCAGGGCTAAATTAATTTCCTCAAGAGAGGATTTAAGCACTTTTTCTATGGCTTCCGTGCGTTCATGCGTACTCTCCTCTTTAGCATCCGTATCCGAGGCAGCATTATCATTGACACGGTCCGGATCAGAATACGGATCCTGCATTTTCAAACTGGATATTCTCTTTTCGATCTTGTCCTTAAGACCGACCAGATTCTGATAGATGCCGTCGATTAAATTATGCGGAAATTTCATTTTCATTTTTTCTGTTTATTTTATTCAGAATATTCAGCTTATGAATCAGAAAAGCACAACTTAAGATCATCATAACCAAAGCTAAATACTGCCTGACTGACAAGCCATATAAGTATACGCGGTAAACTTTTAAAAATTCAAGTGCGAAAACGATCAGCCCTAAACAAAGTCCGAAAACGGCAAAAACTGTTCCTTCAGGCCATTTCTTACGCAGGCTGATTTTATAGAGATAAACCAGGATAAGAAAAACGTTAAAAAACAAAAACGCTTCGTAAAATTCGGCCGGATGGTGAAAATTCGGCAATCCTACTATCCTGATCTTAAGAAAAAAATCCGTTTCTCTGCCAAAGGCAGCACCTCCCAACTGCTGTCCGATTTTGATTAACACTAAAGATACGGCTGTACTTAATGAAAAGATATCGAGAATATGCCAAAAGCGCAGTTTCCTCTTCCTGCTGTAATACAGTAAAAATAAAAAGCCGCCCAAAGCTCCTCCCATCAACGACAAACCCGGAGTCTCCGTCACCAATATATATTGCAAAAAATGAAAGCCGAAATCGGAAAAATTCCTCAGAATATAAATGAGACGTGCGGAAATGACAGCGGTCATAAAACCGTAGAGGTAAGCATCCAAACAGTCTTCTTCTTTAAACTCATCCTTTGAATATTTCCAGACCACAAAAGTTGACAACAAAAATGAGAGGGCTAAAAAGAAGCCGAAGGCATAGACATTATAGTTGCCGATAGTATATAAAATGGGAATCATACCTGTTGATAGGCGGTTAATTTATTTCTTTTAATAAAATAAAATACAGCCATCCCCAGCACAAAAATTCCGATAACAACCAAGGTTCGGCTGATACCGACAAAGTCTGCCATCAAACCGGAAAAAAGAACCGGTAAAATGGAAAAACCTCCTGTTAAAGAAGTCATCACGCCGTATATCCGGCCCCGTATTCCGGTTTCAGACTCCTGCTGCAATATGGTCGATGTCGGTACATTGATGAGAGAATTGGACAAACCGGTCAGAAACAACAGTAACATGATAAAGTATAACATAGGGCCGTAAACATTCATGCTTAAAATGGCCAGAAGAATCAAACTTACCCCGGTCATAATAAGTCCTGTCAGAATCAGCGATCCTTTTAAAAAACGGTTACCGATTGAGCCTACCAGGAGAGCTCCCGAGATAATGCCAAGTGCAGCCGGACCCAAAACCAAAAGAGAAGCATCTTTTATATCTGTCATCAAAATCCTGTGGGCAAAACCCGGTGCCAAAACAGCCAAGGTAACAATCAAAGACTGTGAAAAAGTCATCAGGTAAAGACTATGTTTTATGCGCGGATGCCGGTAAATAAAGACGAATCCTTCGAAAATTGGTTTAATCAACCCGGGAAAATTTAATTTTAAAACAGTTTTATTTCCCGAAATTAAACCGGGCAAACGGCTGGTTAAAACAAAAGCGGCAAACATAAAGACCGCCATCATTAAAAAGACCGTCCTAGATCCCATAGATCCTAGAAAGGGGCCGGCGGCAATGGAGCCGATTATGGTTGACAGATAAAAAGTGATGGTAAAGAGCGAATTGGCCGGCATTAGATTTTTTTTCGGTAGAAGTTGGGGGATTGAAGGGGCTTCAGCCGGAATGAACAGCTGCGTTAAAATGGAAACGGCAATTGAAAGCAAATAGAGCATCAGCAAATTTTCATGGAAAAAGGCGTAAGCAATCAGAATGAAAAACCGGCCCAAATTGCAGAACATGAGTATTTTTCTTTTATCAAAGCGGTCAACAATACCCCCGGCTAAAACGCCAAAGATGATTGAAGGAATACCGAATGTCAAAAGCATTAAAGAAACAGCGGTATTGGAGAAAGTTTTCTGATAAACCTGAATCGCCAGAACAAAAGAAAGCATGTTCATGGCAATCTGTGAAATAATTTGCGCCAGCCATAAAACGCGGAAAGAATAATTACCTATTATCTCTCTGTATGACGATGACATATTGTTTTTGGGAAGTTTAAACAGACTTCAAATAATTTAAAAGAAGCCTGACACCGAAACCAGTGCCGCCAACCGCTGTCAGTGGAGTTACCTTTTCAGCAAAGGCCGGTCCGGCAATATCCAAATGCGCCCAAGGCACATCAGCTGTAAATTCATTAAGAAAAAGGGCGGCGGTAATGGCTCCTCCGTATTTGCCTGTCTGCGTATTTTTGATATCGGCAATTTGACTTTTGATAAGCTCTGCATAACTTTTTTCCAAAGGCAACTGCCAGACCCGGTCACCAGATGAATTTGAGGCTTTTTCCAAAGCCGCCAGGAGTTTTACGTCATTACCGAAAAGCCCGGCAATATTTTCACCCAAAGCTACCACACAGGCTCCGGTTAAAGTTGCCAGATCTATCATTTCATCCGGTTTTTCCGATTTTACGGCAAACGATAAGGAGTCAGCCAAAGTCAGCCTGCCTTCGGCATCGGTATTTAAAACTTCAATGGTTTTGCCGTTGGCCGCTTTAAGAATGTCACCGGGTTTTAATGCCCGTCCCCCGGGCATATTCTCACAGGCAGCAATTAAGCCGACTACTTCAATTGGGGGTTTAATTTCCCCGATAACGGAAAAAACTCCCAAAACTGCTGCCGCTCCGGCCATATCCAATTTCATGGTTTCCATATGTTCCGATCCCTTTAAAGACAGACCGCCGGTGTCAAAAGTGATTCCCTTGCCCAACAGGGCAATTTTTTTCCTGGAACGAGCAGGTTTATAGCGCATAACAATAAATCTGGGGGGCTGGTGGCTGCCTCTGGAGACACCTAAAAAGGCTTCCATTTTGTTCTTTTTTATTTCATCTTCCTCCCAGATTTTCACAGTTACCGCCCCTTTGGAATTTTTGGCAATTTTGACAGCTTCCTCAGCTAAAAAGGGTGGTGTGGTTATTTGTGCCGGTTCATTGACCAAATCACGCGCATAAAGGGTAGCCCCGGCTATTAAAATACCGCCTCTGATGCCACCTTCCGCTTGAGCCAGTTTCTGGGCCGGGATTACCATGATAATTTCTTCAATGGGACGGATTTTATTTATTTCTACCTGGCTTTTATATTTTAAAAATTTATAAGATGAGAGCATGGCAGCAATAACAACAGCTTCAACCGTCTTTTCCGGTCCGAATTTATCCAGCCAAAATAGGGGCAAATCAAAAGCAATTTTTACCGCTTTGGTTCCCTGTGACAAGCGGATTGACCGGCCGACAGATTCGTAAAGTGCGGCTAAATCGAATTCCGCTTTTTTTCCTAATCCGCTGACGCTCATTTTATAAAAAGCTGCCTCGTCCAGGCTGCCTGATATGACTAATTGATCTGAAGTGGCCCCTTTAAAATTTTCTTTATTTAACGCTTCCTTGATTTGAACTATAATTTGAGGCGGGAAATCACTGAAAGACTTGGCTAAGTCTTCCTCGAAGAGAAACAAATTGAGGCTGTCAACAGCCAATTTGTGAGGCTTGGCTACCTTCAGAGTGAATTTCATAAACTAAAAAAACAGCCTTTAATAATAGGCCGAAGTTGACTGCTTCCAGTTTAACAAAATATAATTGGGGCAGTCAATTGCCGCGGTGGCGGAACTGGTAGACGCGCAGGTCTCAAAAACCTGTGGGCCACAAAGCTCATGTCGGTTCGACTCCGACCCGCGGCACCAAAACGGAACCAATCGGTTTCGAACGAACTAAGGAGTGGGCGGCGCAAAGCGCCGCCCACGCTGTTTCGCCCGTTTTCGCCAATGAATTCTGGGTTCGGAATCCAGCACCGCCTAGGGCGGTGCGCACTGTTTTTTCGCCAAGAAGCAGGTTCGGAATCCCGTGCAATACAAAATAATTTGTCCGAAAGGACAAAAAGAATTTTTGTTGTGGAAATATTTTTGATATACTAACTATGCTCACAACTATTATTAGTAAATCAGCAGAAATGGTTATGCTAGAACAATTTTGATTTACGTTGAGATTGTGAGCCTAGCATAACCATTTCTGCTTTAAAAAATATGAATGAACAAAAATTCTTTTTGTATGCCCGCAAGTCCACAGATGTTGAGGACAAGCAGGTTTTGAGTATTGAGGCACAGCTCACAGAATTGCGCGCGTTTGCGAGGCAAGAAAATCTGAATGTGGTCGAGGAACTGATAGAGAAACAATCTGCCAAAATTCCAGGGCGTAAAATATTTAACGATATGGTGAAAAGAATTGAGCAAGGTGAAGCTCAAGGAATTTTGGCATGGAACCCCGATCGTCTCGCGCGCAATTCTGTGGACGGTGGAAGAATAATATATCTCGTGGACTGCGGGCATTTGTTGATGTTGAAATTTCCCACATTTTGGTTTGAAAATACTTCGCAGGGAAAATTTATGCTCAATATCGCTTTCGGACAAAGCAAATATTATGTAGATTCTCTTTCCGAAAATACGAAACGAGGACTTCGCCAAAAAGTGAGGATGGGAATATTTCCAAGCCAAGCGCCAATCGGATATATCAACGATTCGAGAACAAAGACAATCGTGGTAGATAAAAAACAAGCTAAGGTTGTGCGCTTGGCTTTTGAAAAATATGTCAAAGGAAATATGCGACTAGAAGATATATCAAACTTTTTGGCGAAAAACCATATCACTACGCGTTCCGGAAAGATATTCTCCAAAACTAAAGCTTCTTTTATCCTTTCAAATCCATTTTATATCGGACTATTCAAATATGGTGGTGAAATACACGAAGGTAAGCACGAGCCAATCATTTCAAAGAAACTTTTTGATTCGGCGCAGGAAATGCTAAAAACGAGAGGCAGA
>MFJU01000034.1 GCA_001779315.1 Candidatus Gottesmanbacteria bacterium RIFCSPLOWO2_01_FULL_42_22 | reverse complement strand
TAAAAAAGATTATTAAAAATTTATGAAAAAGAGGACATTTCTATTTCGTTAAAAAGCGGACATTTCTAAATCGTCTTGACATATGTTCAGGATGTTCAGGTTTTGAAATTTACATGGGACTTTTACCGCAGAGCCAGGTGAAGCCGTCAAGATTATCCAAAGCGTTTGAACATGAGGGCGATAACTTTTGCAGCGCTTGATTATAGTTTGTTAAAGATACTCGTTGGCTAGATGCAACGGCACATTTATTGGGATCGCTAAGAGGATTGCAGAAATAGAATACAATGTCATTTCCGGATTCATATCCTCCTACGATGTATCCGTCAGTTGTCATATCCATGCCGTCAGTTTTTCCCGGCAATGATTTATTAAAACATACGCCATTAGGACAGTCTTGGGTTAATGAACCATCAGCCTTATATTTGTATCTAAGCAAATTGTTGCCGGTTGAAACATAAAGAAAAGTTCCTGCGTTGTTCCAGGTAATCGACTTGATATCATTAGATACTTGTGCTTTGGGTTCTTCAGTACTTCCAGTAGTGCGATAAGTTATTTTGTAAATAGTATTGTCCCGAGCTCCTCCCCAAACAGTAGTAGCATGATTATCTCCAGGCCGGAATGACAATCCTTCATATTTTTTAGAGAGTTTGCCGACTTTAGTGAGAGTAGGAGGAGATGGAGTCGGATTTACCTTAAGTCTATAAATAGCTGGACTATTCTTATTGGCAACCAGGTAAGCAGTTTGTCCGGTGTTGTCCATTCCTTCAGCGTCACAGATACCTTGTTGATTGCAATAGAGAGTATCTAGAATGTTAAGTTCTTTCACCGGTGACAGTTTAATACTAATAATATTGGAGCAGTTTCCTTGACTGTACTCATCGATACCCAAATTTATGCAACCGACGGTGGGAGGAGTAGGAGTGCGGGTGATTTTAGGAGGGGTGGGTGATGGTGAAGCAACTGCAGTAAAATTAGCCTCACAGGAATCCGCATTCGAAACTGCTTGAGATCTTTGCGGAGCGACATTCTGACGGTTATTGAGAATATAGACAGTGTAAATTAAAGCAGATAATAACAGGAGCAGCGAGATGGTGCGTAATTCGTTAGATTTACGGATATTATTAGCTGTTTTTTGCATATTTCTTGTATATTTACCGTATCATTTTCACTGTCACCCTATAAGGGCCGGCTTGTTTAATTTCGTATGGGTATTTTAAGGTATCTCCGGTATAAAGAGAATTGGTAACCGGAGGAGTTACCGGTACAGTTTTTGTAAATACAGGTTTAGTTGCACTTTTATAATACAGATCGAATTTCATAAATCTGATTTCTGTATTTTTGGCAGAACCGTATCCTTTGAAAGCAACTTTGTCTCCCACTTTTACCGGAACGGGCGTGACGCTTGGAATTTTTCTGTTCGTAACTATTATTTCCAGTTGTCTGCATACGATTTGGGGAACAGGCGTCGGTGTTTTGGTGGGAGTTTTGGTTGGAACTGACGGTGTCGGTGTTTTGGTAGGCGTAACTGTTATTACAGCCCGGCTTATCGATTTAACACAAGGAAACTCAGGATAAGTTAATATGCCATTTTCATCAATCATATAGGCATTGAAGCTGACTTGAGAGGGGATTTTCGGAAGGCCGTTATTATCTTTGAAGTTTTGGTCAGGAACGAAGATTTTCCCGTATGGCAATTTTTTTTGCGCGTTACCATTTGAAGTGCTTGAATCTTCACGGTAGATTAAATGATTCATTCGAGTTTGGGTGCCCGGAATATAAGGGCAGGCTTCGCTTTGTTCATTTATATCTCCTGAAAAACCAGGTAATACGCACATGGGTTGAGAAGTACCGTTTGGAGGAGGGTAAGGATTATCCGCGTTATATAATGCAAACCAGTAAGCGTTACCGGCTTTAGTAAATTTAGATTTAAGGGTGACTGATTGCCCGCGAGATAGAGTTGTTTTTGCACAGGGAGTTGAACCAACTTCGCAGGTTAACCTCTCGCATAAATGCTGCCTGGGAGGCGTCGGGGTGACAGTCGGAGTCGGAGTTTCCGGAGGCGGATGATTTCTACATTTATAGCATAATTTGGGAGCAATATTACATGTAGCACAGCTGGCATTGCAAGTGTCATAAGGTCCTCCGTCACAATTTGGAGGACTTTCTCGCCACTCCCCAGTACATTCTGAAGTACAATTAGGATATACTCCACTACACTCGATACAATCGTCAGTAGGTGAGCAATCTATAGCATAGGAAGACTTCAGGGGAAAAACCGCGGCGATCAGAAAAAATAAAAGAAAAAATAAAAGTTTTTTCATAAATGATTGAGAAGGACACTAATTATTAGACTGTTTGTTCTGACATCAAAAATGTCCAAATAGGGTTTTAAGAGCGGGGATATTTCCTGAAAAGAACCGGTATTAAGGTTAAAGGATTCGTTTTGAAGTAGTGAGATTGTATTTGTCAAATAAGATAAGTATTGCGGATTTTGGGTAAGCGGGTACACCTGGTCTAAAAGAAAAAGGTAGGAGGCGGCATCATCTATGCCGGTGAAGGGGCGATTCTGCCGCTCACTAATATATGTATTGACAAAATCCAGGTATTTTTGTTGGTTGGTTGCTTTGTAGAGGTCAAGGGCAGCGATGGCAACAGGGGCATCACCGCCAAACATGAAATCGGGATCAGTTTTTTTGTTACTGTAGATCTGCAGTGTTTTACGATACATGAGTTTGGCTTGAGAGAGAAGCTGCTGGTCATTAAACCAGCTATTTTGGGCTATCAGGTTAGACACAGTCATCGTATACCAGTAAAAGCCATGCGTATAACGATCAGGATCAATTATTGGGTCATAAGGCAACTTTTCTCCCCGGCGGACATTTTCCACTTCAGGCTCGGGAAGCGGTTGTCCGGATTCTGCTTTATTTCTAACATCATCCATTGCCGGACTCACATACCAGGTATTTTGGCAGAGAAATTCCAGTTTTTGCCTTTGGGCTAAAAAGGCATCGTCGTGACCGATATCATAGAGGTTTCTGCACATCCACTGGTTAGATTGCCGCATATTAATGTTATCAGGAACAACATAACGATTATATAACTCGTCAATATCTCTGGTGATGATAGAATAATCTGCCTGATTGCCGGTTTTTTTGTAATAATTATAACGTGCCCATATAGTATAGAATGCGACAGTTGGATCTTCTTTATCTTGAGAATTACAGGATTGTCCTTGTCCCTTATCGCAGGGTCCTCTGTCAAGGTAGTTTCCATTGGCATCCCTTTGGGTCTCGATCCAGACGAGGACTCGTTTGGCAATGGCCTGGTTTGAGTCAGCAGCAGGGGCGGCAGTTGGAAGAGGTCCGTCCGACCCGCCGGGGACGATTGCCCCGTCAGGTGCTTCCCATTGATTGCTGCCGACACACTTAAATCCATCCAATAAATAGCCGGGAAGCTGGCAGCCGGTTGCGGTAGAACATTCATCCGTTTTGCAGGCGGCTGCTTTAAGAGTGCCAGGAGCGACATTTTTTTGGCTGTTGAGAATAAAAACCGTATAAATTAAAGCCGATACGACAAGAACCGAAGAGATAATATTGAATTCATTTTTTAAAATGGATTTTTTGAATATCATTATAATGAGAGAAACAGAGGAAAATTTTTCTCCTCTAATTTAAACATAGGGTAATTGCTGATCAACTGTCAATAAGGATTTTTCTCGAAAAAAGAAGCGGAATGGTCGCGGCTTAATTTAAAGCAGTATCCACTGCGGATTTCATATCGGTGAAATTATAAGCGCCGGCGAATTTGCTAGTGTTGACAAAGAATCCCGGTGTCCCCTGCACTCCTATAGATGAGGCCAAGCCCGAATCAGTCTGCAGTCTGTCGTCATATTTGCCCGATTCAAGACAGTTTTTCATATCCCCTGCTTTAAAAGCCGGTGACAGGAAATCAGCTAATGCTTGAGCTTGACTTTTATCATTCTTGACTGTTTCATTCAATAAATTGTATCCCTTGTTCGTCATCAGTAAATCATGCACCTGCCAAAATTTCCCTTTTTCATTGGCACAATATAGGGCTTTGGTACCCATCTCTCCGTTGCCGTGTCCGTTGGTATACAGCCAGGCAAAAGCGGCTTTGCCCTGATCAACTAATTTCTTCATTTCAATTACCGGAGCCACATACGTCCCGCCCTCGGAAATCAGTTTGAACCTGTCCCCTATCTGACTGTTAAGTTCACTGTTTTTGCCGGCAGCCACATGACAGTAAGGACAACTGGGGTCAGCTACCTCAATTAATATTAATTTACTGTCGGCTTTACCGAACTTGACCAGGCTTTTATCAAATGTCTCTTTAATTTTCTCCATCTCCACTTTTTCTTCAGCCGGTTGTGCCTGATCGTCAGCTGTTTGGGCTGCCTGTTGCTTATTAGCGCTGTCGACTGGAGTTGATCCCTTTTCCAGATATTTGACTTTCTGATAGAGGGAGCCAATGACAAAAGAAGATATGACCAATAATCCTACCAGTATCATCGTCATGGGATTATTGATATTTCTGACAGCAGGTGTATTTTTAACTTGCGTTTTTAGCGGCATGTATAACACCTTATCAAAAAAGACAGTCGGGTGTCAATGGAATAATCAAATTAAGCGGCGGATGGCGGTAATAAAAGCGGCGGATCTTAAATCGGTTTTCATATCCCGGCTGGTTGCCAGTATTTCAAGTGCGGCTTTGGTTATTTTATCCTTAAGCAGGGTGTTGACTTTATCTTCTGTCCATTTCTCCCCTTCCAAATTCTGTTTCCATTCGAAATATGAAACAGTCACCCCGCCCGAGTTAGCTAAAACATCAGGAATCACGGTGACATTCTTCTTAAAAAATATTTCGTCAGCCTGGGGGGTAGTCGGTCCATTAGCCATTTCTAAGATAATTTTAGCCTTAACTTGCCCGGCGTTTTCAGAAGTGAGCTGGTTTTCCAAGGCTGCCGGCACCAAAATATCAACTGGCAATTCCAATAACTCTTTATTGGTAATATTTGCTCCGCATCCGTTCAAGGTGCCCTTTTCTTTTTTACATTTTAAAACCGAAACAGGATCCAGGCTGTCTGCTTCCGGATTTTTAACGGCAATCCCGCCCCTTGAATCGGACAGAGCGACAATATTATATCCGGATTCAGCTAAAAACTTGGCTATGTAAAATCCGACATTGCCGAAACCCTGGATTGCGGCCGTTAACTTTTTACCATGAGAAGGGATGGCTTTTATTTTTTCCAAAAGAGCCTGAAGGACAAAAAAACCTCCCCTGCCGGTTGCTTCCGTACGGCCTTGCGACCCTCCGTAATCCAAAGGTTTGCCGGTAAAAGTAGCCATTAAACTACTCTTTTCCTCAACAGAAAGAGTACCCTGTTTGCTGCGGATTTTGATAAATTCATCCGTCATCCACTTCATGATTTGGGGGGTGGTGTTGACGTCAGGCGCCGGTACATCGCTAAAAGGACCGATATCTTGGGCAATGGCTCTGACATAGGCCCGGCTTAAATTTTCCAGTTCTTTTTCCGACAATTTTTTCGGATCTACCTCGACTCCGCTTTTACCTCCGCCCATGGGAATATCGGCAACCGCGCATTTTATAGCCATCCAAAAAGCCAGGGCTTTGACTTCGTTCATATCGACCCGGGGATGGTAACGGATACCGCCTTTATAAGGCCCTCTTTTTGACGAATACTGGACACGGAAGCCGTGGAATATTTTTTTTTGACCGTTATCCATTTCCACCGGAAAATTGACAGAAATAATTTTTTCCGGAAACTTAAGCCTAGCTATTTGATCCTCCCCCAGCTTCAAAAATTTAAGAGCTTTATCCAGCTGGCTTAAAGCATTATCAAATGGATTCATATGACATATTTTAATAGTTTTAAATTATATCCTAAAGCTCTTTGAAGTAAAATATCGTTCACTTCAGCCAGCCTATTTTTTCTAACGCCCTTTTTCCGGAAAAACTAAGTTCTATTCTGCCCATTTTTAACTCCAACTCTAATTCTTTTTTTCCCATAAATTTACCGCCGGTTATTTCTTCTGTAGCTAAAGAAAATGGCCCGTCGGAAACAGCCGTAAAAAGAACCGTCATTTCTGTTTCCTGAGGCGAACGGACAAGATATTTGGCTAATTGTGATAAGGGAATTTTAATCCCCAGCTCCTCCTGCAACTCCCTTTCTGCTGCTTTTTTGTAACTGTCACCAGATCCTACATGACCGGAACAGGAGATTGTCCATTTCCCCTGATCAGTATCCTTGCCCATACTTCTCTGCTGAAGGAAAATCCGCTTGTCAGTGGAATAGATGACAATACCGATGCTTCTATGAATAAGCTTCGGATTTTGATGGACATCTCTTCTGGTTGCCTGCCCGATAACCTTATCATTTTCATCGACGATATCGAACAGTTCATCCTGATAATCAGTCAGATCACTAGGCATAATCTGGTTATCTTATACATTATTATATGTTATCCCCTGATGCTATAATCTCTTTGATATGATTGTCTTAGGTATTGACCCCGGTATCGCCACCACCGGCTGCGCTATTTTAGAAGATGAGCGGAACGGTCAAAAACTCCTCTATGCCGAAGCCATCAAAACCGCTGCCGGTAATTCAGAAGCCAACCGGCTTGCCCTGATCTTTGACAGGCTTAATACTTTAATCGAAAAATATAAACCGGCTGAAAGTGTACTGGAGAATCTTTTTTTCAACACCAATGCCAAAACAGCCATGATTGTCGGACAAGCACGCGGTATCATCCAACTGGCTTTACAAAAACATCAAATAAATATTACGGAATATACACCCCTTCAGGTAAAAATCGCCATTACCGGCTATGGCAGAGCTGATAAAAACCAGATTCAGCAGATGGTAAAAAATATACTCAAATTGCCGGAAATACTTTCTCCTGATGATGTAGCTGATGCCGCCGCCATAGCTCTCACCCATTGTTTTTCCTATAAAATGTCGGAAAATATAAAAAGTCTATGATCGCCTATCTGGAAGGACAGGTTAAATTTAAAGCAATTAATTATCTGATAATCCTAACTCACGGTGTTGGTTATAAAGTTTACGTGCCGGCTGATATCAATTCCGCCATGGCTTTATCTCAAAATCTGTCTCTTTATATCCATACCCATGTCAAAGATGATGCTTTGGATCTCTACGGCTTTAAGGATCCGGAAAATCTGGCCATATTCGAATTATTTCTGTCTGTATCCGGCATCGGCCCGAAAACAGCCGTCTCGATTTTTTCGGTGGGAAAAATTGACAGGATAAAAGAAGCCATTATCAAAGGCGACGTAACCTTTTTCTCGTCAGTCCCGCGCCTCGGCAAAAAAAATGCCCAGAAAATCATCATTGAACTTCGAAGTAAATTGGGTTCCCTGGGAGAATTGGACCTGGCGGCGGAATCTGGCGAAAGCAAAGAAATTACCGATGCCTTGAAATCTTTCGGTTTTTCCGCAACCGAAGCCCGCGAATCTTTAAAATCAATCAGAGAATTCGAAGGCACGACTTCTGATAAAATCAGGCAGGCTTTGAAATTTTTAGGCAAAAAGTAAACTTATGAAAGCGGATCAAAAAAAAGAGCCGTTACCGATTGAAAAAAGTTCTCCTGAAGAAGAAAAACTTTTTACGTCATTGAGGGCTGTCCGCTGGGATGAATTCCACGGCCAGCAAAAGGTCAAACATTCGCTGATGGTAGCAATCACCGCGGCCAACAAACGCAAAGAGACGTTGGAACATGTTCTCTTTTACGGACCCCCGGGCCTAGGCAAAACTACTTTAGCCTACTTAATCTCCAAAGAAATGGGTGTCAATATCCGCATAACTTCCGGTCCGGCGGTAGAAAGGTCAGGCGACTTGGCTTCCATATTGACCAATCTTGCCGAAGGCGACGTCTTATTTATCGATGAAATCCATAGGCTAAATAAGGTCGTCGAGGAAACACTTTACCCGGCCATGGAAGATTACGCTTTGGATATTGTCATCGGCAAAGGTCCATCTGCCAGAACCTTAAGGCTGGATTTGCCGAAATTTACCATCATCGGCGCAACTACCAGGATCGGCTTAATGTCGGCTCCACTGCGCGACCGTTTCGGCATTATCCAGCGCTTGAACTTCTATCCGCCTGAGGATTTGGAAAAGATTCTTCTGAATGCTTCTAAAAAACTTAAGATTGCCCTGGATAAAAATGCTACCTCGGTAATTGCCCACCGTGCCCGCGGCACTCCCCGGATTGCCCTCAAACTTCTTAAGCGTACGCGCGATTTTGCCCAGGTTAAAGGCAAAGAAAAAATTGATGATGATGTCTTGGATGAAGCCTTCGGTCTTCTGGAAATAGATCATCTGGGACTGGATGAATCCGACCGCCGGCTGCTTTTAACTTTAATTGAAAAACACTCAGGCGGTCCTGTCGGCATTGAAACCTTGGCCGCTACCCTCTCTGAAGATATCGGCACTGTTGAAGAAGTCATCGAGCCATACCTGATGCAGATCGGCCTCTTAAAAAGAACTCCCCGCGGCCGCCAAGTCACCGACAAAGCCTACCATCACCTGAAAATTCCGGTAACAAATACATCGCAACAACAAGAAATTCTATAATTTCTTTAAACAGATCCCAATAATTTATTTTCCAAATCGTTCCAATTCTCTTAGTTCTAGGGGTGCTGTCCGGAATCTGGGCACAATACCTCTTCTTAAGACATCGATTAATGCTGGTGTTGATTGAATAGTTCCGTTCATTTAAGTTAATGACTTATTCTATCTGTCTCATTGCACGGCTAAAAGCATTTCGAAACAATTCGCTCTCATCTGCATTTGGGAATTGAATTCCATCACATTTTCCGATAGCAGTCCTACCTTTTACATCCATCAACATCACAATTACTACATTCTTCCCACTATTCTGTCCAAAAACTCCCTTCGCAGCGCTCACCAGAAGTCCATAAAATGTTTGACTATCTTTAAATTGTTCTTTTAGTTTTAATAAATTTTGTGCACTTACTAAAACAGCCTCCTCCATTCCAATATCCTCACTATTCTCTTCGCAAATCGGTATTACTCCCTGCACAAGAGATAAATCGACTTTATTCTCTACTAATACTTCTTTTAATGCTTCCGCCGTTTCAGGACTACTTGTATTTATATACACCCCTTGCTCCCATGGAATTGGATCTCCGTCTGAATATTCTATTACATTTTCTATTACATTAAGCTCAACCACATCTTCATTTGAGATAAATTGCTCAACTTCCTCAAATGATACTTCTTGCCAGCCCTCACTACTTTCTTGATAAAAAATTGTATTTCCCTGAAATTGTTCTTTTCTATTTAAAATATGAGCCATTTCTCTTGCCGTAATATAATTTGAATTTGGATCAAAATGGTCAACTAAAAACCGTACTCCAAATAACTCAGCAAAAAAATCTATTCCCTTTACGCTCATCCAACACGTATCCGTCTCTCCATTCAAAAAAATCTTTAATGCCTGAAGAAGTCTGGTATAAGCAGGCATATCAGAATTTAAATCTATTTGCTCGATTTCATAGTATCGCAAAGCATCAAGATATTTATCAAGAGTAACAGGTAATTCGTCTTGCTTACTTGCAAGTTCAGAAAAAGGTTCACCTTGCCATATATGAAGTTGGGGTAATTTCGCTACCTCCTCAAATCTAACCCGCGCATCATCCGTTCCACAAACAATTTGACCTCGCTTAAGAGAAAATACCATTGGTGAATTTGCATATTCTTGACCTTGTATAAGTCTGGGTCCAGGTTTTTCTACAGACAGATTTTCATTATTTAAAGTAGATTTAAGTAGGGCATACAACGATGTTGACGTCAATTCTATTCCTTCATATGCTTGTCTGTACCTCGGATCTGAAAGTATTGCTTCTACCGCCAAACTCACTTCATCTGCTAAAGAAGCTGATAGATTATCGGCATTAACTCTTCTGTCAAGATTCCATCCCTTCCCTATATTTACACCTACACCAAGTGCCTCAACCCGTTCTCCAATTAATTGATTACGATCAGTAAAAGGAATTACTACCATTGGTATTTCTCTTTTTAATGCGTCATGGAAAGTTGTATAGTCGCCATCAGTGATCAGAACAGGATTAGGTGACTGACCTTCTAACCCAATCATTTCCTGTACTTCCCAGTTTTCCGGATACTCTCTTAAAACTTGAGTTCCTTTGCTATCAAATATTACTTTGGGGTAATTTCCATTAAGTAGAGCGGTCAATCTGCCCATGAATTCTTGAATTTTGACCCGATCCTCAATATGTCTTTCAAAAGAACCCATCGCTTTTCTTCCAAACGAAATTATTATAGTTGGAAATCCTCTTAGATGTTCATTTCTGGTTGAATTTTCAGTCCTAATGGGTCCTCCTATTAAATAATAAGGTGCCGGAAGTCGGTTATCTAAGTAATTAGGTGGAGGTATACCTTCATACGTATAAACTAGATTACCTTTTGGGGATGGAAAATGAATACTGTCGAAAATCATTTCTGCCTCTCCAAGATCAACTGTTATTCCATGTTCCTGCTCCATATATTCCAAAGCTCGAACATTTTCTTCATTTGCTAATTTTCGTCTCAGAACGTCTGGTGAATTAAAAGGGCCAATGACTGATGGAATTGAAATCATACAAGGTATTCTTCGCATTCGAGCTGCTAAAGACCCTTCAATAGACCAATAATCTGAAATAACCAGTTTCGGTTTAACATCATCTACAACTCGCAAACTGTCACCCAGTAATTCTGCTGCTCTGGGTAAAGTCGATAAAGCTGGATGATCTCCTTTAAGATCAGATTTTGCCAAAACAATGGAATAACCATCTAGCCCTCTCAAATCAGGACGAACATTTCTCCATCCGGTCACAACCAATCCCATATCAAAACAGTCTCCGTATCTTTTGACTAAATTACCGTGAACTGCTGTATGAGTGGGAAACGGTGGAGTGAATACTAATATTTCTCTTCTCATTTTTTTCTAAAAAAAATCTCCCATTTTGTGGGAGACTTCTTTGTATCCTACTTTTATAAACTTCTTTGTTATTATTCTCAATCTCCCACTCTTTACCCTCCAACAATAAATTGGAAGGCAATAAGGGAGATAAAGTTAAAATTTTGCATTAAGTGCCTAATTTTATAGGCGTCAGTCTTTCTTTGTCAAATCCTCCACTTTCCTGACTGCTTTGGATAATTGGAGCGTCACAAAAACACCCAAAGCAGTGATTACGATGGCGTAGATGAAAAGGGATAACAACGAACTGCCTTTGGACAAATATGGCTCCAGATAGTCTTTGACGAACTGCTGGATGACATTATTCCACGCCAAAGCTGCCACTAGCCCGAATCCGGAGGTTGCCAGAGTCACCATCTGCCTCAAAATCGCCATATGCAGTTTTTTATCTTTTTCTTTTTTAGAATCCATATTTATCTTTTTATCAGGCTTTGACCCCAGAGTATCGGCGCTTTTTCTTCCTTTAAATAGGCAAAAGCGGAGGCAGCCGCTCTGGCTCCCAAACCCACCGCCGTTGAAATCTGTTCGATTGACAAACCATAACTGACCAGATCTCCGGCGGCAAAAATCCCCGGGATATTAGTTGCCAGCTTATCATCAACTTTAATATAACCGCCTTTATCCATGGCTACTCCTAACGGGATAACCAAAGCTGTCCCCGGTACTCCTCCTATTTCGATAAAAACTTTGTCGACAGACAGAAGTTTTTCCCCGGTTGATTTTAAAACGACTCCCGTAAGCTTTTCTCCATCTCCTTTTATCTCCAAAACTTCTGTTGCATAAATTACTTCAATCTTAGGATTTTTCTCGATCTGGATGAGCCAAATCGGATCGCCCCGAAGTTGCGATCCCCGATAAATAATATAAACTTTCCCAGCCGCTTGGGCTAGTTCAACTGCAGCCTGAACCGCACTGTTAGCCCCGCCAAAGACAGCACAAATTTTCCCTTCGTAGTCAAATTGCTCGCAGGTTGCACAATAATGCACGCCTTTGGCGGTATATTCCACTTCACCGGGGATATTTAGTTTTCTTCTTTCCGTCCCGGTTGCCAAAATTATCGCTTTTGCCTGAAATTTCTGCCTGTCATTTGTTTCCAGTTTAAATCTGCCTGTTTTGGAACTTGAAATATTCGTCACGCTGCCGGTGACAATTTTTCCTCCCCGCTCTCTTACCTGCCCTGCCATTTTTTCAGTCAGTTCCTTACCATTAATATTTATATATCCGGGGTAATTAAGTATATGGGGGGCAAAAAGCAGTTGTCCGCCAAGAGTTGTACTGATGACGATATGTTTCAGATGGAAACAGGAAGCGTATATTGAGGCAGTCAGTCCGGCCGGTCCTGCTCCTACTATAATCAAATCATATAAATTATCCATTGATTATTTTTTTGCCCACATAATCCTGCAGTATATCGGGTACGGCAATCGAGCCGTCTTCCTGCTGGTAATTTTCCAGGATGGCAATCAGAATCCGGGGTGAGGCTATGGCCGTGTTATTCAGGGAATGGGTGTATTCGATTTCCCCTTTTTTATTCCTATACCTAATATTTAACCTCCTCGTTTGGAAATCACCCATAAAAGAATTGGACATGGTTTCCCCGTATGCTTTTCTTGAGGGCATCCAGGTTTCAATGTCATACTTTTTAACCTGAGGTTCACCCATATCTCCAGTGGACATCAGCATCACCCGGTAAGGCAACTTGAGGTCTTGCAAAACTTCTTCGCTGTTATGTAATAGTTCCTCATGGAGTTTCAAAGATCCCTGATAATCATTTTTACTGATAATGACCTGCTCGACCTTGTTAAACTGATGGAGGCGGTAAAGCCCTTTGGTATCCTTGCCATAACTGCCGGCTTCCCTTCTGAAACAGGGAGAAAAGGCCACGAATTTTTTAGGCAAATCAGCCTCATTTAAAACTTCACCGGCAAAATACGATGTAACCGGAACCTCAGCAGTACCTGATAGATAAAGACTGTCCTTTTCAAGATGATAGACCTCTTCTCTGCCCCAGGGAAATTGCCCAACACCGTAAAAAGTAAATTCTTTGGTAAGACTGGGAGCGATTAAGGGAATATAGCCTTTTGTTACAAGCTTTTTATAAGTATAAGAAAGGATAGCCATCTCCATCAGGGCTGCTTCATTTTTAAGGAAATAACCCCGGAAACCGGCAACTTTTGCCCCTCTTTCGATGTCAAAAAGATCATGTTGTAATCCAAGTTGAATATGGTCGCGGGGTGTGTAGGTAAATTCGGGAACGTCTCCCCATTTTTTAACCTCAATATTAAATGAGGCATCGGGGCCAATTGGGACGCTCTCATCAGGTACACTCGGCACCTGATACATCAACTGTTTAAATTCTTCCTCCGCTTTTTTTAATGTCTCATCGATTTTGGCAATCTTTTCTTTAAGCGCCCTGCCCTTTTCCCTGGCCGCCGCATCTTTTTGGGCTTCCTTAGCCAGTTTATTTCGTTCAGCCCGCAAATTTTCACTCTCTCCGATCAATCTCCTTCTTTCCTCATCTACTTTTAAAAGCCTGTCTATATCGACTTTCCTGTTTTTATTCTTGGCCGCTTCTTTGACGATCTTGGGATTTTCCCTGATGAATTTAATATCAAACATAATATCTCCTTCTTATATTCTACTAAAGATAAGCCAATTTTTTATAATCATTTAATTTCCGTCGTAATTTTCCTTCTGCTTTGACATGTTTTTGGCTGGACAATAAATCCAGGCCTTTACCCACATATTTCCGGTATTTGCTCTTTAAAAGCTCAACCGATCCCTCAAACCCGGCTGCCATGACCAGAATAGGTGCGAAACTCCTGCAATACAGAAATAACTCACTGTTTTTCTCGACAATTTCCCTTTTAACTACTCCGCCAAACCCTATAAACAGATCGACAACTTCTTTGCTTTCCAGATCAGTCACCGCATCACCCACCATAATTCTCCGTCCCGTTATTTGCCGGATAACCTGAAGTTTGCCGTGGTTGCGCCTTAGAGGTCCTCCGATAAAAGTCCGGTAATTGCCTTTCTCATCAAACAATAAATCGTTGCCGAAAATATTCCTGTCAGGGATGCCTAAATTTCTGCCGAAAAAAGTCAGAGCCGGAGTGTAACTGCCGGAAACGATATAGATTTCTTTTCCTAAAAACTTCAACGCCTCAAGTACTCCTTTGGCATCTTCCAGCAGATTGTCCATATACAGCCTGCCTATTTTTTCCAAGTCCTGTTTTTTAGGTTTGGTCAACGCCAACCTTTTCTCAAAGGCGTCAACATACTTAATTTTACCCTCCATAGCCAGTCTGGTAAGCTTTGCCACCGCCTCCTTTTTGCCGACAAGACCGGCCAACTCATCGATGCCTTCAATCGCTGAAAGTGTACTGTCACAGTCAAAAATCACCGTGTCAAAACCGCCGACTAGCCTCCTTTGCCTTATCTTTTTAAAGACTTGGGGATTCAACAGATTACTTGGGACATTTCCTTCTTTAAGCTGCAAAATGGCGGTGACTGCTTCGCTGATGCTTTGTTTTTGTGATTCGTAGGTCGAGCCGCCGATATGGGGCGTGGCAATGACATTAGGTAAATCAAGAAGTCTTTTGTCAATCGGCGGCTCTTTGGTAAAAACATCAATGGCCAGACCAGCAATCTGTCCCTGTTTTAAGGCTTGAAAAACCGCTTTCTCATCTACCACTCCTCCCCGGCTGCAGTTAATGATATAGACTTCTTTCTTACAAAGTTTAAGCGTGTATAAGTTGAGCATGCTGTTGGTTAAATAAGTCAGGGGAACATGAAAGGTTATGGCGTCAGATACTTTCAGTAATTCTTCAAAAGTCATTTTGCTCACGTTTTTGGAAAGCTTAGTATACGGTTCACAAACCACCACTTTCATCCCTAATCCGTTGGCCATCCGGAAAACTTCCTTGCCGACATTACCGAAGCCGACTATCCCTAATGTTTTACCGAAAACCTGACTGCCGGTATATTTAGATTTTGCCCATATACCCTGTTTGAGTTCGTTATTGGCCTGAGGGATATGACGCATTAGAGAAAACATCAAACCGATGGTGTGTTCCGCCGTCACCCGGGCGTTGCCTTTGGGAGCATTGACAACCGCAATATTCCTGGCTGTGGCCGCCTCAATATCAATGTTGTCCACGCCAATCCCGGCTCTGGCGATGGTTTTAAGTTTTGAAGCATTGGCAATGATTCTTTCCGGAAGTGCGGTCGATGAACGGGTTATAATCACCTCATAATCTCCGATTATTTCCGCCAGCTTCTCATCAGTCAAACCGGTCCTGACCTCAATCTGAAAATATTTCCGGAGAGGCTTCAAACCTTCCTCATTAATTTTGTCAGCGACTAGTAATTTTGTTATTTTAGACATCATCTCTTTCTGTTAAAAATGGTCCCATTTCTCGGTAAAGGAATAATACTGTCTCTGTCTCTATTATGATCTAAATGAAATTGTGCCCTTGGCACAAATGCCTCCTCTAACCTGGAATCATGAAATTTAACTACCCCATTAGCAATCAATCCCACTCCATAATCGACTATAGGTTGAATTTGCCCGTTCCACCCTTTCCACCTTACTTCACCTAATTTTATCGGCAATGAGCCATAAGGATTTGGAGTTTCAACACAGCATTCCTCTAAGGCTGCCGGTCTACGGACATGACCCGTCATCGCAATTTTTACAGTCCCTCCCATTCTAATATCGCCGACTCCGTCTCCTTCTCCGGAATATGGTAACCTTATATTTCCTTCGTTGATTAGCTTTTGCATCAACAGTCTTTTTCCGTTTGGTAGCAGCAAAATACTTTGGTCTCCTAATCTGGTAAATTTACCAGTTCTTCTGTCTTGATAAAGGTCAAGAGCATAGTAATCGGCATCAATTTCTTGTTCCAGAAGTGCTAATGCTTGTCTAAATCCCAAAGTTACCACAACATTTCTTATGCCGGCAAGATTTGAAATTTTCATAGTTTCCGCAAAACCGGGTGTCAATTGATCGACATATCTCCAAGCTGTTTCTTGAATATATTCTGCTGTCGGTTGAACCAAGTGTAACCTTTCTTCAGTCGCAGCTTGGAATGGCATATCTCCATTCATCGCTAGGTCAGTTATTTCCGCTGCTTCACCATTAACAGACAAAAATTCAGCACCTGAACCATTACTTTCTAAATCTTCCACAGCAAATTCCATCCCCAGTGTAGCTATTACTTCAGAATTTGAAGTTTCAAAACTTCCGTAATCAGTTTCAAAAGCCATATTTTCCTTCCATAAAAAAACCGTCCTTGATATAGGACGGTTGGTACCGTGGTGCCACCTATTTTATCCCGATGTATCGGGACATCTCGTCAATTCTATAACGGGAATTCCCGGCTTGGGATGTTACGTCCCTCTCCTTAATCATGCCTGGTGTCATGTTTTCGGAGGCACGCTTTGCTTTTTCAAGCAATCTGCCGGGGGAATTCCGGCATCTGCGTTTTACAACTTTTCACGCAAGTTTATCAGAAAGATATGTGGTGTCAATAGTCTAAATTTGCCTATACGCGGCAATAACTTCCGGGATTTCTAATTCAAATGTATGTAATAAGTCGCTCTGAATTTTGCCTGACAATGATTCATGATCATTAAAAGCAGATGGTTCCATACCATCGAGAAAACCGAGTACTTTATCAGTATATTCACCCGACCCTCTAAATCCATCTCCAACTCGGTATATAGTTATACCGCTCTTTGGATTAGCTTTACCAATTAAATCATGACAGAAACCCCTAATATAGGTTTGAAAAAATGGATTAAAATCCTCTTTTAGCTCTCCATAATATTCTTGAATTATTTTTGGATCGTTCCAGAAGTAGAATATACCTTCATATACATATTGCAGAAGAATTCGTAAATTTGGACTCTCAATATCTCCAATTGTGGTCGTCCATAAATTATCTCTTTCTTCAATAGTTTGAGCATCCAAAGTTTCACCGCTTCTCTCTTCTTCGAGTTTTTGTAACGCCAGATTCAATAATGAAATAGCTGAAACACGCGGTCTAATTTCAGCCTGTGACTGTAATACTTCTGGTGTTATAAGTGTTTCTCTCATTTATTTAACCCGATATTATGCTACTTTTTCTCTTTTTGTCAACTATAGGCTACCATTCTGCTTCGAAATTAGATAGTATAATATTGATTATCGTGAATATGAAAAACAAAAACGAGGAGTATTGGAAAAAGAGACTGTCAGAAGTACAGTATCAGGTCTGCCGCCTGGGGCGGACGGAAACCCCCTTTTCCGGCAAGTATTGGGATAATCATGAAACCGGCATGTATCACTGCATAGCCTGCGATAAACCGCTGTTCTCATCAGAAACCAAATTCGAATCAGGTACAGGCTGGCCGAGTTTCTATAAAGCAGTTGAAAAAGGCAATCTGGAACTGGTCGAAGACCGAAATCACGGTATGGTCCGGACTGAAGTTGTCTGCGGAAAATGCGGATCTCATTTGGGGCATCTTTTTGAGGACGGACCAAAACCTACCGGTCAAAGATATTGCATCAACTCCGCTGCCCTCAATTTTGAACCTAAGGAATAACTATTCCCTCTCGACGGTGATCGTACACTCTGTAACCATGGCAGCAATGGCGCCAACCGCTGCCAGCATCGGTGCTAAAACCGCTCCTACCACTCCGATAGTCAGGGGTAAAACCAAAATAATCTTGCCTTCTTTGTTGGTAATGGTGATCTTGCGGATATTGCTCTCATGGATTAAACTTCTTACCTTTTTCAAAAGCTCATCTCCTTTTACCTGAAAGCTATCAGTCTTCGTTTGTTTTTTTTCTGCTGTTATTTTTTTCTTTGCCGGCATATTTAATCACCTTCTTCCATCAGCCACTTATCGGCATCCAAAGCGGCCATAGTGCCGTAGGCAGCCGCTGTAATTGCCTGCTTGTAACGGTAATCGTGGACATCCCCTCCTACAAATACTCCTGGAACACTGGTTGCGCTTCGGAATTTCAATAGTCCCTGCTCATCTGGAATTTCCTTGCGGACAATATAGCCTTTTTTATCCAATTCAATACCTTTAAATCTGTCGGAATTGGGTTTATGACCGATGGCTACAAAAACTCCGTCGGTGGTAAAGTCAGATTCTTTTCCTGTAACCGTATCTTTCAGTTTTACTCCGCTGACTTTCTCAACCCCCAAAAAGGCGGTCACTCCCTTATTCCATAAAACTTTGATTTTACCATTGGCCAAAACTCTCTGCTGCATAGCGTGCGATGCCCGGAATTTATCCCGGCGGTGGATGATGGTCACGCTCTTGGCCACATTGGCTAAAAATAAAGCCTCCTCCATGGCGCTGTCCCCGCCTCCGACGACGACGACATTTTTACCCCGGAAAAAGAAAGCGTCACAGGTGGCGCAAGTCGAAACGCCTTTGCCCCTTAGCTGTATCTCCCCCGGGACATTAAGCCAGATTGAGTCGGAGCCGGTGGCGATAATGACTGATTTTCCCCGGTATATCTTTCCTTCTGCGGTCACGCTAAAAGGTTTCTTGCTGAAATCAGCTTTCTCAAAATCGGCATTTACGATCTCAACACCCAATCTTTCCGTCTGTTTTCGCATATTCATCATAAGTTCCGGCCCCTGTATTCCTTCCGGAAAGCCGGGATAATTCTCAACCAAAGTTGTCAGCATCAGTTGCCCCCCCCAGCGCACACCGCTTAACAGAAGTGTTTTCCTGCCGGAGCGTACAGCATAGATGGCCGCCGAGAAGCCGGCCGGTCCGGAACCTATAATAATGACGTCATACAGGATCTCTGTCATGGATAATTAATGGAGGACCTTTTTGATTTCAGCCGCCAAAGTATCCTTGCCCTGAACTCCGATCCATTGTTTGACAGGTTGGCCTCCCTTGAAAAGTATCAGTGTCGGAATGCTCATGACGCTGAATTTGCCGGCGGAAGCCGGATTTTCATCTACGTTCAGTTTGGCGATGGTCGCTTTGCCCTCATATTCGCGGGCCAATTCTTCTAAAATGGGATTTTGAATCTGGCATGGTCCGCACCAGACTGCCCAAAAATCAACCAGTACCGGCGATGAAGCCTTGATAACTAAATCATCAAAAGTACTGTCGGTAACTGTTACTTCAGACATATCTCTCCAATCTCTTAGAAAGTTAATAACCTGTCTATTTTATCAAAAAAATTAAGCCGGTGACACTGGTATTTTTTAACTTGACTTTTAGAGTACTGGCAAATCATAATTAAGACAGATTTATGGCTAAAGATAAATTAACATTTTCCATCTCCAAGATAAACTTGCTGATAATTTTAATTATTCTGGCACTTCTCTTTCTGCCGATTCCCTCTTATCAGTTAAAACCTGTTGCGTGCCCTTTAATGTTTCGGCAAGACGGAGGCGACCTTCCTTGCCCTGCTGCGGAAAAAGGTTGGGTTTTAAGCAAATCCGTCTTTTTCAGAATTGCTGATTTAATTAAAAATAATTTTTTCTACCCGCCTCAACAAGGCCAATCTGAAGCCGTTCCCGGGGACGCAGGAGTCATTGATTCAGAAGAGCCCGGAGAAGAATAAACGCTTCTCTTTAAACACCGGATTGTTATGCAACGATTTTTTCTTTGAAAAGTTTCAGGTTGGCAATACCGTCAAAATCCTTAAGATTGAGAGTCACTAAATCAAATTTAAAATAAATTGCCGTTGCCGCAATGATACAATCCAAAAGAGAAAGATTGTCATTTTTAGCCTTAATTTGCCCGGCCATTTTTGATATTTCTATATTTAACGATAAGATATTTAAACCGGAAAAAAGCGTTTCCAGTTCCATCCGGGCTTCCTTTTTTTCCCAGACACTTTTTCCGGCATAAAGTTCCGCGTGGGTAATAATCGAAACAGACAATGCTTCTTCCGCAAGTTTATAAAGATAAGAGTTTTCTTTATCGAAGCGTCTTAGAAAATCAATGATAATTGAGGTGTCCAGCAGCAAATTGCTCATAAACTGCGCTTGGCCATCTGTTTCTCTACCTGCTGCCTGTTCCTGATCTGCTCAGCAACACTAAACCACTTGCCTTTTATTTTTAAAAGTTTAACTTTGTATTCTTTTTTATCTTTCTCTCTCTCAATCGGT
>MFJU01000033.1 GCA_001779315.1 Candidatus Gottesmanbacteria bacterium RIFCSPLOWO2_01_FULL_42_22 | reverse complement strand
CGGAAGAATGAAATGAGCTTTCATAGAGGCACCATTATACCTGCCGTTCATAGTTAATGAAGTCTACGGGATGTGTTTGGACCTGGGCAATATCCAAAGTCCAGATTGGTCTGAGAAAGTTGAAATTCATATTTCTATTAGGTATATAATTAATATTGTGTTGAAGAAAAAAATCTTTATCGTTATAGGTATTTTTCTATTTACCATATTATTTTTTTTTCTATGTAATGAATATCTTCTGGATCTTCAGGGAATAAGCATAAGAGGCGTGTACGAATGTGAAGGTAAAAGGTTAAAGGAGATCGCTTTAGATAAGTATTATGCACCTTCGGAAATTTGGAAAAAAGCACAGAGCCTTGGTTATAAAGGAACACTACATACAGGTTTCGGTGAACCTGATAATCAAGGTAATGGTCTTTATGTAGATGTTCAGATGAAGGACAGAAGTTACAGGCTACTTTTTGGGAGAGTTAGAGATTCTGATTGGAAAAAGGTTGTAGTTTGGTCTCATGAAATCGGTAATAGTTGTCTGGTCCCATTCTCTGTTCTAAAGAAAGAAATAATCAATATCCTAGATGCGCTTGGAATAGACACGGATAAACTAGAGTTGAAATTTGTCCGCTATTACAATTTGCCTTGGATTACTTTATATTTGTGAGGATATTTTAACACCAAATCCATCCCATCCAATATTATCTAGTTTAAGTTAAATAAACGGTGGCTGGATTCTGTTATTGTCTCTTCCGCCATTCACCCCATAGTTTCTTAAGATCCCGTCTTGTTTTAACCCTGGAAAAAGCCATATACCAGGAAAGAAATGAAACCTGCTGGTTTGATTTCATTCCCCGGTGATCGGACAGTTTGTTGCTTGCCTGACTGATGACACCTTCAACTGAATTATTGGATTTGGGAATTAGAGTATTAGCCAGGTGAATAAAGAATGGTTCCTGTTCCTTGGATAAAAGATTGTAGCCTCTTCTTAAATTCCCATGGGTATACCACCATTTATGCTTGGTATCAAAACTGATGGTTTTTTCCGTCTGCAATTAATAAACCTAAAAGCAAGACTTTTAAAGGAGGTTTATTGAGAGAAGGAATGATATAGGGAACAACAAGAGAACCGAAAAATAGTTGACCCAGACCTAAAGAAAGGTCAGAAATTTTATCCAGTTGCGTTTTTGATAAAGTTATTTTCATTTTTTGCCCATTTTTAGATAAGGCTGGAAATATTTTTTGAAGTCTAAATAGGTTTCAGGAATTTCCTGCGATCTGCCGAATTGCTGTGCCTCTTTATATTCTGCTGATGACCATCCTGAAGGTAAATTTAATTTAAAAAATTTAGAGTTGAAGACAATATATAGTAAATTCTTTCTCCAGAAAAAAGAATACCAACCCGGGAACATCTCTTTTTGAATCTTTGCAATTACTTTTTCAATATCCTTTGTTTTGATTTCCAGAAAGAAATTGTAGTGGTATTTATTAGCAGTTGATTCGGGTTCATAAGAGACTGTAACCTCCCGTTTGTGATATCTGTTCAGGATGGTTGGATTTTTTAGAGAGGCGGAGTCGATTATTGCGTAAAACATAATTAAATCATTCTTTTGTGTTCCAACACCATTTGAATTCCGTGCAGAGGCTGTATTTATTCAGTTTCACCAAAAAAATGCCGTCAAGAATTGTTTTTTTACCAGTAGCTAAGCGGGTAAAGACTGAACGGAAATGGGCAATTGTTAGATTATATGCTTCTGACAATATTTCAAAATTAAAAGTAACATCTTTTTGCGAAGCCGGAACCTCCTGCCAAAGTGCAAGCAAAACTTTTTTGTCAGTAATGGGTTTATCAAATGGAGTCTCAAAATATTGAAACCTATCTGCGAAAAGAGGTAGGATGGTATTTGGGTTTCTCTCAACCCACGCCTGTCCCATTTTATTTACCCAATTCCAACCGGCGCTTTTTTTCATATTAAAGTGAGAGATTTAAGGCTGAAATAATCATGACGGCAGCGGCTGTAAACCTGATGGCATAGACTTTGAAGGTATGTTTTTCCAGAAGTTTGGGGGCGAAAATTGAAAATAGAAAAGCCATGATCATGGAAAAAGGCAAAGCAGTGACGATATTGGTGATGACTACATTTTCCTGGTATGCCCGGTTTTCCATCATAACTCCCAAAGCCAGCGCCAGGGACATAGCAAAGACAGAGGCGACCTGTTTTAATTTCAGTTTGCCGATTTCCCAAAAAAAGAGAGGAATGGTTGTTGTAAGAAAAACTTGTGACAAAACAGACATCCATAATGTCACTTCCCAATAGCCGTTTTCGGCAATAGCTTTTTTGATAAAGATGCCCATAAGAGTATAAGAGAGAGTACAAAGAACACCGATCATTATGGGTTTTTTAAAAAAAGATTTCCAGGAAAGTTTTTCATCCATACTGACAAAAAAACCGGCCAAAAAAATTATACCGATCAGGAAATACTGCCAGGGAGAGAGAATTTCGCTCAAAAACAAGGCTCCCAATACAGCCACAAAACCTGTTCTTAAATTTAAAAGCGGAACGATAACCGTTATATCAAGAAGTGAGATTCCCCAGATATAAAAAACATTGAACAGGGCACTGAAAACAGATACCAAAATGAGATTCGGCCAAAGTGTCGGAATGCCAACCCGATAATAAAGAGCCACAGGAACGGTTAAAATTAATGAAAAGAAAGTCCAGAGGTAGGTGAACAACCAGGGATTTTTAATACCGTATTTACTGGTTAATTTCCCGATGATACCAACTAAGCCAAACAGAAAGGAAGCAATCCAGGCGAAGACTACAAAGGACATAATAGAAGAATAATAGCATAAGGATTGTTGTATTGAACAATTCGGGAATTATGCGATAATTAAATCCGCTAAATGTATTCTCCGAAATTTGCCATCACTAATAAAATCCTGCGCAATATCGGTTTGGTGGAGGCGGGCAGGGAAGTGATAATGAATGCTCCCCTGGTGCCTGCTTATGAAAAGAAATTCCGTGAGGAAGCCATTGTCAGAACTGTTCATCACGGTACCCATATCGAAGGCAACGAACTGAATTTAACCGAGGCCGAGAAAGTGCTGAAGGGACAGTCGGTGGTTGCCCGTGACCGGGATATCCAGGAAGTCATCAATTACCGTAATGTTCTCAATTACCTTGACTTTGTAGGCAAGGGGGAAGCATCAAAGGGCAAAATAACAGAAGAAGTCATCAAAAAAATCCATGCCCTGACGGTTGAGAAAATCATGCCGCCTGAAACAAACGGAATTTTCCGTCAGACCCAGGTAGTTGTCAAGAATTCCAAAACCGGAGAAATCACTTTCCGCCCACCTCCGGCAATCGAAATCCCGTACCAAATGGCGGATTTTCTGGAGTGGTTGAATAAAACATCTAAAGAAGAGATGCATCCGGTCCTTAAAGCCGGCATTACCCATTATGAATTGGTCCGTATCCATCCCTTTATTGACGGCAACGGACGGATGGCCAGAGCTGCTGCCACCCTGGTTTTATTTCTGGATGAGTACGACATCAGGAAATTTTTCTCCCTGGAAGAATATTTTGACAGGGATGCCCTCCATTATTATGAATCGTTAAAAAGCGCTGCCATAGGAGAGCTTTCCGGTTGGCTTGAGTATTTTACCGAAGGGTTGGCTATCGAACTTTCCCGGATAAAAGAAAAAGTACAGAGACTGTCGACAGATTTACATTTGAAGCAAAAACTGGGCGGACAGCAGGTCTTTTTAAGCGAAAGGCAAATATCGATAATGGAATATATCCAAAGCACAGGATATCTCAATAATCAGGGGTTTAGCGATCTTTTCCCCAAAATCTCCGAAGATACGATTTTGCGCGACCTTAAGGACCTGATGGAGAAGGGGATTATCAAAAAAGAGGGTAAGACCAAAGCTTCAAGATATATGCTTAAATGATATGACTTTTAAGCGTCTTTCAGAATATTTCCATATACTGGAGAACACAACTGCCCGTAATCAAATGACGGAGATTCTGGCGGATTTGTTTAAGGAAGCTAAAAGCGGGGAAATAGGCAAAATTGTCTTCCTTTTACAAGGGAGGGTGGCGCCATTGTATGATGCGGTGGAGTTCGGTCTGGCTGACAAGATGGTCATCAGGGCAATTGCTGACAGTTTAAAGGCCGATGGGGGAGAAGTAACCAAAGCTTTTAAAGGAAGCGGTGATTTAGGCATCACCGTGGAAAAGCTTAAGGGTAATTGCAAAACGAAAAAAGATCTGAGTGTCGGAGAAGTTTTTGAGATTTTATCCCAAACAGCCAAAGCCGGAGGGGCAGGTTCTCAGGAAACAAAAATCCAGCTCTTAGGCAAATTGATCGTTGATCTGGATCCGTTATCTACCAGATACCTGGTTCGAATTCCCGTCGCCAAACTGCGTTTGGGTTTTTCCGATATGACAATACTGGATGCCCTTTCCTGGATGAGGACAGGTTCCAAAGAATTAAGACCTGAGATTGAAAAAGCTTATAACGTCCGGCCTGATTTAGGATTTATTGCCGAAACGGTTAAGAATAGCGGAGAAAAAAGTTTCGAGAATATTGAACCGAGAGTCGGAATACCGGTATTAATGGCCAGAGCGGAAAGAATGGGTAGCGGTGAAGAAATTATTGAAAAAATCGGCCGCTGTGCAGTCGAGCCCAAATTTGACGGTTTCCGTTTGCAGGGACATAAAAAGGGGGACAAAGTAAAGCTGATTTCCAGGAATTTGGAAGATGTGACTGCCATGTATCCTGATATTGTTGCGGGTATTAGAGAACAAGTGAAAGCCAAAGAAGCCATTCTTGAAGGTGAAGCTGTAGCCTATAATCCGCAAACAGGCGAGTATCTGCCGTTTCAGGAAACAGTCCAGCGAAAACGGAAATACAATATTGAAGCTAAAGCCAAGGAAATTCCCCTAAAACTGTTTGCTTTTGAACTTCTTTATAAGGAAGGAAGAAATTTACTTTTAAGTGTTTATGAGGAAAGAAGAAAGGAACTGGAAAAAATAATCGAAAAAGGAGAGGTAATTTTGGTCGCCCAGGAAGAAGTGGTAGATCGCGCCAAAAGACTGGAAGTGATCTTCCAGGATGCCGTCTCCCGCGGTTTGGAAGGAGTCATGGCTAAAAAACTTGACGGAATTTATAGAGCAGGATCACGGGATTTCAATTGGATTAAGTATAAAAGGAGCTATGCGGGAAAGTTGAACGATACTGTGGATAGCGTGGTCATGGGTTATGATTTCGGTCAGGGAAAGCGGACGGCGTTCGGTATCGGTGATTTTTTAATCGGTGTCTATGACGAAAAACAGGAAAAGTATGTCTCGATCGCCAAAATCGGAACCGGTTTAACCGATCGCGAATGGAAAGAAATAAAGAAAAGAAGCGACAGATTAAAAACTAAAGTTAAGCCCAAAAATTACGAAGTCGATAAAATCATGGATTGTGACATTTGGATAGAACCGGAGATAGTGGTTGAGATCAGGGCGGATGAAATAACGCGTTCTCCGGTCCATACCGCCGGACGGATTATGGGCCCTTCCAAATCAGGATCGGCGGTAGAAGTAAAGGAAGCGGGTCTGGCGCTTCGCTTTCCCCGTTTGGAAAAGTTCCGCGATGATAAGAAACCAACCGATGCGACAACACTTTCGGAATTATGGAAAATGTTGCAACGGCAGATGAAAAAGTAATAAAGTAAAGAAAGCTCCATGAAAGTATCAGTCGTTATTCCGGCTTTTAATGAGGAGAAATATATCTCTAAAACACTCGAATCGGTAAATTCTCTGGAAAAAGACAATTTGAATATTGAAGTTTTAGTGGTTGACGCCCATTCAAAGGATAAAACAGCCGAAATTGCCGAATCTTACGGTGCCAAAATAATCAGCGAGCCCCACAAGGGCATCGGATTTGCCAGACAGCAGGGATTGAAACACGCTCAGGGTGAGATTGTCGCTTTTACCGATGCCGATACGGTAGTACCCAAGAACTGGTTGAAAAGACATATCGAAGTTTTACAAAAGGGGAACAATGTCTTCAGTTACGGAACATTCAGGGTTATCGACGGCAAATTTCCTTATTTTCATTACATAAACTATCTCCAGCCGCGAATCCTCTGGCTGATGCATTATCTTTTCGGCAAGGAAATTGCCGCCGGCCAAAACCTGGCTTTTTGGCGGGAAAAAGCCCTGTCTATCGGAGGATTCAATGATCAGTTGAAAGTGATGGAGGATATAGACTTAGCTGTCAGGATGTCAAAAATCGGCAAAACAGTCTTTATTCCGGATTTAGTAGTTTATTCTTCCGGCAGAAGGTCTCTTGAGGGTTGGGCTTTTTTTTCCAGGATGATAGGTATTTTGATCCGCTATTTCCTCTTTGGGGTAAAGAAATTTCCCCTTTTCCCTGATTTCAGATAGATTCATATTTAATGTTTAAAATTGACTTTACTGAAAATGCCGCTTTTATTGTAATAGAGGGTTTTGATATATCTTACCGGGTATTCTCCGATATATCTGGATAAGCCTTTGGTCGGATTCTCTGTAACTCTTCTTAAAGAAAAAATTACTTTGAGGTTTTTGTTATAAATTATTTTTCCGACTTTAGCCATATGGCATGAGAGGTCAATATCCTCATGCACCTGTTTATCATTAGTATTAACTTTGATTTTTTCCCAGGCAGATTTTCTCAGAGCCATATTGGGACCTAAAAGATAAACATGACCGGATAATAGCTCTCCCAGTTTTACTGAAATAAGATAAGTGTATTCAGAAAGTACTTTATGAGGAATTTTTCTGGTGGGGGACAGCCATGCTCCGGTCATGGCAACAACTTTTGGATTTTTTTGAAAAGTGCTGTAGATAATTTTCAGCCAATTGGGTAGGACTATTGTATCAGCATCGGTTCTGGCGATTATTTCAGCTTGGGCTTCGTGAAATCCTCTTTCTCTGGCCGGAATCATCCCCTGTTTTCTTTCCCGGACAACTTTGGCGCCAAAATGTTTGGCAATACTAGCGGTTTTATCCGTAGAATTATTATCGACCACGATCAGTTCAAAATCCCGGAAAGATTGTTTTTGTATGGCATCCAAGCAGGCCGGTAAATATTTTTCTTCATTAAAAGCAGGGATAACTACGGAAATTAAAGGGTTTTTCACTAACGGATATGTTATCACGCTGTTTAATCTTAAAACAAGATTTATGTTATATTAATGCGCAATATGAAAACTGGAGTGATATTTATAAATTAATGATTAAACCTTATTTTTCTGTCATAATTCCGACTTTAAACGAAGAGAAATATTTGCCGAAAATCCTCAAAGCCTTGGCAGGACAAACCTACCGGGATTTCGAAGTCATTTTAGCCGACGGGCAATCCAAAGATAAAACTCTTATTGTTTTTAAAAAATTTCAGAAGTATTTTCCCGAATCTTCAGTCATCATCAGTAAAAAAGCCAATGTCGGACACCAGAGGAATTTAGGCGGAAAATCGGCCAAGGGTATTTATTTAATTTTTTTGGATGCTGATGTCGATATCAACCATACTTTTCTTGAAGAAATCCATCTAGCTTCAATTAAACAGGGTTTTAAATTGGCTACAACCTGGATTATTCCGGACAGTAATAATCCGATTGATAAAACCATGCTGATAATGGGAAATTTAGGCCAGGAATTATCAAAAGTCATCAACAAGCCTTTTGCCGGAGGCTATAATACGATTATCCGGCGGGATATCTTTGAAAGATTGAAAGGCTACCGGGAAGACATGTTAATAAACGAAGATCAGGACCTGGCAGTCCGGGCATTTAAGAATAAGATTGAAACTATCATTCTCCAGGAGCCTAAAGTCACATTTTCGCTCAGACGATTCAGATCCGAGGGTAAATTGGAAGTATTGCGAAAATATGCCAAATCAATCATCCACTTTTATCTTAAAGGACCTATTACCCATGAGCTGTTTGATTACAGAATGGGCGGACATGTTCATCGGAAACCCCAAAAAAAGTCTGATTTAACGAAATTTAAAACTTACCTTAAGGCCATGGAAAGACTGGAAGAAAAGATTATCGCCCTCCTATCCGATTAAGGTTATAATGTTTGAATATCTGTCATGAAAATAATTTCTGATCTGCAGATCCATTCTAAATATGCCAGGGCGGTCTCCCCGGAAATGGTGGTACCTAAAATCTGGGAATGGGCAAAAAGGAAGGGGATAGGCCTTATTGCCACCGGAGACTGGACCCATCCGTTATGGATGAGAGAGATTAAGAATAATCTTGAAGAAACAGGCCATGGACTTTTGAAGCTTAAAAACAGTCCGCCGGCTGGCTCAGATGGGCCGCAGTTCCTTTTGGAAACGGAAGTTTCCTGCATATACTCGCAGGGCGGCAGATTGCGGCGAATTCATACCATGATCTGGGCGCCTTCGATAGATTCAGCCGAAAAAATTAACAAAAAACTGCTTTCTTTAGGGGCTAACCTTATGTCGGACGGACGGCCGATTATGGGTTTGAGCAGTTTACAAATTGCCGATGTGGTTTTTTCAATCGACCCCAAAGCCCTGATTGTTCCGGCCCATATCTGGACGCCCTGGTTTTCTTTATACGGTTCGCAATCGGGATTTGATTCAATTGAGGAGTGTTTCGGCAGATTTGCCCGCTATATTTATGCGGTGGAGACGGGTCTCTCCAGTAATCCTCAGATGAACTGGCGGGTCAAAGAGCTGGATACACGCTCGATAGTTTCTTTTTCCGATGCCCATTCCGGTCCGAAGTTGGGACGGGAGGCGACAGTGTTTGAATTGTCCGAATTAAGTTTTGAGAGTATCCGTCAGGCTTTGATGAACCCGTCAAGAAAACAATCAGGAGAACAATCTCTTAACCGCATAGTTTACACCCTGGAATTTTATCCGGAGGAGGGTAAATACCACTATACCGGCCACCGTAATTGCCAGGTAAAACAGACACCTGAGGAGACCAGGGAAAAGGGGACACTTTGTCCGGTCTGCGGTAAAAAACTGACCGTGGGGGTTATGCACCGTGTTGATCAATTGGCAGGCAGAAGCGAAGAGGAGTTAAAGATGGAAAAGGTAATAGAAGATAACGGTATCCTGGCTTCTTTCTACCGTTCAGAAACGCTGCCGGACAGACCGCCATTTATTATGCTGGTGCCTTTGGCGGAAATCATTGCCGAAGTCAACGGCGGTCAACCTACTTCAAAGGGAGTCCAGAATGAATATTTTAAACTGGTTGATTATTTCGGTACTGAATTCAAGGTCCTGACGGAGGTTAAGACTGATGATTTGACTAAAATATCAGGGGAGAAGATATCTTCCGCAATTGGCAAGGTGCGCTCCGGGGATATTTTTGTCGATCCAGGGTATGACGGGGTATTCGGTAAAGTTAAAATCCATTCAGAGGAAAAGACAGAAACTGAATCTGCGGTTAAAAAACAAATGAGCCTGTTTTAGTTTCCATGGGAAGAAGAATATTAGCTGTTTTTGCTCATCCTGATGATGAAGCGTTCGGACCAGGAGGAACTTTAGCCAAATATGCCTCTGAAGGAGTGGAGATACATCTTCTGTCTGCAACCCGGGGCGAAGCCGGCCAAATTGATGAGGGGCTGAAAGAAAAGGCGGCTAATAAAAAAATCCATCATATCCGGGAAGAGGAGCTTTTAAGATCAGCGGAGATACTAGGCATTAAAAAAGTCGAATTTTTGAATTATATCGACGGCAGATTGTGTAATGCTGTCTATCATGGACTAGCCGGAAAAATTTTGGATAAAATCAGGGACTTCAAACCGCAGTTAATCGTTACTTTGGACCGACTGGGTATTTCCGGACATTTGGACCATATTGCCGTTTCCATGATTACCACTTTTGCCTTTAAAAAAACCAGTATTCCCCAAAAATTGTATTATCTTTGCCTGCCGCAAAAGCTCTATGATAAAAAATTACAGAAATATTTCATTTATTTTCCCGAGGGCTATAAAGAAAGCGAAATAACGACCAGAATTGACTATACCAAACATTGGGATGTCAAGAAAAAAGCCATGCAGCAGCATGCCAGCCAGAAGAAGGATGTCGATTCTTTGGTAAAGCGTTATAAAAAATGGCCAAAAACAGATCATTTCATTCTCAAATTCCACCGGAATGTAAAAATTAAATTTCCCGAGACGGATCTTTTTGCCGGCCTTGATTAAAGATTCTTATTGACCGGGTAAAAATCTAGATGCTATGCTGATAGTTGGGATCGGAGGTGATATTTTATGGCGGATAATGTCGCAAGCAATGAACAAATGATGGGTGCACTGGCAAACCTGCCAATAATTGGAATCTTATTTCTGATGATCGAAAAGAAAAATGAGTTTATAAGATTTCAAGCGATGCAATCAACTGTAGTTTGGGGAGTATTACTTCTGTTTTACATGGTTATGGGTATTGTGCCAATTCTTGGTTGGGTTATTGCACTTATACTTTCTCCGCTAATTTTAGCGGTATGGTTTATTTTATTATTAGTCTTAATGTGGAAAGCATACACCGGAGAGAAGTATAAATTGCCATATTTTGGAGAATTAGCTGAAAAACTACTGGCCCGTTTGAAATCTTAAACGATGTTTAAGGATCGGAAAGACGCCGGACACCGACTTTCCCGGAAACTTACGGAATATAAGTCACGACAAGACAGCCTGATAATTGCCCTACCGAGAGGCGGTGTAGTTGTCGGTAAGGCTGTTGCTGAAAATCTCCTGATTCCCTTAATGCTTCTGCCGGTAAAAAAATTATCCGCTCCTCTGAATCCGGAATTAGCCATCGGAGCTGTCACAATGGGAGAAGTAAAATATCTCGACTGGGATCTGATCGATAAATTAAATGTCCATAACGATTTTTTATCTGAAGAAATCCGGAAAAAGTATTCTATAGTTGCGGAACAGGCTGAATTATATAAGACTAAATTAGACCGGCTGCCTGAATATAAAAATTATCTTGTGGTTGATGATGGAATTGCCACCGGTTCAACGGCCAGAGCCGTAATCAATCTGTTGAAAAAGCAAGCCGGTAAAAAAAGAATAATTATTGCCGCTCCGGTAATTTCCAAAGATGTGGATATGGAATTTAAAAAAGAAGTTGACAGTGTCATCACTCTTTTAGTATCTGACGAATTCAGGGCTGTCGGGCAATTCTACCGCAGTTTTGATCAGGTGACCGATGATGAAGTTATAAAAAATTTGAAGAAAGGAGAAGAAAATTAAATGAAAATGATTGTCGGTTTGGGTAATCCCGATGAAAAATATCTCTATACCAGGCACAATATCGGCTATATGGTTGCGGAGAAGCTGGCTAAACAACTTCTGCCTTTGGAGAGATCCGAGATAGGCTGGGAAGGCAATAAGAAATTCACCGCTCAAATCTGCCGGATTAACGATTCTTTATTTCTAGTAAAACCCCATACGTATATGAACCGTTCAGGCATCGCAGTTTCAGCTCTTGCCGGTTTCTATAAAGTTAAAATTACCGATTTATGGGTAATTCACGATGATATTGATTTACCTCTTGGTAAAATCAGGATCAGAAAAGGGGGTTCAAGCGGAGGACACAACGGCGTTGAATCAATTATTAACAATTTGCCCTCTCCCGATTTTATCCGCTTTAGACTAGGTATCGGACGGGGGAAACTGGATATCAAAAAGACAACGGATATAAATTTATCCCGCCAGGGAATTGAAAAATTCGTACTGTCTCCTTTCAGAGACAGGGAAGGCGGGGAAGCTAAAAAGATGACCAAGAATACCGTCAAAGCAATAGTTTTAGCACTTGAAAAAGGAATCGAAAAAGCAATGAACAGGTTTAACTAAAAACGGGAAGGATGATGACTTTTTTAGCTTGCATGAATCTGATTAGTCTTTTCAGAGCGAAGTAGGAAAGAGAGATGCCTCCGGCCATGAGCGTTCTTTCCATTAGTGTTTGCGGGATAAGGGCCAGCCACAATTCCTTTGACAGACCGAAAGCCCAAACCCATAAAGCTCCGCCGACCGCATGAGCGCTAAAAGTGGCTCCCAGACTTCTCAAAAACAGATTTTTCCGGTAAAAATGGGCTGCAATTGGAATCAGCCATAGCAAACTGTATTGCCAGGCGCTTCTGCCAATCGGATGAAGATTGAAGATGAGAATAGATAGAACCGGGATCAAAAGATTATATTTTCGGTTTTTGGCAAAATAAAAAACGGCAAACAGTACCGGGAAAATTCTGATAAGTGAGGCGAATCCGGTAAATGAGTCCGGATGGATCAGGAAATTAACTAATTGAATCAGAAGGACGGTCATAATTCCCGGCAGGGTTGCCAAAAAAGCTCCGGCTGTAGGCGCCAGGAAGTCATAGAGAGTAAATGTAACATTTCCACCCAGAAGTCTGGTAAAGGGAATCTGTAAAGCAATCAAACCAATCAGGAAAAAGAGGCTTAAAAATGCAAATTTTGACCTCATGTTTTTCATAGTGGAAATTTTAACCATTTTATCACCCCAGATTTTCCTGTCAATCGTCATATTTATTGTTATTCAATAGCGGGCCAGCCAGGGGTATATGAACTTTTATCTCCTTCATTTTATATTTTTGGAAAATTAATTTTAGATTGTTATAATGCTCAAAATGGAAAGAATATTATATAGGGAAAATCTTTTAACAGCCCCGCAATTATCAGGAATTATTGTTCCGCTGATGACCCCGTTTAAACGGACGGATGATGGTCAAGGTAAAACTGTTGATACTGCAAGTCAAGATTTATTAATTAAAAGATTGGTTGCCGCAGGTGTTCATGGCATATTTTTGGGAGGCAATGCCGGTGAGGGAAGACAGATGGATGTTGCAAATTGGAAGCTGTCAATTAATTCTGGTATAGAATCAGTCAGAAGTACAGATGCTCATATACCTGTGGTGGTTGGCGTATTAAGAAAAGATTTGAAAGAAGTCGTTTCATTAGCTTTATATGCCCAAAAACAGGGGGCTGATGCGTTAGTTCTTGCTCCGGGTTTTACTGAAGCGGATATTTATGACACAAGAAATAAAGTCATGCAGGCAACAAATATACCGATTGTTCTTTATAACAATCCTGAATTCCATGGTGATAGAAGTGATTTAGATGATGGTAAAAATTTACCGATTACTTTTATTGGAAATTCTGCAAAATCAGAGCGCATAATAGGAGTCAAAGATACTTCAAGAAGTCTTACCTATCTTGCACAACTTTTAAAATACAGAGATCCCAATAGTTTTCATGTTTTTCAGGGAAATACAGAAGGAAATGGCTATATTAATGAAATTTCAGCAGATTGCGACGGTATGGTCCCTGTGGAAGCAAATGTTTATCCTGAAGCCCTGGTAAAGCTTTGGGAAAACGGCGACAGTAATGATTTGTATAAGGTATTAGAATATTTTAAGCAGCATACAGAGGAATCCGGCGGAACTTTAAGGTTAATTAAGAAATTACTAAATGATCCCAATGACAGAGTATTAGCAACTGCAATGATGTATGAAGACGAATAGCAAATTAAGTTTTTTTAGAAAATGATAGTTTTAAAAATCCGGATTATTCAATGCCGGGGCGCCAGCCGCCGGCAACTTCGATATTAGCGCCGTTGAGATAACCGGAGGCGGGAGACAATATGAAATTGATGGCATTTTCAATATCTTCAAATTGGGCATAGCCGCCGGAAGGGGTTGGCGGTTTGGCCACACTGGTTTTGAGGATTCCCGGAGAAACGGAATTGACGGTTATTGCGAATTTGGCATATTCGTAAGCTAAAACTTTAGTCAGCATGATGACGCCTGTTTTGGCAATATAGTAGGGCGTGGTATTTTTCCTGACTGTCAGCGAATCGGCAGTGACACAGCCGAAATTGATGATCCGGCCCCATTTTTTCATTTTCATATAAGGCAAGACTTCCCGGCAGCAGAGAAAGGTTGAGTAGAGGTTGGATTCGATGACATCTTTGAATTTAGCAAAAGTGGTTTCGGAAAAGGGGAGGTAGATAAAATTGCCTATAAGGTTAACCAGAATATCCACCGGTCCCAATTTTTGACGGATATTTCTAAAAAGAAGCGCGACTTCTTTTTCCTGTGATAAATCAGCCTGAAAGATATCGCCTGTTGAACTTTTTTTGATTAAAGACAAAGTTTTTTCTGCCTCGTCACGGCTATGATGGTAATGGACAGCGACTCTGGCCCCTTTTTTTGCCAAAGAAACAGCCAAATGCCTTCCCAAATTCTGACCGCTGCCTGTAACTAATGCAACTTTATCTGTTAAATTATTTTTCATATTTCTTTAAGGACTCACCCTATATTTTTCGTGCTCGGATCCCTTCCCCTTCGGGGCGGGGTAGGCCATCGCGCGAAAAATCTGGGTTCGTCCTTTTTGATAGGTTATAATCTGTGGGCAATGATAAGGATAATGGCAGAAGCCGTCAAGTTTCTGGAGAATTATATTCCGGCTCCGGAGAAGAAGTATCCGGGGGATTTGGGATTAAAGCGTATGCAGAAGCTGGTTGAGCTATTGGGGAATCCTCAATTGAAATATAAGACAATTCACGTCGGCGGCACTTCCGGCAAAGGCTCGACAGCTACCATGATTGCCTCTATTTTAGGCCAAAAATATAAGACAGGTCTTCACACTTCGCCTCATTTGGAAAGGATCAATGAAAGAATAAGTATTTTTTCAAGGGCACCCCATAACAGAGAGAATGAAATTTCTGATGTAGAGTTTATCGGATTGCTCAATGAAATTAAAACTACTATTTGGAAGATGGAGAAGAGTGAGTTGGGACCGCCGAGCTATTTCGAAATAGTGACGGCGATGGCTTTTTTGTATTTTGAAAAGAGGAAGACAGATTTTGCCGTAATCGAAGTCGGCCTGGGAGGGCGCTTTGATGCGACCAATGTCATTAAACCGATCGTTTCCGTCATTACCAATATCGGTCTCGATCATACGGAAATATTGGGGGAGACTGTTGAGGAAATCGCTCAAGATAAGGCAGGCATCATTAAAAGAGGCATCAAAGTCGTTGTCGGAACAGACCAGCCCTCGGTTAAAAAAATAATTCTGCAAAAATCGTTAAAAGAAAATGCTAAAGTTTTTCTCATGAACCGGGATTTCAAAATTGATACTAGGAAAATCTCGTCTGATGGAAGCGTTTTTCATTACATTGGGAAAAATAATTATTATAATTTAAGAATAAATTTGTTGGGAAGACATCAGATTGATAATGCAGCAGTGGCTATTAAAGTTACCGAGGCAGTCGGCGGGCTAACTGAAAGTGACATCAGATCAGGTTTAACAAAGGCAAAGATTGCCGGACGGCTGGAAATTATCAGCCAAAAACCGTTAATCATTTTAGACGGAGCCCATAATCCGGACAAAATGAAAGCTTTGGTTGGGGCAATACAGGAAATCTGGCCGGAGAGAAAAGTTATCGTTGTTTTGGCCATTAAGAATGATAAAAATGCTACAGAGATGATCGATATACTCAAGCCGCTGGCCCAAAAATTTATATTAACCGGTTACCGGGTGGTTATGGATCAGGGAGAAATTGTTTCTTACGATACAGACGATTTAGCTGCCTTGATGGGACAAAAAAGGAAGGTTATCATCATTAACGATCCGCTAAAAGCCTATGATGAAGCAGTTAACAAAACCGCTGGAAAAGATTTAATTTTGGCAACAGGTTCATTATACTTATTAGGTCTTATTCAGAAAAAAATAAATTCATGAAGCAGACTAAAATCCAGTCAGTAGGGGATATCTTAATCAAATTTAATCCGTTGGAAGACAAGTTTATTTCCCGGGAATTCCAGGCTTACGGGTATCATCTGGCTGAAACATTAAATGATATCAAACATAAATCCCTCTACATGAAGCTGGCTAAAAATATTCCCAGGCCTCTTTTGGGAAAAGCACTGACTTTTTGCGCGGATGCCAAAGTCAAAAGTAAAGGGAGGCTCTTCATGTGGAAACTGAAGGAGCTGGGAGCATGGGAAAATAAAAACACAAAGAAAAAAACAGCTGATAGTAGAAAAATACCCATTAAAGACATACCGTTTTAGATGTCTAATTCTTTTTTGCAGATTCAATAATATCCATATACAACTTTAATTATTTAATGAGAATATTAATTATCACGGCAACCTATGTTCCCAGTATAAATGGTATAGCTATAACTTTATTACAACAAAAAGAAGAATTGGAAAAAAGAGGGCATGATGTGACGCTTGTAGCTCCGTATCATCAAGATGGAAATATCGAGAAAAACGTAATAAGAGTCCCTTCACTACCTAATCCGTTTGCTTCAGATTACCCAATTCCCGTTCCGTTTATTAGATCACTTGAATCGTACAGAAAAATACGCAAGGCAGAAATAATCTACTTTCATCATCCGTTTTATATGGGAAAACTTTCATTAATGCTGGCAAAGTCATGGAAAGTTCCCTCAGTGTTTTTTTATCATACACAGTATAAAAAATACACTCAAAACTTTTTACCAAATAACTATTTATTTAAACATATTCCGGATTTAGTAAACCGCCAGGTAAAAAATATTATAAATAGCTCGGATGCCGTTATTGTTGAAACTAATAGCGTTCTGGATGAGTTGAAAAAACAAGGGATAAAGGTAAAAATTACAGTTATTCCAACCGGAAGGAAATTTGTCAGTAGAACTAATTCAATAGAAGACTTACGGATTAAATATAAGATCCCCTCAAATAAAGTGGTGATTTTGACAGTATCCAGGCTCTCAAAAGAAAAAAATTTAAACACTCTTATAAACATCTATAAAAAATTGAAAAGATTACCTGAAGCAATATTGGTTATTGTCGGTGACGGTTCTGAAAAACAGAAGTTAATAAACCTGTGTAAAATAAATAATATCGAAAATGTATTATTTACCGGAAAAATAGATTTTTCTGAAATCCATGAATTTTATCAATTAGCGGATGTTTTTGCTTACCCATCAATATCTGACACTCAAGCCATAGTCTTATCCGAAGCAATGAGTTTTGGTTTACCTCTGATAGGATTCTCTGCACCCGGTCCGATTGATTTTATTAATCATGCTGAAAATGGATTCATCGCTCACAATGAAACTGATTTTCTGGCCTACTTGGAAAAACTTATTAGTCGGCATGATTTAAGAAAGAGAATGGGAGCAAGGTCTTATCTAGATTCAGGCAAGTACACTTTTGAAAATACTGTAAACCTGACAGAGCAACTTTTTCGAGAGGTAATAAATAATCAATGATCAAAGAACCGATACGACTTCCAGGGTGGCAGTCAGGCAGTTATTGTGGACATACTTCTTCCTGGCTGCCCAAGAGATATTTTTCACCATTCGGTGAGAGTAATCAAACAATTACCCCTCAGACAAATTTCATTTTCAAACCATCTATAACAGGCTGGTGTTCTTGGCATTGGTTTGGTTTTAATATAAACGAAGAAATTATCCTCAATCAGGCTAGGTTAATTGCCCGCAACCGAGATATTTATCCTCTGGATTATATACTAATTGACGATGGTTGGTGCAGACTGGGTGACTGGCTTGAGCCAAACAGAAGAAAGTTCCCTCATGGCATGAAATGGTTAGCCACAGAAATTAAAAAACTCGGACTTAAACCGGGTATTTGGATTGCTCCTTTCTTTTCAGAATTTGCTTCTATGCTTTTCCGTAACCGTCCAGAGCTATTTATAAGGGGCGCGAAAGGTAGAATAATTGAAGGAACTAAAGTCGGGTTTTTTGATTTTCTAAATCCTTTAAAACGCGGAATACTGGATCTATGTAATAATAATGTTCAAATATATTTGAAAGAAGTTATAGATAACATAGTTGAATGGGGTTTTGAATTAATTAAACTGGATTTTTTATATGCGAATCATTTCAACCCCAAGTTTAAGAATTCAGAAGAGCCTGACAGATTGTTAAGAGAATTTTTATTATCCATAAGAAACTCATATCCCCAAATGTATACACTTGCTTGCGGATGCCCGCTGAAACCCGCATTATCAGCAGTCGATGCTCTTAGAATTAGTGATGATATAAATGTCCCCCAATTGAAATATTTATGGCCTTTCAATTCTTTAATATTTTCTCTACGATTAAAACAGCTAGAATCGAATCTTGACTACAGAGTGACGTTATCTAAGTTTGTAAATCTGGATCCGGATGCCTTCCTCTGTCATAAAGGACACGGGTTACAACCATCGCAAATAGTAAGACTGCAAAATCTAGTTAAACAAGCCGGTGGTCTTAAATTTCTAGGTGATGATTTAACCAAATTGAATAAAAAGGAAATTGAAAAATTTATTAAGCCTTTATTTAATTAACAGTTAATAGTCTCTGGTATCATGAAAACACTTGCAAAAAATAAAACAAAAAAAGTCGATTGGAAACGGATCGGGGAAGGCAATTTATTCCGTCTGGTCATTCTTCTGGTAAGTGGATTCCTTTTGTATCTTTTATGGATCAACAAGGATGATTTAAGGGATCTGGAAAGTTTGGGATTTATCGGCATTTTCATCATTAATTTTATTTCCAATGCTACTATCTTTTTGCCTGCTCCAGGCGGATTCTCGGTTTTTTTCGGAGGGGCTATTTGGAATCCTTTGCTGGTCGGAATCGTATCAGGCATTGGAGCGGCCATGGGGGAACTTTTTGCCTATTTCTTAGGCTACGGCGGACGGGGAATATTACATCTTATTGAGAAAAGCGGAAAGTGGGTAAAAATCCTTGAAGGATTTTTTCACCGGGCCGGATTTATCACTACCCTCATTTATTCCGTTTTACCCATCCCTTTTTTCGATGTTTTAGGGATTATCGCCGGAGCTGTCAATTATCCGGTCTGGAAGTTTTTTCTGGCTGTTTTGGCCGGACGGATAATCAGAAATATAGTTATAGCCCTAACCGGCGCTAAATTTCTAAACCAGTAAGCTATCACTATCTGAAGGAGAATATGACCTGGGCAATCAGAATAGCAATATAACTGGAGAAAAGCACAAAGCCTTCCTTTCGCGAAATGCCCCTGCCGGAAATCATATAGATAAACAACAGAAAACTGATCCACATGACAACCGGGATATCAAAAGTCAGCCAGTTGGCCTGCATTTCAATCGGAGAGATCATGGCGATAATTCCCGTTGTCACGAGTAAGGTAAAGACGTTGGAGCCGATAGTTTCCGAAACTGCCACTTCGGTCAAACCCCTCCTGGTGGCTTTGTAAGCGGCCGCAATATTAGGTATAGATGGAACGAAAGCTCCGATAGTCATGCCGACCAATAAAGGGTCCAGCGAGAATAAATTAACCAGGGTAATCAGCTGTTCTGAAAAAAGATAAGTACCTGTTAAAAGAAGGATTAATCCAAGTGAAAAAGAGAGCCAACCGGCTTTGATATGCCCCAAATCCAGACCGATCAGCTGAAGTTCAATTTCAATATCGCGCTTTAAAGCCTCTTCATTGTATTCAGTATGTTTTTCCTGCAGAAAGACATTGGAAAGGTAGGGGATGAACAATAAAAGCAGGGCAAAGCCGTGAAGCCGGGTAATAGTACCGCCCGAGGATAGGGCAAAAATCAGGATGGGTATGACGATTGAAAAGACGCCGTCGCGCATAATCATATTTCGCGAAACCGATAGAGGTTTTATCATGGCCGGCAAACCGACCATCAGTCCGATATTGCAGACAATTGAACCAAAGATGACTCCCAGGCTGATTTGTGGGAAGCCCTTTAATCCGGCATCAACAGCTACCAAAATTTCCGGCAGAGAGACAACCATAGAGACCAAAATCAGAGCGACAGAAACATTTGAAGTTTTAAGTTTTGCGGCAATAGGAACCAGCGAATCCGTCAGCCAATCAGCACCTTTAGAAATGAGGAGTATACTGGTTATAATAAAGAGAATGAGCAGAAAAAGAACCATTTTGAATATATAAAATATACCATGAATTCCGTCAGAGCTCATCTATTTATCAGAGGTGATGTGACCGGCGTCGGTTTCCGGTATTGGGCGGTGAGAGAGGCTAATAAACTTAAAATATTCGGCTGGGCAAGGAACATAGATGCGGGATTGGTAGAAATAGTGGCGGAAGGGAAGAAAGAAAGCATTATGAAGATGATCGAGATCTGCAAAAGCGGTCCGGAAACTTCTCTCGTTAAAGAAGTTAAGGTGAAATGGGAAGTGGCGGAAAATAAATTGAACGGGTTTGAAATAAGGTATTGAATATGTATACAATGGAATCATGAAGCGGCAAACTTTTATCGTTTGGTTTTTGATATTTATTGTCTGGGCTTTTTACCGTTCAAAAATTGCCCTTCCGGAAAAGATAGATGAATTCATAGTCAAACCCTTAATTTTCGTAGTCCCTCCCCTATTTTTAGTTTGGGTTTGGGAGAATAAAAAGCTAAAGGAATTGGGTTTGAGTTTTGAAG
>MFJU01000032.1:2121-7167 GCA_001779315.1 Candidatus Gottesmanbacteria bacterium RIFCSPLOWO2_01_FULL_42_22 | reverse complement strand
GATACTAAATACCTAAACAGCAGAATCTCTGCATGGTTTGACCGGTACAACAGCTACCGGCCACACCAATCGCTTAACTATCTGACTCCGATGGAGCATTATCTATTGAAAAAGAAAGGAGAAGTCTACGGGAGGTTATGAACCAGGACATGATATTGTCAAATCAATCTAAAGGTGTATAATATGTTAATTCAACTGCTGCCCCGTAAGGCAGCTATTTTTATTAAGGAGGTTTATATGCATGATTTAATTGCTTCACTAATGGCATTAATAGCATCTTTCGTTCCGGGTCTTGGGCAAACACCCCAGAGTTTGTCTCCGCTCGATCAGTCTGAATTTTTAGTCAGGGGACAGGAGGTCAGAAATATTGCCCAATCGTTCAATCCTGTAGTTTCAGCTCCGACCGGACCGACAGGCCCTACAGGAGCCAGTAATACCTTTAGTTTGCCTCCGGGTTTTCAAAACAGATTGAGACGTATCGGGCAACCGTCCGGACCGACAGGTTCCTCGGCAATTGTGGGCCCAACCGGAGCTACCGGCGCGACTGCTTTCCCGGCCAATATCCGTTTACCGGCGGCTAATCTGAACAGCCGGATCCAAATGCCGGCCTTAATTCCTCAAAATGCCATTGAAAATTCTTCTGCCTTGGATTTTTCCCAGGGGAATTTTCCGACCCTGGGCAATCGGGGAAGGAATGGTAAATAATGCCAAAAAGGAGAGATCTAAGCCTTACTAAGCCCTAATTTGCATTTTAGAAGAGAAAGAAGTATTATAGAACACAATCTATATGAGAAATAATTTTTGGCGTTCAGCTTTACTTTTGGTTGCCGTTTTGCTGGTTTTCCCGATGTCCGTCCTGGCTAGTTCAGACTTACCAAAAGGATTGGCAGACCGAGGTCCGTTGTCCAAATTTACCTTTATTCATTACCGGAAAGGCCGGGCGAAGCCTCCTTCCGCCGGAGGCTCAAAAAAACAAACAGCCTGTTATTCCTATCTGGCTTCGGGAGCCAAATGGAAGACACCGGAAGATTACGTCGTTAATTCTTCCCTGTCAGGACTTGACAGCTCGTTTGTAATGCCTGCGGTAACTCAAGGGGCAGTCGAATGGGAAAACTACGGCGGTCCGAATATATTCCGTGATGCTATATCGGATGATGCAGCCGTCTACCGGGATAATGTTACTGACGGACAGAATGTGTTAGCCTTCGGAAATTATGCCGATCCGGGCGTAATTGCAGTCACCACCGTTTGGGGTTACTTTTCAGGACCTCCCAGAACCCGTGAGCTTGTTGAATGGGACATGTTTTTAAATACAGGCTCCGATTGGCAATTCGGGAACGCCGACTCTGATCCAGCGAAAATGGATTTACAGAATATAGCTACACATGAATTAGGTCACAGTGCCGGGATGGGTGATCTCTACAGCCTTTCCTGCACCCAGGAAACCATGTATGGCTACTCTTCAGAAGGCGAAACAATCAAGCGCGACCTCAATACCGGTGATATTGCCGGCATCACCAGCCTCTATAAATAAGCTCTTAAAAAGACCTCAGGCTAAAATAATCTCTTCGTTTTCCTAATTTTAGACATCTCAATTATTGAATTTTTAAATATTAATAAATTGCATAAACTTGACATTGTTAATATATTATAGTTTAATATATTAATATGAAAGCGACAGTGTCATTAGACGAGTTCAGAAAAAATCTTTCCGAGATCATAGCCAGAGTGATGTATGGAGATCAAACATTTCTAATAAAGAAGCATAATAAAACTGGAGTTGTTGTGTTGAGCGAAAAGGAGTATGAAAATTTAAGAGATCCGAGGACACGTTTTGCCTCAAAAAGCGATTGGAATAAGTTTTTTGTCTTTACCGATAAAATCAGGTCCAGGATATCTGAAAAGGATCAAAAAAATTTGGATAAAATCATTGACGAAGAAATAAAGGCCGTACGAGCTTAAAAAGCAATAAAAAGCTCTCTGAAAATAAATGGCAAATGATCCACGTGTGGTTGTTGATACCAATGTCTTAATAAGCGGCCTATTAGGAATTAAAAATTCCCCGTCTGGAAAAATCCTTAAAGCTATGCGTAATCAAAAATTTATTCTAATTAATTCTCCTCTGATACTTAAAGAGATAGGGGAAGTGATAAATCGTAAGAGAATCGTGAAAATTACAAAAATGAGCGTAGAAGAAAGGAAAAGCTTCTTAGAAGAATTAATTGAAAGAGGTGAGGTTTCAGCCGGCAATCAATTGTCAAAAATAATAGGCCGTGACGTAAAAGACGATAAAATTTTAGCCTGTGCTTATGAGGCTAAAGCGGATTATATTGTGACTGGCGATGAAGATCTTTTAGTTTTGAAAGAGTATGAGGGTACAATGATAACTACTCCGAAAGAGTTTATTGAAATTTTGAGCTTATAACAAATAATTGAGGCTAATCCGCTTAAACCACTTGACAAGCACAATTAAATTATTTTAGGATGGAATATGCGTACAGGCAGACGCAAAATTAATATTATGAAAAAATTCTCTCTTCTTACCGGAGTTTTGGCTACTCCCGTTATCTTTTCCCTGGTAGTTTTTGTTGCTTCTGTCAGTGCAGAGCCATACGGCTGGAGCCCGGACGTGGACAACTCCTGGAAAGGGCCGCCGACCTGCACCGACGCCAAACCTGATAAAGCACCGATTCTTTTGCAGCCGAATCATCCTTTATTGCCAAAAGGCAAAAAAGGTGAAATAAGGCTCTTTTGGCATAAAGTGCCCGGCGCCACCGGTTATAATGTTTATTACGGTTTATCACCCAGAAACTATATTTTTTCAGCCGTCAATATCGGCGATACCGACAATTTTACAGTCGGACATCTCAATGGCCGGAGATATTATTTTGCCGTTCAGGCAGTTAAAGGCTGTGCCGCCAGTGATCTTTCCAATGAATGGTGGGGTGTATCAGGAGGTGGAACCGGAGGAGTCCAAGGTACCGGCTTTACTCCTGTTAGAAAGACGATTGTTCCCCAGCCGACTGCCGCTGAAGAACCGGAAGTAACCGAAGCGCCAGCGGTTCAAGGTACATCAGAAGAAGTGCCTCCGGTAGAACAGTATCAGGCACCGGAGAATCCGAAGCCCTTTGTCCCGACACCGACACCCAAGTTGAGTTTCTGGCAGAGGCTGTTAAGGATTTTCTTCAAATAAGACAAGACAATCAGTTAAGAAATGCTACCCCCGATATTTGATCGGGGAGTAGCTTTTTTTTCTGCCTGCAATTTTTATGTTCAAGAGGATATATCAAAGTCAGATAGCCCGTGGCAGCCTTCTTATCTTTATCGCTAATACTTCGGTTAATTTCGGTAATTTCCTCTATAACCTCCTGATGGCGAGACTTCTGGGCAAGGCGGATTACGGGGTTTTAGGATCCCTGTTATCGCTTTTAGTCATAGTCGGGTTGCCTTTAAGTATTTTAAATTTACATCTGATTAAAGCTGTTTCCGCTTATTCGGGAGTGGGTAAAATCGGCAAAATCAAAAGCCTTTATCAGGATCTCTCCTGGAAATTCCTGGGCTTCGGATTGTTAGTGACGATAATTTTATTGGTATTAACCCCTCTTTTAACCGGTTTTCTCCATTTAGATAATATGGTCCCGCTAATCCTGATAGCGGTTTTCTCCTCGGCCGGCGGTATTTCCGTCTTATACAACTCCATTCTCAACGGCCTTCTGGCATTCGGTTACTTAGCCTTTAACGGCATTGGTGAGATCATTGTGAAGCTGGTCTCATCAGTTGCCTTAACTTTCTATTTCGGTTTTATCGGAGCTGTCATCGGTAGTGCCTTAGGCGGTATTTTCAGGTTGGCTGCCGGCATTTTAGAGCTTAAAAGTATATTCAGGAAGACTGTCAGGGAAAAAAGCCGTTTTGCCTTACTCAATTTGAAGGACATTATGCCGGTAGTCGTAGCCACGCTGATACTCAATTCCATTATCAATATCGATATTATTCTGGTGCGCCATTTCTTTCCCGATGCCGTATCCGGGGAATACGTTGCCCTGTCGACTGTCTCCAAAATTATTTTTTATGCCACCACACCTTTAATAACTATCATGTTTCCATATATATCCAAGAAGAAAGCCGCCAGGGAGCCGTACATATTGGCTCTGTTTAGCGGTTTAACCTTCGCCCTTTTCATTTCCCTGATCGTAATTTTCATCTTTTCCTTTTTTCCGGAAACAATCATAGGTCTTCTTTTTGGCAAGGAATTTTTAAAAATAATTTCCCACCTGGTCCATTTCGGCTTTTTTATTGTTTTTTACAACCTCAATGCCATACTTACTTTTTTCTTTTTATCGGTTTCTTACAACCGGATTCTCTATTTTCTGCTGTTTTTCCCCCTGCTGCAGGTGGTCTTATTGGCCATGTTCCATCAGGACCTGACGCAAATCATCAATGTCAACATTATCATTAATTTATTTTATTTATTTTTTGCCCTTATTTATTTATACCGTCGGGAATCGGAGGAGATTTATAGTATAATCCGTAAAATCAGAGCCTATACCATACATGTTTAATAGAAAACTTCATAAATTATCCGTAGTCGTCCCTGCCTTCAGGCAAAAAAAGACCATTGTCAGAGATATCATGAGGCTGGAGAAAACGCTGAAAAATATCAGATACCCGTATGAAATTATCGTAGTGGTAGATGGTTACGGAGACGGTACTGACAAGGCGATCAAAAGGATTGCTTCCCCGGCTGTTAAAATCCTGGTTTATCTTAAAAACCAGGGAAAAGGGCATGCAGTCAGATTAGGCATGACTAAAGCTACCGGCGATTATATTGCCTTTATAGATGCCGGCATGGAAATTGATCCGAACGGCATCTCCATCCTGCTGGAACATTTGGAATGGTATAACGCTGATATAATTGTAGGCTCCAAGAGGCATCCGGCTTCAATTGTCAGATATCCGCTTGGCAGGAGGTTTTTAAGCCGCGTCTATCAACTTCTAGTCTTTCTGCTGTTTCGGCTAAACGTCCGCGATACCCAGGCCGGCATTAAA
>MFJU01000032.1:1690-2029 GCA_001779315.1 Candidatus Gottesmanbacteria bacterium RIFCSPLOWO2_01_FULL_42_22 | reverse complement strand
ACCTTAAAAACCGTATACGCTATTCTTTGGGATACTCTGGCTATTTTTTACCGGCTCTATATCCTCAGGTTTTATCAATCCCGCCGGAGAGCAGCCAAAATACCCTCACTGGCTTCGAATTCATGGCTATTCTTTAAAAAACAGATTCATTAGCTTGTGTAATGAAAATTGCAATTTTCAACTGGCGGGACCTGGAAAATCCCCGGTCGGGCGGCGCCGAGATAGTCACCCATAAATATGCCGGCTATTTGGCTCGTCATGGGCACGAAGTTTTAGTTATCTCTCCGGCATTTAAAGGAAGCCTCAGAGGGGAAACTGTCGATGGTGTAAAAATCATCA
>MFJU01000032.1:844-1661 GCA_001779315.1 Candidatus Gottesmanbacteria bacterium RIFCSPLOWO2_01_FULL_42_22 | reverse complement strand
CTTTTTCATCCTCTTTTGGTTTATTTTTATTATCAGAAAATGTTAAAAAACAATGTCGATCTGATAATTGACCAGATACATTGGGTGCCGTTCTTTACTCCTCTCTACGTCAAAGAAAAAATCATTGTTTTTATCTTTGAAGTGGCGCAACCAATCTGGAAAAGGCAATTCGGCACGATTTTGGGTTTTATCGGCCGGTGTCTTGAGCCCTATTTTTATCTGACTTACCGTAAAACACGGTTTTTGACCTTTGCGGAAACGACTAAAAATGATCTGGTCAAGTTTAACATACCTTCCGGAAACATCAGTGTCAATGTCCTTGGTAATAATGTAAAAGCGTTAAAAAAGCCTACGGTAAAAAGTCTGAATCCTACATTTATATTTATAGGTAGGTTAGTCAGAGGTAAAAATGTGGAGGCTATGGTTCAGGCTTTTGCCGAAATTAAAAAAAGCATAAAAGATGCCCATTTATGGATAGTCGGAAGAATACAAGACAAACAATATTTTACCGTGTTATCCTCATTGGTTAAAAGACTTTCCCTTTCAGATGCGGTTGATTTCCCCGGTTTTATATCCGAAAAGAAAAAAATCAATTTATTAAAGAAATGCCATTTATTGTTGCATACTTCCGTCAGTGAAGGTTGGGGATTTGTTGTTTCCGAGGCGGCAGCCTGCGGTACACCGGCTGTCGTTTATAATGTACCCGGGTTATCCCAGTCTGTCACGGATAAAAAGACGGGATTGGTTTGCAAAAGCAACCATCCTTCAGAGATGGCCACATTGGTGCTGAAGCTTATGAACAATAAAAAACTCTATC
>MFJU01000032.1:0-837 GCA_001779315.1 Candidatus Gottesmanbacteria bacterium RIFCSPLOWO2_01_FULL_42_22 | reverse complement strand
GCAAAAGTATTGTCTTAAATCGGTTAAGAAAAACTCCTGGGATAAAAGTTATCGCGAGTTTGTTAAAGTAATTCATCTCTCATGAAATACCCCTCTGTCAGTATTATAATTCCAACATATAATTCGGAAAAGATAATTATTAGTTGCCTTGACGGAATAGTCAATCAAAAATATCCAAAAGAAAAAATTGAGATATTAATCGTTGATAATCAAAGCCAGGATAATACCAAGCGTATTTGTAAAAATTACGGTTGCCGTTTTTTTACCGTTTCGGGAAAACCTCCACAGGTCTGCCGTCAGCGGAATTTAGGGGCGAAAAAAGCGCGAGGGGAGTGGTTACTTGTTTTGGATCACGATATGGAGTTAAATAACGATCTACTGGAAAGTTTCGCCAGGCAAAATTCAGAATCTCATGGTCAGGTGACTGCCTGGTATATTCCCGAGATTGTAGTCAGTCACAGTAAGTTCTATTCAGGACTAAAGACATTGGAGAAAAGATTTTATGACGGAACAGTCATCAATGCTGCCAGATTAATCAGAAAGGATATTTTTTTGAAAACCTCTGGATATGATTTGAATTTATCAGGCGGCCCGGCTGATTGGGATATGGATATTCAGCTAAGAATGAAAGGAGCTAAATTCGGTTATTGCCAAAGGAGTCTCTATCATCACGAAGAAGGGTTAACTTTTAGCAAGATAATCAGCAAAAAAAAGACTTATTTTGAAGGATGCCGCTATTACAGGGAGAAATGGAGTAAAAATAATAAAATATATAAGTCTATTGTCTCTAAGCAGTTCAGTCCATCTTACAGATATTTTTTTATTTTTATAGAAAAC
>MFJU01000031.1 GCA_001779315.1 Candidatus Gottesmanbacteria bacterium RIFCSPLOWO2_01_FULL_42_22 | reverse complement strand
CTTTGATGTATTCGTTATTTTAATAATCCAAACATCAATTTTCTACCCACTGTCTTTATCGGAGACCCATCTACATATTGACACCCTGGAAATATATGCTAAAAAGTATGTATCATTAAAACCCCGCAAAAATCCTTATTGTTATTGCTATATGCCTTGGTTTTATTTTTTCTTTATGCAATTGCCATCAGGAACCATTTTGATTTTGTCCTAAAAGCCCAGACTCCGGCTTCATTTGTATTCACGGCAGCTGGCGACTATGCCGCAGACAACCATGCTACATCTGTTTTGTCAGCAATGAATCCTAACAATTCCTCAGCGAATTTTAATCTTGCTGTCGGTGATTTAAGTTACGCTGATCTTACCCCTGAATCAGCCTGGTGCGATTATGTAAAAAGTAATGTCGGGCTGGAATTTCCCTTTGAACTGGTGGCGGGAAACCATGAGGATGACGGACCGGCGGGAAACAACATTGATAATTTTGTATCTTGCCTGCCGGACAGGATAGGTAATATTTCAGGTACATATGGCAAAGAATTTTACTTTGATTATCCCGTCTCATCACCCATTGCCCGTTTCATTATGATTTCACCGGACTTAAGTTTTACTAGCGGTGGCAATTATAGTTACACAGTTGGCTCTCCCCATTACAACTGGGTTTCAACCGCAATAGACAATGCCCGCCAGACGGGTATCAGTTGGATCGTCGTCGGAATGCACAAAATCTGCATTTCAATGGGACAAAAATCGTCATGCGAAATTTCATCTGATTTGTTTAATTTATTGCTTGATAAAAAAGTTGATCTTATTCTTCAGGGACATGATCATAACTACCAGCGAAGCAAACAGTTGGCCCTTAATTCTTCATGCTCCGAAATAACTGTCTCCGGTTATAATCCATCTTGTGTCGCGGATGACGGTTCAGACAATAATTATACCAAGGGAGCAGGACCAGTTGTAGTGATTGTAGGAACAGGTGGAAATGGCCTTTATAATGTTTCTGCCTCTGATTCCGAATCGGGTTATTTCAGTAGATGGTCAGGAGCAAATAACAATCCGACGTGGGGATTTCTGAAAGTTTCTGCCCAACAGTCAATTTTTACTCTCCAATTTGTCCCTGCCAGTGGTTCATTTACTGACTGGTTTAATATAACAGATACAGTTTTCCCCTCCGATACGCCTACCCCGACCGGCTCCCCGACTCCGACTCTTACTCCCGGCGGCCCGACTCCCACTCCTTCTAACACTCCCACTCCCAGCCCCACTTTGCCGCCAACTCCTACCCCTACTCCCGTAACCGTTCAGACTATCAGCTATCAGGTCAATAGTTCTTCAGCTGATGCCGAAGAAAGGATATCTAGCGGAGCAGTTGATTTGACATCAAGCGATATGGAATTGGGAGCTGACGGCTCCAATCCTCAAATAGTCGGATTGAGATTCGCATCTGTTAACATTCCAAAGGCAGCCGGCATAATTAATGCCTATCTGGAATTTGAAGTCGATGAAACTGGATCCTCTGCCACCTCTGTTACCATTTCAGGCGAGAATGCTGACAATCCACTTCTTTTTACTACAGGCAATAAAAATATATCAAACAGGCTAAAAACTGCTTCCCAGGTTGCCTGGAATAATATCCCAGCCTGGAACACTGTCAATGCCAAACAGCAGTCTCCTGATATTTCCTCAATAATTTCTGAAATCGTCACTCGCCAGGGCTGGCTTCCGGGCAATTCCCTGGTCATTATGATAAGTGGCAGCGGCCGCCGCACGGGAGAAAGCTACAACGGAGAAACGGCAGCAGCTGTTAAACTATTTATAACTTATTCCAGCGAACCCCCACCTACACCGACAATGACGCTAACTCCTACAATCACGCCAACTCCTAGCGTTACTCTGACCCCGACCCAGACTCCTATTCCTACTCTGACTCCTCCTCCGAGTAATACTCCCATTCCCACGGCTACTTTGCCGCCTTCTCCTACTCCCACAGCGGTTGTTTCAACCGCTGTCAGCTCTCGGGTCAATAGCTCCTCAGATGATGCCGAAGAAAGGATATCAAATGGCAGAATCGATTTGACATCTTCCGATTTGGAATTGGGAGCTGACGGTTCTAATCTTCAAATAGTGGCTATGAGGTTTAACAATATCCAGATTCCCCAGAGTTCAACCATCGTAAATGCCAGTCTGGAATTTGAAGTCGATGAAGTTACTACAGCCAATACCTCAGTCACCATCAGCGGCCAGTATTCTGATCATGCTTCTAATTTCACTACCGGCACTAAGAATATCTCGCTTAGGCCGCAGACTTCATCCCAGGTCCCCTGGAGTAATATCCTGTCCTGGAATACAGTCAGCTCCAAACAGCAGTCTCCTGATATTTCCTCAATTATATCTGAAATCGTCAGTCGTCCCGGCTGGATTCAAGGTAATTCACTGGTCATCACCATTTCAGGCTCCGGCCGGCGTACGGCCGAAAGCTTCAATGGCGAATCAGCCAATGCTCCCAAACTGACTGTCATTTATAAAAATTAGGGACGTGGATCCATCAGGGTAACTTTAACCTGTATCTTCTGAATCCATCACCATAAGCGATAAAATGAAAAAACTGCTTTTTTATATTTTTATTTTAACTATTTCTCTTTTGGCAATCAGCGGATCCATTGGCACTTTATATTATTATCTCCGCTTTTCGGCTGCGCAAAAACAGCTCAAACAGATCAGTGTGGAAACGGAAGATGACGTCAGGAATCTGGTTGCCCGGGTCGGCCGATTGATGCAACTGCCTTCTCAAGAACTGCCGACAGTCATGACCGTTACCGACAGTGACAGATTGAAAAATGTCAATTTCTTTGCCAATGCAAGGATCGGTCATAAACTCCTCATCTACCCGGAAGCTCACAAGGCCATTCTCTTTGATCCTATCCAAAACGTTATTATCGAAGTCGCCCCTTATAATGTACCGACCGTTACTCCCGAAATAGCTACAGCCTCGGGAGAGTCAACGGATTGACAAAGTTCTAAAAATCGTTATCCTGATTTGGTATGGCGCTTAACGAATACGACTTCAAAAAAATCGGACTTTTCCTCCTTTATCTGCTTATCTTTTTTGCCGCCGTATCAGGTTCAGTCGGCTCCCTGTTTTATTATTCCAAATATAAAGACACGGAGGAAAGACTGAAGCAGGCCACTTTAGCCTCCGGTGACAATGTCAATGCCATTATCGCCAAGGTAGGCAAGCTGATTAAACTGCCGGAAGACGAACTGCCGACAATCGCCACTATTTCCGATTTGGACAAATTAAAAGGCCAGCCTTTTTTCGCCAGGGCCAAAGTCGGCGATAAAGTATTACTCTATACCCAGGCCAAAAAAGCCATTCTTTATGATCCCAAGGACAATGTCATTATCGAGGTCGGCCCATTGGTTATGCCGTCAGGCAGCCCTGCTCCATCTATTTCCGGAAAGTCCGAGCTCACCCGGGTTTCCGCCACCCCTGCAGTTGCCGGAGCCTCCGTCTCAGCCGGTATTCAGGTGGCTATCCTCAACGGTACTAAAGATGACAGCCTGGCCAATACTTTTGCCCGGGATTTAGCCAAGAAAATGCCGGAAATCCTGATTGTTTCCAGTGCCAAAGCCAAAATAGATTCCTATGAAAAAACTCTTATTGTTGATCTATTCTCACAAAAATCTAGAGATCTGCCGGAATTAGCCAAAGCCGCGGGAGCGGAAATTGCTGACCTTCCGCCAGGTGAAACAAAACCCTTAAATGCGGATATCCTAATCATTCTCGGCCGCGACCTTCTGGCCCAACCTTGACGACAACCTCGACGATCCCGGATCGTCGTAGCTATGACGATCCGGGAAAAATTGCAGTAACTGTATTTAATTCCCCGTCAGTCTTTCATATTTCTTGATTTGTTCAATCCGGCGGCTACCGGCTTTATCTGTCGTCAACTTGACATACATAATGGCATTCAATATAATAAAACTATGCAAAATTCTTATTTTCCGTCTACCGTTTCTGCCCGTGAAATTCAAAGGGGATATAAAAAAATTCTCGAAAAGGTTAAAAAAACCAGGAAACCAATCGTTGTAATGACTGATAACAAGCCTCAAGCCGCAATAGTCAGTCTTGATATACTTGAAGAATACAATAAATTCAAATCAGATCAGGAACTATTTTCTATCATAGATAAACTGCAGGCAAAAAACCGCGATAAAGATCCGGCTAAGGTATTAAAGGATGTGACTGAAGTAGTCGAAGAAGTAAGACGTGAATTATATGAGAAAGAAAAGACCAAAAGCAGTTATTGATACCAATCTCTTTGTCAGCGGTTTAATTTCCCCTCACAGTCTTCCATCTCAAATTATCAGAGCCTGGCGCGGAAAACGGTTCAAACTCATCACCTCCATGACTCTCTTAGAAGAATTAGCTGATGTTTTACATCGTCCTAAAATGACCAGGTATGGTTTTTCTGAAGAAAAAATAATCATTATCATTAAATCCATGGAAAAACTGGTTTTGGATATACCTGATTCCAAACTGCCGATTGATTTAAGGGATCCGAAAGATAAACATGTACTTTTATGCGCGGTGAAAGGAAAAGCTGATTATTTAGTTACCGGAGATCAGGATTTATTGGTCCTGAAAAATGACAATCGGATTAAACCCGTAGAGATTGTTACTGTTTCTGAATTTATAGCTAAAATTCTTTAATTCCCCGTCAGCCGTTCAAATTCCTTAATCTGTTCGACCCGACGCCTGTGCCGGTCTTCGGCGGAAAAAGGAGTTGTCAACCAAATCTTTAATATTTTCTTAGCTTCATCCTCAGTCAGATTATCTCCTGAAAGAGCAATGATATTGCTGTTATTATGCTCTCTTGATTTTACGGCCATTTTTTTGTTATAGACTGCTGCTGCCCTGGCTCCATGGATTTTATTGGCGGCAATCACCATGCCCACAGCTGACCGGCAGATGAGGATACCAAAGGCTTCCTTGCCATCCCGTTCATCATCTGCCACTTGCTCGGCCACCCGGAAGGCAAAAGCCGGATAGTCGTCTCCCTCCTCCAATTTTTCATTGCCCATGTCCTGATATTTATAATTCCACTCGGGAAGCCACTTCTTGATCTTCTCTCTCAACTCAAACCCCCCATGATCCGCTCCTAAATAGATCATATGATTAGATGATTTCCAAACATCCAAAGTTCTTTAACTAGCTTTCGGGAGATATTTTGATCAAAAAGTAATTTCATTAAGGAGCGATTATTGATGACCTCTCTCTGTCTGAGGCATAAGTCAGGACTGCTTTAATATCGTCTTTAGTCAATTCAGGAAAATCTTCAAGTATTTCATTTCGTGTCATACCGGAAGCCAGCATTTTCAATACGTCATATACCGTAATTCTCATGCCCCGGATAGTCGGCTGCCCTCCCCGTCTGCCGGCGTTAATAGTAATAATATTCTTGTATTTCATCTTTTTAATTATACCTCATTTGCTTCATTAGACAAGATTATGGCTTAGCTCAATACTTCTTTTTCAACTAAAACCCCCCATGGTCAGCTCCAAAATAAATCATTGTTTTTTTACTTTTTCAATTTTATGTCCTCCGAATTGGTTCCGCAGTGCTGCAATAACCTTTCCGGCATAGGTTGGCACTCGTTGCGTTTGTTTGCGGGTCTTTACCGCAGCCTCAATTGCCGGAATTTCCGCTTTGAGTTCTTTGGCTGTTTCAATTGTCCACTCCCCGGTTGAACCTCCCCCGACTTTACCTTCGATTGCTTCAAGGTTAGGATAATCCCGGAAAGCCTTGACCAGCAAATCCATCAGCCACCCCCGCACCACACTGCCTTTTGACCAATTGACGGCCACTTTCTGTAAATCCAATTTGTATGGAGACTTTTTCAAAAGTTCAAAGCCTTCAGCAAT
>MFJU01000030.1:22826-26056 GCA_001779315.1 Candidatus Gottesmanbacteria bacterium RIFCSPLOWO2_01_FULL_42_22 | reverse complement strand
CGATTTTCAACTGGCGGGACCTGGAAAATCCCCGGTCGGGCGGCGCCGAGATAGTCACTCATAAATATGCCGGTTATATGGCTGATCATGGACACGAAGTTTTAGTTATCTCTCCGGCATTTAAAGGCAGCCTCAGAGAGGAAACCGCGGGCGGTATAAAAATCATCAGATTGGGTTATCCCTTTCCCCACAATTATCTTTTTCACCCCCTTTTGGTTTATTTTTATTATCAGAAAAAGTTAAAAAACAATGTCGATCTGATAATAGACCAGATACATTGGGTGCCGTTTTTTACACCTTTATATGTTAAAGAAAAAATCATTGTCTTTATCCATGAAGTAGCGCAACCTATTTGGAAAAGGCAATTCGGCACGATTTTGGGTTTTATCGGCCGGAGTTTTGAACCTTTTTTTTACCTCCCTTACAGGAGAACACGGTTTTTGACAGTTTCACAAACATCAAAAAATGATCTTGTAAAGTTTAATATACCCCCCGGGAATATCCGTATCATTACCAGCGGATTTGATATTAAACCATTTAAGACCCCGCCTGTTAAAAATCTGAATCCATCATTTATATTTTTAGGAAGGCTGGTCAGAGGCAAAAATGTGGAAGAGGTAATTCAGGCTTTTGCCGAAATTAAAAAAAGGTTAAAAACTGCCCGTTTATCAATTGTCGGTAATATTGAAGATAAAAAGTACTTTATCAGGTTATTTTCATTGGTGAAAAAACTTTCTCTTTCAGAAGCGGTTGATTTCCCCGGTTTTGTTTCCGGAGTGAAAAAAATCAGTTTATTAAAGAAATGCCATTTATTGTTGCACGCTTCAGTCAGCGAAGGTTGGGGACTGGTTGTTTCCGAGGCAGCAGCCTGCGGTACACCGGCTGTAGTTTATAATGTACCCGGGTTATCCCAGTCTGTCACGGATAAAAAGACGGGATTGATTTGCACAAGCAACCATCCTTCAGAGATGGCCAAATTGGTGTTGAAGCTTATGAACAATAAAAAACTTTACCGTCAGCTGCAGAAATTTTGTCTTTCGTCTGCTAAGAAAAACTCCTGGGATAAAAGTCTGAAAGAATTCTCTCTATATGTTGCAAGATGAAATATCCGTCTCTTTCCATCGTTATAGCCGCTTATAATTCAGGAAGGATCATCGGAGACTGTCTTGAGTCTGTGAAAAACCAGACATACCCAAAAAGTAAAATCGAAATTATTGTTTCGGACGGAGGCTCAAAAGATCAGACGCTGAAAATTGCCAAAAGCTACGGAGCCGGAATCATACAGGTTAAAGGGAGCCAGGGGGCTGAAATCAACCGTGCCCGGGGAGTCAAACAGGCTAAAAACGAACTGTTGCTTCTGATTGACCATGATAATATTCTGCCGTACAAATCTTGGTTGCAGGATATGGTTGAACCGTTATTAAAAGACAGCCAAATCGTAGCCGTGGAAACTCTGCGCTACCATTATGATCCAAAGTCTACCCTTTTAGACAGGTATTTTTCTCTGCTTGGAATAAGCGACCCCCTGCCTTATTATTTGGGAAAGGCTGACCGCTCTTCATATGCCTCAGCCGTTTATGAAGGTCCTGGCAAAGTTATCGACTGCGGGACTTACTATCAGGTGGAATTTGACAGCAATAAAATTCCGACATTGGGCGCCAACGGTTTTATTATCCGAAGAAAGTTGCTTATGCAGCATGCCAAAACCGATCCGGAACATTTTTTCCACATTGATGTCAATGTAGACTTAATCCGCAAAGGGTTCCGTCGGTATGCTTTTGTCAAAAATTCTATAATTCATCAGACGCATCATATGGATTTTTGGCATTATTTAAAAAGGCGCAAGCTATTTATGGAAAAATATTATTTCACCGATTTTTCCAAACGCCGCTATAGTGTCTATGAAAAAAAAGATGCAGCCCGCCTTATTTATTTCATCATCATCAGTTTAACAATTATTAAACCGCTTTACGATTCAGTTAAAGGTTATCTTAAAGTCCGTGATCCGGCGTGGTTTCTCCACCCCCTTATGTGTTTCGGCATGGTTGTTGTTTATGGGTATACCATATTTAAATGGCAGACGGACAGATTTTTAAAGCAGTTTAAAACCATTTTCGGGAAGAAAAGAGTATGGATTTGAATCAAAAAACAGTTCTGGTGACCGGTTTTAACGGTTTTGTAGGTTCGCATTTAACCCGAGCTTTTTTAATGAACGGCATGGAGGTTGTCGGTTTTTCCTTAAAAAAGAAGCCCTTAGACATTAAATTCCTCTCTAAAAAATTTCATGATTTTTACGGAGATATCAGGGATCGGGAAAAGTTGGAACTGATTTTTTATAAATACCGCCCTGTTTATTGTGTACATTTGGCAGGTAAATCAACGGTTGAGGACGGTCAGAAGAATCCCGGAGATACTTTCGAAATCAATATAAAAGGAGCCATCAATATATTGGAACTGGCCAAAAAATACAGGTTGGCCAGGATAGTCATTGCTTCCACTTCCCATGTCTACGGGGCTAATCCGAAACCTCCTTTTAAGGAGGAATTTTTCCCTCAGCCGTCCCGCCCGTATGAAACTTCAAAAACCTGCGTTGATCTTATTTCCCAGTCTTACGCTGATACTTTCAACATGCCAGTGGAAATCCCCAGATTTACCAATATTTACGGTCCGGGGGACGTTAATTTCTCAAGGTTGATTCCAAAAGTGATGAAACAGATTATTACCGGCGGCAAATTGCATCTTTGGCTGGGTAAAACAGTCAGAGATTACCTCTATATCGGTGATGCCGTCGCTGCCTACCTTTCACTTTTAATGAAGAGAAATTATCATAAAAATAAAATAGTTAATTTTGGCAGCGGCTGCCATATATCCGTGAGCAGCCTTGTTAAAAAGATTATTGCCGTCAGCGGGAAAAAAGTGCTTATTAAAGAAGAAACCGGAAAAAGGGAAATGGAAATCGAGAGGCAATATTTGACTGTTGGGAAAGCCAAGAAAATCTTTAACTGGCAGGCGGAAACTCCCCTTTCAGAAGGCTTAAAAATCAGTTACCGGTGGTATAATTCTATGCTGAACCCCTGAATTATTATGGCGGTCGCTTTTGTCGATTTAAAACAGCAATACTCGGAATTAGAAAAAGAGATAACGCTTTGTTTAACAACAGTATTCCGTGATGCTGATTTTATTCAGGGCAAAAACGTATTTGCCTTCGAAGAGGAATTTGCCAAATACCT
>MFJU01000030.1:8516-22800 GCA_001779315.1 Candidatus Gottesmanbacteria bacterium RIFCSPLOWO2_01_FULL_42_22 | reverse complement strand
CGTTAGCAATTACCGAGAACTGCTTAAAACCGGTTTTTAGCGATGTAGATGAACACGATTTCGGCATGGATCTTAGTGACTTAAAAAGAAAAATTAATAAGAGAACCAAAGCCGTCGTTATGACTCATCTTTACGGACAGCCCGAAAAAATAGACGAAATAAAGGAATTAATAAAAAAAACCGGCAGAAAAATATTTCTGGTAGAAGATGCCTGTCAGGCTCACGGGGCTAAATATAAGGGGCAGCCGGTCGGAACATTCGGTATTTTTGCAGCCTTCTCTTTTTATCCCAGTAAAAATTTGGGGGCTTACGGGGATGGCGGCGCCATTATTACCGGAAGTCGCGAGATGAAAAAAAGATATTTATTCTTAAGGGAATACGGTCAGAGAAAAAAATATCATCATGTCACCATGGGCAGAAATTCAAGGCTGGATGAAATACAGGCTTCAATCTTGCGGATCAAGCTGAAATATCTTGACCGCTGGAATGAAAAAAGGCAGCAGGCAGCCCGCTATTATCAGAGACTGCTGCAATCTTTTGACCCGGACGTCATCATTCCGCGGAGTCTAAGCGGGAGACAGCACGTTTTTCATTTGTATGTCATCAGGCTGAAAAAAAGAACACAGTTGATGGAATATTTAGCAAAAAGAAATATCCGGACAGCTATCCATTATCCCATACCCCTCCATCTGCAGCAGACTTTTAAATATTTAGGCTACCGACGGAATGATTTGCCCGTGTCCGAAAAACTTTCAGGAGAAATATTGTCCCTGCCCATGTATCCGGAAATAAAAAGAAATGACATTAGGGAAGTAGCGGATAATATCAGGTCTTTTTATGGATTATAAAATTGCCGAATTTGAAAAGCACAATGATCGCCGGGGGGACCTGGTGGTTTTTCTGAAAAAAAAGGAACTTGGGAAAAACCAGAAAATTTTCGGGCAGATATATTTCGTGACCTTTAAAAAGAAAGGTACTGTCCGGGGCAACCATTATCATAAACAGTGGCGTGAATGGTTCGGCATTGTTTCCGGGAAATTAGAGGTAAATTTAAAGGACGTCAGGACGGGAGAAACTGCCAAAATTAATCTTGCTGCAGCCTCTGATAAATATATCAGATTGGAGATAGGACCTTTTATTGTCCATTCATTCAAAAGCCTGTCAGAATATGCTTCAATGATAAATTATGCCAACCGGGAATGGTCTAATAAAGATACTTATATAGACAAGATAATGAAGGCCAATAATGATTAATCCCTTAAAAAAATATAACAGCCGAGGATTTGCCGATAAGAGCGTCAAAGTTATACGGCTGGATAAGAATCCTGAGGCGGTTATCACAATCGGCGATAATTATTATTTGAGGAGCGGTACGGTCATTTATGAAAAGACAAAGATAGGCAAGAACTTTATTACCGGTCATAACGCCGTCATCAGGGAGGAAAACAGGATAGGCGATAATGTTATTGTGGGGGTCGGCAGCTATCTCGGACCCGGTAATATTATCGGCAACAATGTGCGGATACATACCAATTGTTTTGTGGAAAATTGCCGTTTGGCAGACGGAGTCATCATTGCCCCGGGGGTAACTTTTACCAATGATCCATACCCGCCCTGTAAAATCTGCGTCGGGGAAATTGGAGGTGCCGTCGTTGGCAAGTCTTCGGTTATCGGTGCCAATGTCACTGTCTTACCCGGTATTACCATCGGTAAGAATTGTTTAATCGGGGCCGGGAGTGTTGTGACCCATAACTTAGCGGATGAAGTAGTTGCCGTTGGTAATCCTGCCAGAATAATAAAAAAAATATCCCAGCTGAAACACATACATCAAAAATTAAAATAAGCCGGGAGATTTTTATGGAAAGAATAATTATTTTCTCCCACTATACCGAGATTCCCGGCCCGTCTCATAAATGGCTGTCTTTTTTGCAGAGGAAAAAATATGACGTTGATTATATTTTCCATCCCTTAATACCCGCCGGCAGGTTAACAAGTGAAATAAAAATGAAAGATAAAAAATTAAATTTTAAAATTTGGCAGCCTTTGCAGTTTATGCTGGAAGGCATAATTTCACTAATCATATGCAGATTGAACGCTAATAATGCTCCATATGATTTGGCCGTTTGTTTCGATCCCTTTTCTTTTTTCAATGCATATATCTATAAATCATTCTACCCGCTGAGAAAAGTAGTTTATTACAATATAGATTACTCCAAAAAAAGATACGGAAACATTCTTCTGGAATTAATTTATCAGCGCCTCAATTTGTTTGCTTACCTGCATTGTGATTATTTTTTTGCCATTACCTCCGGATTCCGGAAAGATTTAGATCCTGATAATCGCTTAAAAAAGAAAGAAAAATGTTTTTTGGTCAGTCATACGGTCCGGCCAAGAGTACCTAAGAAAAGCCCAAAAATTCGAAACTCTCTAATCTACTGCGGAACCCTTTCCGGGGCGGTTAATTTTGACGATCTGTTTACAGCTTTAAACAAACTGAACAAAGAGGGGATTCCTTTTATATTTGATATATACGGAAAAGACGGGCAGGAAAGGCAGTTAAAGAAGAAAATAAGCGAGTATTCATTAGCCCGCTATATCCGCTTAAAGGGGATCACCGATTACGAAAACCTGGTTGATAAGATTCTGCCGTCATTTATGATCGGAGTTTGTCCCTATGTTACAAAGACACCATTACTTTCTTCTGATTATCTATTCCAGGCTGATAATTTGACCACTAAAATGGTTGATTATATCAGCCGGGGGTTACCGCTGATTTCTACCTTCCCTTACCGGAACCTAAAAATACTCGAAAAAAATAAATTCGGCTTTATAGTCGAAAATGATAACGGCTGGTATAATGCTCTTAAGATTTTTTTTAGCGATACCAGCTTATACCGGTTGTATTCGGATAATGCGCTTAAATATTCAAAAAGATTTGATGAGGAAAAGGTAATTGGCAGTTTAATGAGGCAAATTTTAAATCATCAGTAATATGAACAACAATATTCCGGTTGTCATCCTCTGCGGCGGTGCCGGCACCAGATTAAAAGAAGAGACGGAATTCAAGCCCAAACCGATGGTTTTAATCGGTGAAAAACCGATCCTCTGGCATATCATGAAAATTTATGCCCATCACGGATTTAACCGCTTTATTATTGCCTTAGGTTATAAAGGCGAGATGATCAAGGATTATTTTCTCAATCAGGATTATTTCATGCATGATTTTAATCTCAACACAGCCACCGGCAAGACCAGAATCTTCAGGAGTAAAAAAATCAACAGCGATAATTTCCAGATTACTTTTATCGATACGGGTATCGAAACTTTAACCGGAGAAAGGGTAATGCGGGTGAAGGAATATATCAAGGAAGATCAGTTTATGGTCACTTACGGCGACGGTGTCGGCAATATCAATATCAGAAAACTTTATACCTATCACAACAGGATGAAACTCACGGGAACAATTACCGGTGTGCATCCGACCATCCGTTGGGGTTTGATCAGGTCCAACCGGGATAACCTGATTACCTCTTTTCAGCAAAAACCAATCTATAACCAGTATGTCAACGGGGGCTTCATGATTTTTAACCGTAAATTTTTTGATTATTTGGACGAAAAAGAATGGCTTGAAGATACCCTGGCAAAATTGGTCAAGAAACGCGAGTTAGCCCTCTATATCCATGATGATTTCTGGTTCGCCATGGATACTTACAGGGAGGTCAATATGTTAAATACAATGTGGGAGAATAAACCGGCCTGGAAAGTCTGGAAAGGTTAAAAAGTAATGAAGCCCCCTTTTTTTTCTGTTGTTTTGCCTACCTGGAACAGGTCAGCCTATATTAAGTCAGTAATAAGCTTAATTAGAGAGCAAACGTTTACTGATTTTGAAATAATTATTCAAGATAACGCATCCACCGACCGGACAGAAGAAGAAGTAAAATCCTTAAATGATCCTAGAATCAGGTATTACAGAAACAGGCATTTTTTACCTTTTTATAAAAACATCCAAAAGGCAATATTGCATGCCCGTGGGAAATATATTTTCCTGTTAGGGGATGATGATTACATTTTATTTAAAGGTACTTTTTTGCGATTAGCCGAAATTATTAAAAAACAGAAATACGGTTTTATCCGCTTGAATTTCTTGGAAAGGAAATTTTATGAACCGGGCCTGCAAAAAATTTACCATGATAATAGGCATGATATTGTGATTGACAGGGGCAGCCAGTCAAAAAAAATACTTGATTTTTTTGAAGAAATCCATATCGGGCATTTAGCCGGTCTTGTTTTCAAAAATGAGAAAATAAAAAAAGAAGATTTTTTTGACAGTGAAATATCTCCATGGGTTAGAATTCTGTTTAAAAATACTAAAAAATACGGGGCCTTATTTCTTAGTTCCCATTATGTCGTGATTAGTATTGCCGTCATAACTGATATTTATCCCGCCTATGATGCCATTAAAAATAAACGGTTGATGTATGAATATTTTATGGATAATATTGCTGATTTATTGCCTCCTGGTCAGTTTAAAAAATATACCTCTGATTATTATCATCGCTTTATACCGCTCTTACCATGCGTAAAATTTTATTCCAATAATTTAAATCTTCTTCAATTTAGCCGGAGACTGATTATAGCTGAACCGGCAATCAGAAATAAATACCTGTTCTGGGTATATTTATTTGTTTCTTTTTTGATTCCGCGCTTTATATTTGCTCTGATGCGGCTGATCCAGCACAGACTGAAAAATAAAATTAACAATCTGGGGAATCTTACTCAAATCTACCGGAGATACAGCGATATTGCATATAGTTATCCTATTTTCCGGTGATGTTATGATTCCTTATAAAAAAATCCTGGTTACGGGCGGTTGCGGCTTCATCGGCAGTCACCTGGTGAAAGCGTTGTTAAAAACGAAATCAGAGATCTATGCTACGGATATCAATAAAAGCCGGGAGTCATATTTTTATCTCGAAAAGTTGGCTTCGAAATGTAGTCTGATAATTGGCGATGTCAGGAAATATAAATTTCTTCAGGAAGTCATCAGCAGGCATAAAATTAATTTTATTTTTCATTTGGCCGCTCAAACCCAGGTAACCACAGCCTTTGAAAAGCCCAAAGACACGCTCGAAACAAATATATTAGGCACCGTCAATATCCTGGAAATAGCCAGAGCCTGTCCCTATATAAAAGGTGTAGTGATTGCCTCCAGTGATAAAGCCTACGGTAAAAAGAAAAGTGCCTACATGGAAGATGATCCGCTGGTCGGCGATCATCCTTATGAAGTATCAAAATCAGCTGCTGATCTTTTGAGCCGAATGTATTTCAAAACATACGGTTTACCTGTTGTCACGACCCGTTTTGCCAATGTTTATGGCGAGGGTGATTTAAACTTCGAGCGACTGATTCCCGGTATAATGAAATCAGTTGTCCTGAATAAAAATTTTTATATTCGCAGTAACGGCAGATTTATCAGAAGTTATCTTTACATCAATGATGTAGTGCGCGGTTATCTGATGCTGATGAAAAATTTGGACAAAATCAAAGGTGAAGCTTTTAATTTCGGCTCGCCTGATATTTATTCTGTCCTGGAGTTACTGCATTTATTTGAAAAATCACTGGATAAGAAAATCAATTATAAAATAATCAACAATCAGAAAAACGAGATTCCGAAGCAGGTACTAAATTATCGGAAGATTAAAAGAATTTTAAACTGGCAACCGGAATATTCAATTGTTGAAACAATCAAAGGAGTATATAATTGGTATCTGGAAAATTTAAAATCTTAAATGGCGCAAAATATAACCTCAATTTTTGCTGCAGATAAATCAGAGAGAGATTTCTTATTTATTCTGGAAATGGCTAATAATCATATGGGTGATTTCAATCACGCGTCAGAGATGATTACCCATTTTTATGAAAAAATCAGGAAATATCCCTTTTTATTTGCCTTTAAATTTCAATTCCGTCATTTATCTGCTTTCATCCACCCTGATTACAAACAGCGGTCGGATATTCCTTACATTGACAGATTCACTAAAACAAAATTAACCACAGATGAATATCAAAAGTTGGCCGAAAGAATAAAAAGTTTAGGAATGATTACCATGGCTACTCCTTTTGACGAACAGTCGGTTGATTTGATTGATGAGTTAAATTTGGACATTATTAAAATAGGCAGCTGTTCCTTTAATGATTGGCCTCTTTTGGAAAGAATTGTTAAAAGCAATAAGCCCGTTATTGCCTCGACTGCCGGAATCAGTCTGGCAGAAATTGATAAGGTGGTGAGTTTTCTCCAGCACAGGGATAAAAAACTGGTCTTGATGCATTGTATTGGCGAATATCCCACCAAAGAGGAACATTTACAGATAAATCAGATAGATCTTTTATTATCAAGATACCAAAATATTCCGGTAGGCTTTTCCACCCATGAAGATCCGGCACTTTATGAAAGTGTGGCTTTGGCCATAGCTAAAGGTGCGACCGTTTTTGAAAAACATATTGCCCTGGCTACCCCTAAGTATCAGCCCAATAAATATTCAGCCTCACCCGACCAGGTTGATAGCTGGTTAAAAACCGCCCAGAGAGCATTGCTGCTTTGCGGTTTGAAAGGAAAGCGTATCAAACCGGCAAAAAAGGAACTGCATGATATAAGGCAATTTCAAAGGGGAGTTTTTGCTAAATTAAAAATTGAAAAAGGAGAAACAGTCAATCGGGAAAATACTTTTCTGGCTTTTCCAAATGCAGAAGGACAGTTATTGGCCAATGATCTGTCAAAGTATACCGCTTATCATACCCTGTCGGCAGTCAATAAGAACGCGCCGGTCATCAAGGTTAAAAAAACTGACAATAGGGACAAAATCTATAAAATTATAGTTGTCACACAGAAACTTTTAAAAAAAGAAAACATCATTCTCCCCAATAAGCTGGAAGTCGAAATCTCTCACCATTACGGTCTGTCAAAATTCAGTCAATTCGGAGCGGTCATTATCAATTGTATCAATCGGGATTACTGTAAAAAAATAATCGTCATGTTCAAAGGCCAAATTCATCCGACCCAATACCATAAAGCCAAAGAGGAAACTTTTTATATATTAAAGGGGAATTTTAAAGTGACTATCGACGGTGTTGAAAAGATATTTAATAAGGGTGATATGGTTAATTTGCCCCGGGGCACTAAACATGAAATATCGGCTAACACTGACGGTGTTATTGAAGAGATTTCTTCAACCCATTACCGTGAGGACTCATACTATATTGACAGCAGTATTATGTTAAATAAAAACCGGAAAACCGTCCTGACTTTATGGGGAGATGAATTATAAGCTGATTTTCCAGCCGGATGCCCCTCTATTTGATCTTATATGCAAAATCTGTCAAGGATAAGTAAATCTTCTTTTTTCAATAAAGTTTTGTCATTACCCAGGATAAATCTTAATTCCAGGCAACTCTGCGATTTAGAACTTTTGATGGACGGCGCATTTTATCCTTTGGACAGCTTTATGAATGAAGCGGATTATTACGCTGTTTTGACGAAGATGAAACTGGCCGGAGGAAGTATTTGGCCAATTCCGGTAGTGTTGGATCTTGGCAGCATAAATAATTTCCGGACCGGTGATGAAATCCTGCTGTGTGATGAATACGGAAAACCTTTAGCGGTCATGGAAATCTCTTCTGTCTTTACACCCGATAAAAATTTAGAAGCTAAAAAAATTTATAAGACAGTTTCTAAAAACCATCCGGGAGTCAATTATCTCTTTTACCAGACGGGGAAATATTATCTCGGCGGTAAAATAATAGCTTTAGACCGCGTAGATCACTATGATTTTACGGAGTACCGTTTGACTCCTGAAGAGCTTAAAGACTGGTTTAGTAAGAACAGCTGGAAAAATGTTATCGGCTTCCAAACCAGAAATCCGCTGCATAAAGCACACTATTATCTGATTAAAAATGCAGCTGTGCAGTACAAAAGCAAAGTTTTAATCCATCCGGTGGTAGGCTTAACCAAAGAGGGCGACATAGATTACCTTACCCGTGTGAGGTGTTATATCAAAATGTATAAAAACCATCTTTCCAGGATATCCAAATTAGCCTTGATACCGTTGGCCATGAGGATGGCCGGTCCGCGCGAAGCCCTGTGGCATGCCATTATCAGGAAAAATTACGGATGCACGCATTTTATAGTCGGACGCGATCATGCCGGCCCCAGCAAAATTAACGGTGAAAGTTTTTACGGTTCCTACGAGGCCCAGAATTTGGTAAAACAGTATGAAAAAGAAATCGGTATAAAAATGGTTCCTTTTGAGGAATTAGTATACGTCGAGGAAGACAGGAAGTTTATTCCGATCGGACAGGTTTCTCAAAATAAAACCGTCAGAAGGATATCAGGGTCCGAAATCCGCCGTAAAATCGCCAATAACGAAGAAATTCCTGATTGGTTCAGCTATCGGGAGATAATCGAAGAAATTAGAAAAGGTCTTGAAAAGGACAAGAGAGACGGGCTGACAATTTTTTTCACGGGATTGCCGTGTGCCGGTAAGTCAACTATTGCCAGAATCTTGTATTATAAGTTGTTGGAATTACAGGATAAGAAAGTTGTCTTGTTAGACGGTGATGTCATCAGGCAAAATCTCTCAAAAGGCCTGGGATTTTCCAAAGAGGACCGAAATGAGAATATAAAAAGACTGGGATTTGTAGCCAATATGATAACGAAAATGGGCGGTATTGCCATCTGTTCGGCAGTCGCCCCTTACCAGGAAGCACGTCAGGTAAACAGGACACTTATTAATAAAAGCGGAAAGTATATTCAGGTTTATGTCTCGACACCCGTATCCGTCTGTCGGAAGCGGGATATAAAAGGTTTATACCGGAAAGCAAAATTGGGGCTTCTCAAGGGTCTGACCGGAGTTGATGACCCTTATGAATTTCCCGAAAATTCCGAAATAGTCATCGATACGGTAAAATCAAATCCACTGGAAAATAGTCAAATAATTATTAAATATCTGAAAAAAAACCGGTATATATCTGTCAGAAAATAATATGTCCCAAAATACTATTCCCGTCTTTGTTGTCGGATCTGGCCGTTCAGGCACCAGAATGATTTATAAGCTTCTCTCCGGTTTAAACGGGATTGAGATCCATCATGAATATTTTATTAGCACAATTCAGCCACTGGCGGCTAAATATTATATGGGTTTAATAAGCAGGAAAGCTATCTTAGCCGTACTAAAGAACAGTTATGCTTCGGCGGTTTACTATAGTCCTGCCAAATACTGGATTGACTGCTCCAATAAGTTATCTTGGTTGATCGAACCGTTATCCATGCTGTTTCCTGAAAGTAAATTTGTCCATATCATCAGGGACGGCAGAAAAGTGGCCAGCTCTTTTTATCATAAGCTCCCGTTTGAGATGTATGATGATAAGTCAGTTCAAATTCTGCAAAATTGGCTTGTTGATAATAAACTGCCTGAGCCTCCCCCCGAAAAAAAATACTGGTGGAATATTCCCCGTCAAGGTCAGCCTTATGACAGAGATTTTAAAGATTATAATCAATTTCAAAGAATCTGTTACCATTGGGTAGAAATTCTAAGAGTCATAAAAGAATCTCTGAAAACAATTCCGGACAATCGGAAACTGATTGTAAAACTGGAAGATTTAGTCAGAAATCGGCAGACTTTTAAGAAATTTCTTGATTTTGTTGAAGTCGACTACCAGGAACAGCTTTATAGGTATACCCAAACTCCACAAAATGTCATCATGCCGGTTGATTTTAAAATGACTCCTATTGAATCAAAAATGTTCAAAGATATCTGCGCTAAAACAATGAAAGAATACGGATATAAAGGAAAAGAATATGAAGTCAGATATTGATAAAGAGAATAAGCCTGTTTGTGACTTTTGCCGCCGGCAGAAATTGACTGCGATTTATAAAGTTCCCACTTCCAATCTGGGAGTTTCGGTCTGTTTATGTCTAAATTGCGGATTAGCCCAGAGTATCAGTAAACAAAAAATAATTAAAAATAGAACAGTCAGCACCTCCAGTGATGCCGGTTGGGGGAATATCAGGCAGGGCAAGAGTTTGCGTTTTAAAAAGATCCGGAATGAAATGGATAACGAGATTGATTTTACAGGTCTAAAACGCATTCTTGACATCGGCTCAAACCGCGGGGATTTCGTTAAATGGATAAGGGAGAAAAATACTTCTTCAGAGATAACTGCGGTCGAACCGGATAAAACCCTGGTGGGAGGATATAAAAACATTTCCAATGTACTGTTGATAACAGACAGATTCGAAGACATCGCTTTACCGGCTGTACATTTCGATTTCATCTATTGCCTGCATACCCTGGAACACGCCCATTCAGCCCGGCAGATGCTGGAAAAAATCTATGATTGTCTATCCCCGTCAGGTTTTTGTCTTCTGGAAGTACCCGATCTCGAATATACCAGCAATAAATTTATAGTAGAAGAATTTTTTATCGATAAACATACCTTTCATTTTACGCGCCGGATATTGACAGGTTTTTTGGATTTCCTGGGTTTTGAAATTTTAAAAACTATTGAGAAAGATAATTTTAATATTACTTTAATTTTAAAGAAAAAGGCCGTAAATTCTTCTGCACAACCTTCATTCAAAACAAGCGTCAAGTTGATAAATCAGACACGGAAACTGATCGCAGATTATAAAAAGCGTTTCCGATCTAATATTAAGAAATTACCGGAAATCGGCCATAAATTAAATGAACTTCAGCGACGCCAGAAGATAGTTATCTGGGGGGCCGGCAGGATTTTTGATGCATTAGTAAGATACGGAAAATTGAAAACCGACAGGATTGATTATCTTATTGATACATATTTATCTGTCTTTCCCGGTCAAGTTCATGGGATAAAAGTAGTGGAACACGGTATTTTAAGGCAATTTTCTCCCGATGCGGCGGTTATTCTGGCCACCAGTTCCGTTGAAGAAATTCAAAAAACCCTCTTAAGTTACGGCATTTGGAAAATAATAAAATTCCAGGATTTAATGGAAATATAGTATATTTCAATCATGAAATTAAGCGATTACCTGGTCAGTTATCTGAAAAAAATTACCGATTCTGTTTTCCTGTTGTCCGGCGGCGGCATTATGCACGTGGTAGACTCTTTGAGAAAAAGCAGTTTAGCAGTTTATTGCTGCCATCATGAACAGGCAGCCGCCACAGCCGCAGAAGGTTATGCCAGGATTAAGGGATCTCCCGGCGTTGTCGTGGTTACCAGCGGTCCCGGAGGTACCAATGCGATAACCGGAGTTGCGGGAGCCTGGCTCGACAGCATTCCAATGTTGGTGATAAGCGGCCAAGTTAAAACCGACAATCTGCTTCCGAGGAAAAACGGAAAACCGCTCCTGAGAAGTCTAGGCTTCCAGGAATTGAATATCATCGATATGGTCAGGCCGATAACCAAGTATGCCGAAATGATTTTAAATCCGGAGGATATCAGATTTCACCTTGAAAAGGCAATCTATCTTGCCACGAACGGCCGTCCCGGACCTGTCTGGCTGGATATTCCTCTTGATATCCAGACAAAAGAAATAAACACAGAAAAACTTCACGGTTTTCAAACTAACGGGAATAAAACCGGCTATAAAATACCCTGGAAATTAATAACGGATAAATTGACTTCAGCCAGAAAACCGTTACTGATGGCCGGCAACGGTATCAGACTGGCATCCGGCAGGGAATCACTTTTAAAAGTAATCGATATGTTTAAAATAAATACGGTTACCCCCATTTTTACCGCATCGGATCTGGTCGAATCTGATAACCCCTATTATTTGGGTAGACAGGGCATGTGGGGAAATGAAAGAGCTAATTATGCCGTTGATAATTGTGATGTGTTATTGATCATCGGCGAGAGAATGCAGCTGACTCAAACTTCATATGAATATCAGGATTTTGCCAGGAATGCCTATATTATCATGGTCGATATCGACAAAAATGAGATAAATAAAAAAACTTTACGGGTAGATTTACCTGTTGTCTGTGATGCCCGCTATTTTCTTGAGGGGCTTCTGAAGCAAAAGCTGCTTTTGCCTAAGTGGCAGGTTTCGAAGAAAGAAATTAATTTGCATGATTTTTCTACCGGTAAGAAATACGTCAATCCCTATCTTTTTTTTGAAGAATTAAATAAGCATCTTGATGGGATAAACATCGCCACCGCCGACGCTATGGCCAGCCTGGTGACAAATCAATCTGCCAGAATAAAAAATAACCAGAGATTATTGACCAATGCCGGATTGGGCCAGATGGGATCGGGCTTGCCTTTAGCTATTGGAGCCTGCATAGCTTCCGGGAAAAAAACCACTGTCTGTATGGAAGGGGATGGTTCTTTGATGCTTAATCTTTCGCAATTGCAGGTAGTCAAACATCACCGCTTACCGCTAAAACTGTTTATTTTCAATAATAACGGTTACCTTTCCATAAGAAATACACATCTAGCTTATTTCGGCAAGATTTTTGCTGCAGATCCCTCTACAGGAGTCAGTCTGCCAGATTATAGCAAACTGATTAAAGCCTGGGGATTTCCCTATGAAAAAATATCGGAAGAGAAAGATCTAGTTAAAATTAAAAAAATCATGAATCATCCGGGTCCGGTTGTTGTTGAGCTGATGATTGATCCGGAACAGCCGATGTTGCCAAAATGGACGGCCGGAATACTCACTGATCAAAATGAAAAAAAAGATTTTAATAACCGGCAGTAAGGGATTCATCGGCCGAAACCTGAAAGAACAGCTGGCAAATGATTATGCCGTTTTTGCTCCTGATTCCCAAGAATTGAATTTACTGGATGAAGGGGAAGTCCTCTCTTATCTTAAAAATAACAGCTTTGACCAGATTCTCCATTGCGCTACCCATAGCGCCACCAGAAATTCCGAGAAAGATCTCAATAAAGTACTGGAAAATAATTTAAGAATGTTTTTTAATCTTTTGAAATTCAAAGATTATTACGGCCGGATGCTCTATTTCGGTTCTGGGGCGGAATACGACCGCCGATACTATAAACCTAGGATGAAGGAAGAATATTTTGGAAAACACATTCCGGCAGATGATTACGGTTTTTCCAAATATATAATGTCAACCTGTATCGGCAAATTAGATAATGTTGTCTGTTTAAGGTTATTCGGAGTTTTCGGCAAATATGAGGATTGGCAGATCAGATTTATTTCCAATGCCATCTGTAAAACCATTTTTAATCTGGATATAACCATCAAACAGAATGTTATTTTTGACTATCTCTATATTGGTGATCTCGTCAGAATAATTAAGTTAATGTTAAAACAGGAAAAACTAAAGTACCGTCACTACAATATCTGCCGCGGTGAGACAATAGATCTTAAAACACTGGCCGGGATTATTCTCTCAGTAACCGGAAAAAAATTAAATGTTAAAATTGCCCTAAAAGGTCTGAAAAAAGAATACAGCGGAGATAACGGCAGAATTATGGATGAAATCGGGCATATTTCCTTTACCTCTCATCCGCAAGCGATATCAGAACTTTTTGCCTGGTATAAAGAAAACAAAAGAAAGCTGGACCGCAATTTACTCCTTACGGACAAATAAGAAAGTATTAAATTTTATGGATCAAAGGCTGAAAAACGGCATCAGAAAATATTACCAGGAAAAATTTAATATTCATCCTAAATTTATCCCGGGACAAAGTAGTGTGCCTGTCTCCGGTAAAGTCTTTGATGAGGAAGAGTTGTTTTATGCTACAGAAGCGGTTCTGGACGGCTGGTGGACGGAAGGCCGGTTTGCCAAAATGTTTGAAAAGGCTTTTTCTCAATATCTTAGCCGCCGGTATGTTTCCCTGGTAAATTCAGGCTCTTCAGCCAATCTCTTAGCCCTGGCTTGTTTGACTTCTGCCATTTTTCGGGACAGACGGCTTCAAGCCGGTGACGAGTTTATTACTTCTTCGGTTGCTTTTCCGACCACTGTCAATCCGGGTATTCTCTACGGTTTGAAACCGGTCTTTCTCGATGTGGATCTTGACACTCTAAACCCGAATCCATCCGACATAGAACGGGCTATTTCCCAAAAAACCAAAGTTATCATGCTGGCTCACACTTTAGGTAAACCCAATGAAATGGATAAAATTGCTAAAATTGCTAAAAAAAACAATCTTTGGCTGATTGAAGACTGTTGTGATGCGCTAGGGTCAAAATACGACGGTAAATTGACAGGTACCTACTCAGATATCGCAACATTCTCTTTCTATCCGGCTCACCAAATTACAATGGGTGAAGGCG
>MFJU01000030.1:0-8496 GCA_001779315.1 Candidatus Gottesmanbacteria bacterium RIFCSPLOWO2_01_FULL_42_22 | reverse complement strand
CCTTTAATCCACCGTTCCATCAGACAGTTTCGGGATTGGGGCAGGGATTGCTGGTGCGATACGGGTCAGGACAATACCTGCGGCAAAAGATTTAGCTGGAAATTGGGCAGGTTACCCGTAGGCTATGATCATAAGTACAGTTACAGCCAGAGGGGTTTTAATTTGAAATTGACGGATATGCAGGCGGCTATCGGGTTGGCCCAGCTGAAAAAACTGCCGCTTTTTATAAAGAAAAGACAGCAGAATTATTTCAAATTATTTAAGTATCTTTCCAAATTCCGGAAATATCTGATTCTGCCAAAAACAAATAAACGGGAGGAAGTATCATATTTCGGCTTGCCGATGACCGTTAAAGAAAATGCGCAGTTTAAAAGGGAGGATCTGGTTGGTTTTCTGGAGTCTCATAAAATTATTACCCGCAGTATATTTTCGGGAAATCTTTTAAATCATCCGGCCTATGAAGTGATAAACTACCGGAAAATAGGCAAACTTGAGAATGCCGATGCAGTTATGCTTAGTTCTTTTTGGATAGGGGTTTATCCCGGTTTAACTTCGGAAATGATTGATTATGTCTGCCGTATATTTTCTGAATTTTTTGAAAAAATCAAATAACATGATTGCAAATTTCCGTTCGGATATTGTATTCTAAGTCCATCTTTTTATGCCGAAATTGCCAAAAAAAGAAAAAGCTAGAGCCTTAGTATTAGGAGCCGGCGGTTTTATCGGAGCACATTTGGTTCAGAGGCTGAAGAAAGACGGCTTTTGGGTCAGGGGAGCAGACTTAAAATTTCCCCAATTTTCAGAAACAAAAGCTGATGAATTTATGCAGGGCGATTTGCGGAAACCTGACTTTTGCCGGAAAGTTCTCGATATGCCGTTTGATGAAGTTTACCAATTGGCTGCCGATATGGGCGGGGCCGGCTATATTTTTAGCGGGGATAATGATGCCAATGTCATGCATAATTCGGCGCTTATAAATTTGAATATCTTGCATAACGCAGTCTCAGCCAAAATAGGAAAAATCTTTTATTCCTCCTCTGCCTGCATCTATCCTTTATATAATCAAATAAATCCGGACAGTCCCAACTGCAGCGAGGATTCCGCCTATCCGGCCAATCCTGACAGTGAATACGGTTGGGAAAAAATCTTCAGCGAAAGGCTGTTTCTGTCATTCAGACGAAATTACAAACTTGATGCTAGAATTGCCAGATTTCATAACATTTTCGGCCCCGAAGGCACTTTTGAAGGCGGCCGGGAAAAAGCACCGGCAGCTGTCTGCCGGAAAGTCGCCCAAGCCCGAGAGGGGGCAGAGATAGAAATCTGGGGAGACGGCAAACAGACACGTTCCTTTCTCTATATTGATGAATGTTTGGACGGAGTGAGGAAACTGATGGATGCAAAGGGTTTCTTCGGACCGGTTAACATCGGTTCTGAGGAAATGGTCTCCATCAATCAATTGGCCAGAACGGTCATAGATCTGTCAGATAAAAAACTTAAAATCAGACATATAAAAGGTCCCTTAGGCGTCAGAGGCAGAAATTCCGATAACCGATTGCTTCGTCAAAAGCTTGGTTGGGAACCGAAAATGAAACTTAAAGACGGTTTAGCTTTCACTTACCGTTGGATAAAAGATCAGCTTACCAAAAAGAAATGATCAGAAATTTAGTGATCGGCTCGCAAGGTTTTATCGGCCGGTATTTTTGCCGTTATCTTAAAAAACTGGGGCAAGAGGTTACCCCTTTTGACATAAAAAGAAATCCCAAAGAAGACGCCAGACATTTCCGGTTCGATTTTTACCAAATTGACCGGGTTTATTTTTTAGCCTGGGACGTCGGCGGTTCAAAATATCTTTACCAAGCAAAAACCCAATTGCCACAGTTGAAATGGAATCTAAGACTTTTGGAAAACGTGATGCTGCAGCTTGAAAAATATCACAAAAAATTCATGTTCGCCTCGAGCCAGCTCTCCGAGGAAGCGACCGTATACGGAACAGTCAAAAGGCTCGGTGAATTATGGACAGCTCAGCTGGGCGGAGTGTCAATCCGAATCTGGAATGCTTACGGCATTTTGGAGAAACTTGATATAAAAAGCCATGTCATCTCAGATTTTGTTTTTCAAGCAGTCAGTAAAGGCAGTATAGAGATGATGACTGACGGAAGTGAGTGGCGCCAGTTTACCCATCTGGCTGATTTGAGCAGGGCTTTTACGCTGGTTTTCGACCAAGAGCTGGATAATCAGCTTTACGATGCTTCAAGTTATGAGAAAGTTACTGTCCGAAGGATTGCTGAAATGATCGCCAAGGAGACTAAGGCAAAAATAATTCCCGGAAAGAAAAAAGGAGAAAGCCCGCCGGCAACCAGTCAGGGAAAGCTGCCCGGCTGGCTGCCGCAGATCAGTTTAAAGGCAGGTGTTATTAATATGATAAAAGATGCCAGAGAATTAAAGGGAAAAGGTCAGCTTGAATAAATCATTTTTTCATGATAAAAAGATACTCGTAGCCACATTCTCACCCTGGATAAACGGCAGGCGTCTGCCGACCAACGGCAGCTTCGAACCGCTGCGTGATTTCTTTAAAACAAGAGTCAAAAAACTGGTAATGATCGATCAGGTTATGCCGGGCAGCGAAACAGTCATGCCCAAAATAGAAATTTACCGCAAAGATCAAAAACCGCAAACTGTATCCTCAGGTCCGGGTCTATATCTTCTGTATCCGCTCTTAAAGTTTAAAAACACGGTGGATACCCATATCATTTTTAAAATCCGTGACTTTTTTTCCGTTGTTGACTGGTGTCTTCGTGACCGGAGCAGTTACGATTATTTTATCGGACTTGAAAGTGTCAACGCACTGGCCGGGCTTTTGATGAAAAAGCTTGGTTTAATTAGAAATGTCATTTATTATATTTCCGATTACGCTCCGGACCGCTACCGTAAAAAATGGTTTAACCGTCTTTACCTGTCTTTGGACAGATTTTGCGCTGTCCATGCCGATTTCATCTGGGATGTTTCCCGGGCTATGCAACCTGCCAGAATCAAAGCAGGATTAAATAAAGAAAAGAGTACTCAAGTCATCCATGTCCCAAACGGTTTATTTCCGGATCAGCTTGGTATTCTGCCGGCCGGGAAAATTCTTCCTTTTTCATTAGTTTATTTTGGTACTTTAGGTGAAATAAACGGAGTTGACTTGGTGTTGGAAGCCATGCCGCTTATTTTAAAAAAATATCCCCAGGCTATTTTTCATGTAATCGGAGGTCCGGATATAGAAATCAGACGGTTAAAAAAGAAAACAGCCGAATTGAAACTGTCAAAAAAAGTCAAATTTTACGGATTTATCGAGGATAATAGTGAAGTTTCAGCTATTCTCAGAAAAATTAAAGTCAGTGTTATTCCTTATCCCGACATACCAGGATCACCCAGATTATATGCTGATGCCAATAAAATCAGAGCCTATGCGGGGGCAGGACTACCTATTGTGACAACTCATGTACCTCCATTAGGCCGTATAGCAGCCGGCAGGGGAGCCGCCATATTGGTTAAGGATAAAGCGGAAAATATTGCCGCAGCGGTTATACAAATTTTTGCTGACAATAGGCTCTATTCTAAATTAAGGAAAGCCTCAATTGACTTTGCCCGCGGATGTTTATGGGAAAACAGTTTTGACCGGGCATTTGCCGAAATGATGAAAATCAATAAAAACAGCTGGTTATGAACAGTTTTTTGAAACTGAAACAGGAACTGGTAGAAATCGGCGACTCATATTATTACCGCTTGTTGGCAAAACAGCTGAAGAAAAGCGGCAGTGTCCTGGATGTCGGCTGCGGCAGAAGTTCGCCTCTAAAAAAAGTGAAATTTAAGGGCAGGAGTGAAGGTATTGATCTTTACCGGAAAAGTATAACTGACAGCAAAAAACAGCACATCCACTCAACTTACAAAATTGGCGATATACGAAAACTCAGCCGTTATTACAAACCAAAGAGTTTTGATTCGGTAATAGCCCTGGATGTTATCGAGCATCTGAAAAAAAAGGAAGCCCTGAAACTTATCTCTGATATGGAAAATATTGCCACTAAAAATGTGGTAATATTGACTCCCAACGGTTATTATAAACAGGATGAATTGGACGGTAATCCCTACCAGGTGCACCAGTCCGGTTGGACCAAAGATGATTTTAAAAGATTAGGTTACCGGATTTACGGTATAAGAGGCTGGCAGAAATTGCGGGGAGAACATGCAGAGATTAAATGGAAACCCTGGTTTTTTTGGGGTTTCTGTTCTTTTGTAAGCGAATATCTCCTGTATTATTCCCCACATCTCTCTTTTGACCTATTTGCCGTTAAAGAATTCAGTTAATATAGTTGTAAATTTAGAAATGATTTTCCACGATGATTTTTGGCAGAAACGGGCCAAAGCTTATGATAAACTGCATTGGCAGAATAGGCAGGAATATCTGCAGTTTTTTATTGATGCCTGCCAGCTAAGCGGTAAGGAAAAAGTACTTGATCTGGGTACCGGTACCGGGACGGTTGTTTTTGCCATTGACTCTCTGGCAAAACAGGTCACCGGGGTTGATTTGTCACCTGATATGCTCCGTCAGGCTGTCAAAAAAAACAGCCGAAAAAACATCAGTTTCATGCGGGCCGACGTCCGTAATCTACCGTTTGCCGATGATAGTTTTGACAGGATAACCGCCAGGATGGTCTTCCACCACCTGCTGTGGGGAATAAACAGAGCCATGGGGGAAATCAGAAGAGTCCTCAAACCCGGCGGCCTTTTCTGCCTGTCCGAAGGAGTCCCGCCGGATAGAATTCTTGAAACTTTTTACCGCGATGTTTTTGCCCTGAAGGAAAAACGGAAGACTTTTTTTCCGGAAGATCTGGAAAAAATTATAAAATCCGGCGGTCTGATTCTTAAAGAAAGCCGAAATTTCTATTTGAAAAGATGCAGCATCAAGAATTGGCTTAATAATTCCGGTAACCTTAAGAAGGAGATAAAGGAAAAAATATTTTCCATGCATCTTAACCTGAGCAAAGAGGGAAAAAAAGCATATAATATGGAAATAAAAGGAAATGACTGCTTTATTGACATGAAATTTACCGTTGTTACAGGCAGTAAGATCTAGAATTATGAAACTGGCTGATATCCGAGCTCTGCATAAAGGCAAAAATGACAATTTCTATTCCCGTATTTTTTACCGGAAAGTTTCGCCTTTCGTTACCTATGTCTTTCTCAAGCTGGGTATTTCCGCCAATGCCGCCACCTGGTTGTCGGTTGTTTCCGCCCTTTTAGGCTGTTTTTTGATCTCATTAAGTAAAGTAAGTTACACGCTGATCGGTCTTTTTTTCATTCAATTCTGGTATGTTTTGGATCATGTGGACGGGGAAATTGCCCGTTTCACCAGGACTTCCTCCAAAGAAGGCCTTTATCTTGATGTAATGACCCACAATCTGGTGCACCCGATCATCTTTTTCAGCTACGGTCTTGATGCCGTCAATTATCTGTCGGTGACCGTTGATTTTTGGGATATGACCTTTTCTTTAAGAAGGATCATCCTCTTTTTAAGCTTTATTGCCGGGCTGTCAGTCATCGTAATTGATCTGGCCTCCGCCCTCAGATTCCAGGTATTGGCTACAGGCCATGCTTATAAAGTTAAAGTCCTGAAAGAAGTTACAGAAGTAACTTTCAGGTTGCGCCATCTTCATCCGGTGGCAAAACCGGCCCAAAATAAGCTGTTTAAAATCTGGCATATTCTTTGGAATGTTCTATGCATCCCGGGAGCCATCTGGTTTTTGACAGCCGGATCCCTCTTGAAAATAAACCATATTTTACTGCCGTTTTACTCAATACTGCTCAGTATACTGGCTGTCAAAGCAATTCTGGTCAGGATGAAAGCAGGCATTGATACCCTTTACTGATGATGGAAAAAATTTTGCCGATTATCAGGAGGAAAGGCATCTTCGAATTTTTTTTCCAGGCTAGTTTCCTGGTTTGGGGTATGTTCTTGTCGAAACTCGGTGTTCTGGTATTACGCATCAGGGGCTACCAATTAGATCCGACTGTCAGCCTTGGTGGGGAAAACAGTTTCTCTCAGAGCCGGAAAAATTCGATTTTTGTCGGAAGAAACAGTGAACTGGGCAGACGGGTAAAATTGTTGGCCGGATTCGGCGGCAATATAAAAATCGGTCAAAACGTCAGGATATACGAGAACACGATTATTGATTCTCATAGCCGAATAACCATCGGTGATCATACTTTGATTGCTCCTTTCGTTTATATAACCGACTATGATCATAAAATAGAAAGAGGCCGCAAGCCCCTGCTGCAGCGCGGTTACGTCAGGGAAAATGTGGAAATAGGCAGGAATGTCTGGATTGGCACAAAAGCCATCATCTTAAAAGGTGTAACCATCGGCAGAAACAGTGTTATCGGAGCCGGAGCAGTGGTAACCAGGAGTGTGCCTCCCGGTTGTTTGGCAGCCGGTGTTCCGGCCAAAATTATCAGAAAAATATGAATTAAAAATGCTCGTCTTTTTTAAAAAATACAAAGATTATTTATTTATTTTGCTGATCAGCCTCCTGCCGCTTGTCTGGTACGGCGGTTTGACGAGCAAAAAACTGATAATCAGCAATGATACCGGTTATTTTCTTAATCCCCAAGCACAGATCATCAACCGCTTTTTTACCTGGGATTCCGGCAGCGGTTTCGGTATGGCCAGACCCGATTGGGCCGGTTCAATTCTTTACCATGGCCTGGAAGCAGTCTTGACATCTGTCACCGGCAGCCTCTTTCTGGCTCAGAAAATTTATACCATAATGTGGTTTTTTCTGCCGATGTTTGCTATCTATTTTGCCCTGAAAAAAATTCCTAAATTGGGAGGCAAACCCTATTTTGCCCTGATCGCCGCGGTACTTTACCAGTTTAATTTTTACCAGTTGCAGGGTTGGAAAGTCTTATGGCGGACAAGATTTTCCCTCTATATTGCTCTGCCGATAATCTTATGGCTGATGATTGATTATTTCGAAGGCAGAAGGCGCAGCTTAAAAACCTCAATTGCCATCGGTCTGACTTTATTTTTATTCAACGGCGGAGGTTCACCGCCTATTTTCGGTTCGGTCATCATCCTGATTTTGGCTATAATTCTTTTTTATGCCCTTTTAAATCTCGGAAAAAATATTTTCCTAATTTTTGTTAAAAGAACGCTAACCCTGATTTTATCTTCCGTTATTTTTACAGTTTTATTTTCAGCATATTGGATATTGCCTTATTTGCATTTTATCTTCCGTAATTATTCAGCTGCAGTCTCCTCAGGTGGCCTGGCTTCTTATCTTTCCTGGGCGGATGTGGTCCACCGTAATGCCAGTATCTTAAATCTGATGAAACTGCAGGGGCTGGATTTTTTTGAAATTACCGCTAAAGCCCCCTATATCAATGTTTTTCTGGAAAACAAACTGCTGGTTGCCTTGAGTTTTCTATGGCCTCTATTAATAGTACTTTCTTATCTTTTAGTCAAACATAAATTTGAAAAAAAATGGCTGCTCTTATTTTTCTGCCTTTTTTTCCTCTCTCTGACTTTTTCAGCAGGCAGTCATCCGCCGTTTAAAAAGCTGTATGCTTTTCTGATAAGCTATGTACCCGGTTACCCGATTTTCCGTTCAGCCATACAAAAGTTCGGCAGCGCTTACTGGTTTTCAGCCACTTTAATAGCAGCTTTTTCATTAAGCAGCTTAACCGAAAACTCAAAATATATTTCTCTATGGAAAAAATATAATCCCGCCTCTCTTACCAGGGCAGGAGCTGCATTAGTTATAATCGGCATCATCTTATGGCATTTTCCGCTTTTGACAGCCGGCTTTTTTGACTGGAATCCGCCTCTATCCACCATGGAAACCGTCCCCGATTACGTCCTTAAATTTAAGGATTGGCCCAGTTCAATAAAGAAAGATAATCAGCGGATACTGCTTACACCACGGCTGGACAGTGCCTGGCATGGGGATGTCTATAATTGGAATTATTTCAGCCTCCAGACGGTTCCCAGCTTACTGACAACCAGATCGGTCGTCGTTAACGATACTTCTAATCAGGGGGACAAGGAGAAAATATTAAATGCCTATTATGATTCCTTTATTGACGGAACCCCAATTTGGCAGAAATTAAACAAAATTTTAGGAATAAAATATTTTTTACACCGTCAGGATGTCAACTACTCTCTGCCTTGGGTAAAGGCGGAACGTCCTGAGCTTTATGAAGAAAAATTAAAAAGCCAGCCGGAGTTAAAGCAGATAGCGGATTTGGATAAATGGAAAATTTATTCTCTTTCTGATCTGTTATATTTGCCTCATTTTTATATACCCGACAGTCTTACATTTTTAAACGGCGATACAGCGGATTTCATAAATGTATTGCCTGTATTGCCAAATACAGAGTTACCGGCATACTACTTTGCCAAAAACGGATTTCAAAGTCAGACCCCCAAAGCGGATTTTAACTCTTATTTTCTCCTGC
>MFJU01000029.1 GCA_001779315.1 Candidatus Gottesmanbacteria bacterium RIFCSPLOWO2_01_FULL_42_22 | reverse complement strand
ATGCTGCCGTTTTGGACAACTGGAAGCAATTGAAGAATTTAGGGACCCCGGAATCAACTTTCCCGCCGGCCATTCAGTGGATAAAAACTAAAGCTTTTCTCTATCCGTTGAAAAATTTACTTTTCTGGGGCACGGGACTGCCGTTGGGATTAATCGCTGTGACAGGATTCTTATTTTCCCTGCTAATCCTGATTAAAACTGCCATCGGCAGGCTTAAAATATTCGGATGGAAAAAAGGATATTTTCGGATGGGTCAAAGCGAAATAAGTATTATGATGCTCATTATTTGGATCAGCTCAATCTTTATATATGAAGGAATGCAGTTTGCCAAAAATATGCGTTATTTTTATCCCATTTATCCGGCAATCGCCATCATCAGTGCCGTCTTCCTTAATCATGTCATCATGGTAATCAAGAAGAGATGGTCTCTTTTACCGTTTAGGTCTATCCTGGCAGTGACTGTCCTGATTGTCTTAGTCTATCCTATTTCATTTATGTCGATTTATTCCCGCCCCCATACAAGGGTCGCTGCCTCATATTGGGTATATGAGAATCTGCCCTTCGGCTCTGCTATCTCCGGAGAACATTGGGATGATTATATTCCCTTCAGCTTGCCGGTAAACGGTTATATTCGTGAAAAATATAAAGGTATCGAGTTTCCGCTTTATGATCCGGACTCAAGGGAAAAGTGGATTCTCATGGAGGATAAACTGAAAGAAACTGATTATATCATCCTGACAAGTAACAGACTGTACGGTGCCATCATGACAGTTCCGGAACGCTTTCCTATCACTTACCGTTACTATCAGGCAGTCTTTGACGGCAGCTTGGGATTCGAAAAAATTGCCGAATTTACCTCAAGACCGAATTTAAAGATACCTTCGATTAACTTGTGCCTGACGCCTCCTTTTGCCCGATACGGTACAATTTCCATGAAAAACCAGGAGTGTCCGCTTGGAGGAATAAGTTTCATAGACGACTATGCAGATGAATCATTTACCGTTTATGACCATCCTAAAGTCCTTATTTTTAAGAAAGTGAAACAAGTAGATTATTTAGAAGTCTTGGGAACGTAAATGAGAGCACTAAAATATTATCTGTCCTCCTTGCCGACACTTTTGAGAATAAAAAATTTCTGGCTTCTGCCTCTGATCTTTTTCAAAAAACCTCTGACAATATCTCTTGACAACGGCCTTAAATATTTCATCGAAACACCTATGGATGTTTGGGTGATTAAAGAAATAATTCTGGACCGGCAGTATGAAAGAGTAAAATGTATAACCAAGGGAGAAAATGTTATTGATATTGGGGCTGCCTTCGGTGATTTTACTGTCTATGCTTCTAAAAAAGGAGCGAAAGTCATCGCTTATGATCCTGACAAAAGGCGGATAGATTTATTGGAAAAAAACATTACCTTAAACAAATGTCAAGATATCACTGTCAAAGCTGAGGCCGCTGAATCGCTTGATAGGGTTTTTGGAGATAATAAATTGAAGAGGTGTGATTTCCTAAAAATCGATTGTGAAGGATGCGAGTACAGATTGATTGAAAATGCCAGCCGGGATACTTTGACTAAAATTAAACACATCGCCTTTGAAATTCATTTATTCAACAAATCAATGAGAATGAATTATCTATCATTGAAAAAAAAACTTATAGAAAATGACTATACTTTACAGGAATTCCCCAATCAGGTTCATGGTCATCTGAAATTTCTGTTTGCAACGAGAAATTAACCGCCCCGCTGAATATAGTCCTCTTTATAAGGCTTAAATTGGTAGAATAAAATTTTACCGCCCCGGGAAATGGTAAAAATTGGTTTTTTGTTTGATAAAAGCCAGATGAGGTAAGGCCGGTCGTTGATCCAATTTCTCTTATTCATAAAAATGACATAATCATATTCCGAGTTAAAATCTTCTGTTATCTTCCCCTTAAAGCCATTTTCCAAAAGCAGATGAGTACCTAAACCCGGCATTAAAAAGGTCTTTTTCTGCCCGTATTGATTATTCAGATACTTCGTGGCTTCCCGATAAACATTTCCCCAGTATTCCACATCAAAAGATTGAGTGACGTAATCAGGAGATCCGGCCAGGAAATTGAAATAAGCCGATCCGTATGGCCGGTAGGCAAAATAAAGGTAGGCGTTATAAAGAATCATGACAGCTATTAAAATATGAGTCGAAACAGTCAAATACTTCAGCTTGTAAGTTTGAGCGAATTTATATAAATTAGAAAGCGTCAAACAGGCCAGGATGGGTACAGCCGGTAAAACCTCCAGGAAATGCCTGATCTGGTCATGGGAGATGGCGGTTGAAGGAATATAATACCTTATCAAAGGAATAAACAGCCAAAGAAACAGCATCCCCTCCTTCGGCTTACCTTTTAATCCTCTAAATGAGCCATAGAGTCCAATTACAGCCGCTCCTGAAATCAGTGGCTGAGTAACAATAAAGAGCATGACGAATGGATAATAAAAAGGGATATTTCTCATCGAGTAATAAGTCTGGCCGTAAAACGTTAAAGATCCGGCCATAATGCTTTCGGACCGAAGATATTCCCAGGCAAGTTGTAGGTGATTTAGTGTGTCAAACCAAAGATACGGCCAAAAAATAAAAAATGATATAGCTGCCGTAAACAAATACAAAATAATTGCCGGCAATAGGCGCTTGCCGAGTATTTTTTTGTTGACGAATAACCAAATCAAGGCAATAAATAATAAATAAATCCCGTTTTGCTTGCTGTCGAGCGCCAATCCGGTCAAAAGCCCTGATAAAGCTGCCCATATAAGAGAACCCCCTCTGTTTCTGACTGATAACATCAGGGAAAATATCGTAAGAGTAAAAAACATTACAAGGCCCATATCGCGGACGTTTGTATGGGCTTGTACCGCAAACTGGGGGTGGAAAAAAAGCAGCATGGCAGCCCCCAGAGATAACCATATATTTCCCAGCACCAAAAAAGTAATTAAGAATACAGTTGCCACAATCACGCTGGCATAAAATACGGCTGCCAAATGGAACCTGTCGGTTTCCATCGGATAAATTTTATTTAAGGCTATATTTTCGATAAAAATTTGACCAAGTATTGAGGCCACCGGCGGTAACCAGGATGCTTTCTGCAATGAAAGAATTTTTTCCTTATTACCGGTTCTAAAATAATCTAAATACTGTTTACCCGTCGGACGGTGAAAAAACTCATCCCAGGTCGGACCGTAATCTTTTAAATCAGGTAGATAACCGGCAAAAGCAGCTAAGGCAAGAAAACAGGCTAATAAAAAAAGCTTTATTCCCGACAGTTTCATTCTTCCAGAAGATAAAGGTTACTTATAAATATCCCGTCCTGGGAATATATTTTCATCTGCCTGGCTCCGGAAATACAAGCAGTAAATTCGTTTTTTAATTTATCCTCGTGACGCATCACTATCGCTAATGGAAAATAATCAAGATCACTGCAACCTGTTATCAAACGTGAATAATCCACGGTTCTGCTTTTTTTCAAACTGTAGGCGATACCTTTAGGTTCGGGCTGGCCGTAATTGCCCCAACAGCACTCGGCAAAATATAGCTTATAATCACGAGGAACTTTCTTATCCAAGAAAGAAGCAATGATATTGGAGGGGCCGAGATTATCGTCGGGTAAACCTGAACTATAGACAAAAAAATAATCTTTGATGTTGATAAAAGCAATTAGCATAAAAACCACGGTAAAAAAAATTGTGGAAAATGCCCTGAACTTCTTTTTAATTATGATAAAAAGCTGATAAAAACCCAGAGCTACAGCGGTATAAACAAAAGGAATAACCCCTATTGTTCTGGCGCTGTTGGGAATTTCCGCATCCGGAATTGCCGGTGAAACAGAAGGCAAGGACAAAACCAAAAAAGAAATTACAAATAGCCAAAAATAATGTCTTTTCTTTTGATATAGATAAATAAGGCCGATTAGTAATAAAAATCCGCTTATTTTATCCAGTTGGGTATGACCGGCAATATTTACCCTGAATGAATTATCTCCCCTTACATTAAACATCAATAGGGTTTTGGCCATATTTATACTTAATTTAGAAATAAATTCCCCTTTCTTCAACTTCAGGACCGGCAGCACTTTGCTGCCGACATAACCGGTCGAACTGAAATTGCCCGCCATGCCCTTTGCCTGATTTTTTATGATAAAAAGCATCGGCAGCAATCCGATAAGAAAAACTGCTAACGCTAAAGAAGATTGCCTCGAAGCTGGTGAGAATTTTAAACGCAGGAATAAATAAGTTAACAGAAAGATAAAAATAAAAACAGGCAAAATGAATGTCTGAGGGTAGGTATACCAACCAAAGGATGCTGTCAGTAAGCTTAGAATTAAATCCTTGATTTTTTTTCTGTTGAAAAATCTGATCAGGAAAAATCCACTCAAGGCAACCTCTGCCGGAATGATAATTTGGGAATTACCGAGTCTGCTCCAAATTAAAAACCAGAGTGAAAAGCTGGCAATCAAAAGTGTTAAAACAGCTATTTTTTTATTAAAGGCTTCCCGGGCAAAGAGATAAATCGCCAAAAGGCTGATTAAACTGACAAAAACAGAAGAGAATTTATAAGCTTCGTATCCTTTTAGCTTTAAAAGCAGTATAAACGGGGCAATAAAATAATGGTAAACAGGACCGGGACTTTGCAAAAAATAAAATGGCCATCTGCCCTTGAAAATTTCCGTAACATACTCATGAACGTTGGAAATATCCCCATACCATTCGCCCGGCAAAATGTCCAAGCGGTAAAGTCTTATAGCGAGAGAAAAAACAAAAATCAGAAAAATATTGAAAAATCCGGACATACTAGGATTTAATTAACCGTAAGAAAAAATCAGTTGTTTTTTGCCGATCAAACTCTTTCCTGACCAGTTCGATCTTTGAAATGTATTTCTTTTTATTTAATAAAACTTCTACTATCGCCTCTGCCAATTTCTGAGAGTTGGCCAAAGGAACAATAATACCCATTCCGGTTTTCTTTACCGGAATTCTAATCCCGGGTAGATCGCTTACTACTACCGGAACATCCGTCATCATCGCTTCGACCTGCACCATGCCAAAAGCATCGGTAGAATTTACTGAAGGCAATACTAAGGCGTCCAGTATTGAATAGAATGCCCCTAATTGGGTATCTTTAAGTTGACCCAGAAAAATAAGATTATTCTTATACTGCCGAGCCAGCTTTTGGATTTTGTACCTGTAGTCAACCTCCCCTACCGGCTCAGGAGGGCCGGCCAGGATGATTTTAAAATCCTTATTAAGTTGCTTTTTTATTAAAGGGATGGCTTCCAACAAATATTCCACACCCTTATCGGTAGCTATTCTGCCTATAAAACCGAATATAATCAGATTTCTGCCTGTTTTTTTTATGAGTAAATTTTTTTCTCTATCTAATAAGATTGGCTTTATTATTGGAGGATAAACGTAATCGATTTTTTGAATGACCCTGGTTAAAACCTGGGAATTTATGGCGAAATCTTCCGAATTGGTAACCACTGCATCAGCTAATTTCAAGGTTAAGAGGTTGCTAAAATCAAGTATCCATTGTATAAAAAAATTTAATCCCGATCTAGGCAGAACAACATCGCAATGGTAAATAACGATCAGTTTTTTACGAAAAAATTTGCAAATAATAGCCGGGATTATTCCTTCAAATTGAGGCAGACTGATGATAATTGTGTTGTGTCGCGCTACCTCAATAAAACTTTGTTTTATATAATCTGTTGATAAAAATCCTTTACTGATTCTGAGCAGGGTTTTAGTTCTGACGATTCTTATTCCGTCAATAGTTTCCCTGAATTTTAAATTTTTGTCATGCTGCATGGCTAAAATTGTTATTTGGTAGCCATTCTTCTTTAAAAGATAGGCCAAGTTACGGACATAAAAGGTCAAACCTGAAATATAAGGAGTGTAATAAGTCAGGGAAAATAAGAGTCTTTCAGCGGGCATAACCGGCTTTAATTTTAATTTTTTCTTTCTGGCAAATTGCTCTTAACGCTTTTTCTAAATAAGGATATTTT
>MFJU01000028.1 GCA_001779315.1 Candidatus Gottesmanbacteria bacterium RIFCSPLOWO2_01_FULL_42_22 | reverse complement strand
GGTGGAACCAGTAGGTCCTGTTAAGCCAACTTGACCTGTGGCACCGGTACTTCCGGTGGGGCCTTGTTCTCCGGTTGATCCAGTTGAGCCTGTAGAGCCAGTAGGACCGGCAACTCCTGTTGCACCTGTACTTCCGGTTGAACCAGTACTGCCGGTCGGACCTGCAACTCCTACAATTCCAGTTGAACCGGTTGAGCCTGTTGGCCCTATATCTCCAGTTGAACCAGTAGAACCGGTTGGCCCTGATTCTCCAATTAATCCTGTAGCGCCAGTTGAGCCAGTCGGACCAAGATTTCCGGTAGATCCAGTACTTCCAGTCGGACCTGCAACTCCTACATTTCCAGTTGAGCCTGTAGAACCAGTAGGACCAGCAGTACCAGTAGATCCGGTTGAGCCGGTTGAACCAGTTGGTCCGGCAATTCCGGTAGATCCGGTTGAGCCGGTTGGCCCTATATCTCCAGTTGAGCCTGTCGCACCGGTTGGTCCTCCAACACCGGTTGCTCCGGTTGAGCCGGTCGGTCCTGATTCTCCAATTAATCCTGTGGCGCCAGTTGAACCAGTCGGACCCTGTATTCCAGTAGAACCAGTTGCTCCGGAAGGTCCTTGGATTCCGGTTGAACCAGTACTGCCGGTCGGACCTGCAACTCCTACATTTCCAGTTGAACCTGTACTTCCAGTTGGTCCCTGAATTCCGGTAGAGCCCGTAGATCCTGTCGGACCAACTGTTCCAGTTGAGCCGGTTGATCCAGTTGATCCTGTAGAACCGGTAGGTCCAGCAACTCCTGTTACACCGGTACTTCCGGTTGAACCAGTCGGACCTTGAGATCCTTCAGTTCCGGCAGTTCCTGTCGGACCGGTAGCTCCTTGGATTCCTTTTTCACCATCAGCTCCTGTCGGACCGGTAGCCCCTGAAATTCCTGATGCCCCTGCGGCTCCCGCACTTCCCGAAACACCTGTCAGACCAGAAGGTCCGGTTGCTCCCTGTACCCCGGTCTCTCCGGTTGCTCCAGTTTGGCCAGTGATACCTTCTTCTCCCTTAATTCCAGGATTTACAGCATTGTCCTGAGACTCATTTTCTGTCCGTGATAAGACTGTGATGTCAGGGTTTCCTGAAATTTCAGATGGTTGGGCATATTGAGCAAAAGAAAGATCCGCCGGTTTGATTCTTGAGGAGATATCTGCTGCCAATTTAGGATTGAATGGCACAATTAATGTTGAAATAGCACCAGCCAGAGGCCGGGGGATTGCAGATATACCTGCTACCTTTATTTCTGTAGCTAAATTTACAAAAACCAAATAAAAAACAAACAGTGAAGACAATATGGCGCCTAAATGAAGATAATCATGTGAAGGTGAAGTGTAAGTACTTTCAGACTTATGTTTTAAAGCATCTACTTCTTCTTTCGGGAAAAGTATTCGATGGGCAGCTTGATACCATTTGATTTTACCTGACTTTTTCCATCTTTTTAAAGTTTGACGTGAAACTCCCAATTCATTGGTTGCTTGGGATAAAGTGAAGACAGGTTTGGAATTTAACCCGTACTTTTTTATTCTGACCAGTTCGTCATGCGGAAATCTGCGGAAACCTCCTGGTGTCTTAATAAAGTGAATCTTTCCGCTCTTCGTCCATCTCCTTAGGGTCATGATCGACACGCCGAGGAATGCGGCTGCCTCACCGATTGAATAGATCAGTTTCTGATCACGACCAGACTTAGGACTAAGCATTTAGAAATTTTAGCCCACCCTGCTCAGGTTGAGCCTTTTTATTTATCTTTATGGGTCTGCCTGATCCTTAAAGATAATTAGAGGTCAAATGTATAGATTCGATCAGAAATATGAGGCTAGTAATGGATAGATTTGGTCTTTTCCTCCTCTTAACTAACAATAAAATAAAAATTAGAATTTTGTCAAGTCCTGTCAATTAAAAACTATTAATTGTTCATTAAACTTATTCAATATTAGTCTTTGAGGTAAAGATATTATGCTTTAGGAGACTTACCTGATTAAATGCAGACTGTTGTAATGATCAAATACAGCCAGGATTAATTTCCATCAGCGGAAGATAATTATAGGTTTAAAAAATGGGAATGAATTAAAAACCGTTAAAAAATGATTCTTATTTTTTTGAGATGATAGGAAATAACCAAAATGGCAAATGAAAGCGAGCAGAGTATTATCAACCAGGAAACAGCTTGGACTTTAAACAGGGGAGAAAATATATCAATTGTTCTTTGAAAACTTATGACTGTCCAGCCGAAATCTTCGACCCTGACCGCAGCCCCGAGTACATTATCATTTAATATAGGCATAGTTTTATTATCCAATAGGACATCATTACCTTTGGAAACTTCATTAAAGAAAGCTTCATTTTTAAATATTTCTTGATTATCGACCTCTATATTGTCACTAAAGGGGGATACGGTTAGATTTCCCTTTTTATCCAAAATATAAATGTATTTTAAGCCCTTTGTCTCCATGTGTTTTTCCATTTGTTTTGTCAATTTTTTCAAATCTATTGATGAGACAACAATAGCTGCAACTTCATTGTCGACGATGACCGGATCACCCATAGTGACAATTTTCGTACCTGTCAGTTTGCCGACTAACGGATCCGAAACATAGCTTTTATGCGTTTCCATTATTTGCTGGTAATAATCGCGATCAGTTACTGATGTACCGATGGCATTATTAACTTGCATTGACGATTCAAACTGGATAACTATTCCTTCCTTATTCAAAATGTACATACTACTCAGTTCCGGATTGTTATCAACCAACGATCGGATGGTACGTCTTACCAGTTCCGGATTATTGTTATATATATTCATAAAGTCAGGCGATCTGGCTACAGACTTTGCTAATTTTAAACCGTGATTAAGGTTGTCATTAATATACAGAGCTAGCAGTTTAGCCTGGTTTAAATTTTCTTCTAGGACATTGCTGCGGTTGGTTTGGAACCAGAGGTCAAATAAATAGAAGATAAACAGCAGGAATGGAACTATAGCCAGTATTTGCACTACCATTAATTTAGTTTTGGCCTGTTTCAACCTGAACATATATTTATCTTGTCATATCTTTCCCTTCTTTTCAACTTGCGATTTGTTTGCTATTCTGAATTAATTAATGGTAGAAGTAATTCCGGCGATTTTGGAAAAGGATTTTTCAGAAATAGAGAAAAAGATCCGCTTAGTGGAAAACCTGGTGGAATGGGTGCAAATTGATGTGGCAGACGGCCTCCTGGTTCCCAATGACAGCAAAACCGATCCCTCCTCCTTTAAAAATCTTAAGACCAAATTAAATCTGGAAGTCCATCTGATGGTAAAAGAACCTGCAAAATTGGTAGCCGTATATGCTGATAGCGGTTTTAAACGCATTTATGCCCATATCGAAGCCGAAGGTATTGATGATTTTATGGCCGAAGCTTATAAAAAAAACATCGAGGTCGGCTTGGCCATTGACGGTCCTACCCCTTATGAAAAAATTGCGCCTTATCTTGATAATATCGACGCAGTCTTGATCATGGCCATCAAGGCCGGTTTTTCAGGCCAACCCTATATGCCGGCAACGGAAGATAAAATAAAAAAAATCAAAGAAGCTTTTTTTGACCTGCCCATCTGTGTTGACGGGGCGATGACTGCCGAAAATGCCGCCAAAGTCATCAGTGCAGGGGCCAGCCGCATTAACTCCAATTCCTATCTTTTCAACGCCCCTGATATAAAAAAGGCGATAGAATCAATCATAGAATCTATACAGGGTCAGGCATAAAATAAATACAAATCTATACATTCCAGCTTCTTCTGTTCAATTTACCTATTCATGTTTTATAATGTGATTTATGAATACTGCTAGACTGTCGGCTTTAGCTAAATTAGTAAGATATTACAGCCTGGTTTCTTCTTCATCAGCCGGGAGCGGCCATCCGACCTCGTCACTTTCCGCTGCTGATCTGATGACGGTTTTGATGTTCGGCCGGTTCTATCATTTTGATTTTGATAAACCAGAGAATTTAGCCAACGACCGCCTGATTTTTTCCAAAGGTCATGCCTCGCCCCTTTATTATTCGTTATTTCTGGCAGCCAATCAAATTACTGAAACAGAAATAAAAAGCCTGCGCCGCATCGATTCGCCGCTTGAGGGCCATCCGACACCCCGTTTCAAATTTACCGAAGTAGCCACCGGCAGTCTCGGTCAGGGGCTATCCATCGGATTCGGTATGGCACTGGCCATCAGAAAGTATAATGAAAATCTGCCTTCCATAAAAAGCCTGCCCCGGGTTTTTGTTCTCTTAGGAGACGGGGAAATGGCCGAAGGATCAGTTTGGGAAGCTGTTAATCTTGCGTCATATTACAAGTTAAACAACCTTACCGCCATCCTCGATGTCAACCGCTTAGGCCAAAGCCGGGAGACGATGCTGGGCTGGGATACGCAAGTTTATGAAAAACGTTTCAAAGCTTTCGGCTGGCAAACAGAAGTTTTGGACGGCCACAATCTGAATCAAATCAGCCAAGCTTTCCAAAAAATCCAGTCATCAACAGTCAAACAGCCGACAGTCATCATCGCCAAAACCGTCAAAGGCAAAGGCGTCTCTTTTATCGAAAACAAGGAGGGTTGGCACGGCAAGCCGCTTGCTCCGGAGGATTTGGTAAAAGCCTTAAAAGAATTGGGAAAAGTTGATTTAAATCTGCGCGGTGAAGTAGCTAAAGCGGCACCGGCTATTAAAAACAAAAAAAATACCACCGTCCAAATACCGAACACCAAATACAAAACCGGAGATTCGGCGGCTACACGCAAGGCATACGGTAATGCCCTGGCCAGGCTGGGGGAGAAATATCCCTTATTGGTTTCATTAGACGGCGATGTCAAAAATTCGACCTATGCCGAAATATTCCAGGCGAAATATCCCGGCCGCTTTTTTGAAATGTTTATTGCCGAGCAGAACATGGTCGGGGCGGCCGTAGGCTTTGCCAAATTAGGCTATATTCCTTTTGTCTCCACTTTTGCCGCTTTCCTGACCCGAGGTTTCGACCAGATCCGCATGGCTGCTGTCTCGGGAGCAAATATCAAAATATGCGGCTCCCATGCCGGCGTCTCAATCGGCGAGGACGGACCGTCACAAATGGGTTTGGAGGATTTGGCCATGTTCCGGGCGGTCAACGGCTCTACCGTTCTCTATCCTGCCGATGCCGTTTCAACCGAGAAATTGGTCGAAGAAATGATCAATTGCCAGTGTATCAGTTATCTAAGGACCTCCCGTCCGGCCACTTCCGTTATATATGACAACAATGAGGAATTTCCTATTGGAGGCTGCAAAATCCACTTGCCAAAAATCCGAAATCCGAAATCCGAAATCCGAATACTGATTATTGCTGCCGGCGTTACTCTCTTCGAAGCCCTCAAAGCCCAAGAGGAATTAGCCAAAGTGGGGATTGGAGTGACAGTAGTTGATTGTTACTCCATAAAACCCATCGATGCTAAAACCCTATCCAGCCTCGCAAGGCCCCCGAAAGCTTTCGGGGCAAATGGCGTTGGGACGGCCCAAGTCATAACCGTCGAAGACCACTGGTTCGAAGGGGGATTGGGCGATGCTGTCTTAAATGTCTTCGCTTCCGATCCCAATGTCAAAATTACCAAATTGGCTGTCAGCAAAATGCCCAGAAGCGGCAAACCCGCCGAACTTCTGGCTTTAGAAGGTATAGATGCCAAAGCCATCATTAAAGCTGTCCAAACCCTCTAAAGCACATGACTAAGATCCCCGACCGTAGGTTGTTAGTTTATTTCGCGCTGTTTGCCATAGGTTCCAGCCATCGATTTCCGTTCCATTGAGGATAATATTGGGCCTATTATCATCTTGTTTTCTATCATTAAATGTTTTATATATAGATAATTATCAATATTTATTGGGAGAAAAATAATTAAATGATCAAAAGGATAGAATCAATCCTCCTTTTTTCCGAAAATCCGGAAAAATTGTCCAAGTTTTACAAGGATACTCTGGGGCTGAAAGTCGGGATGGAGGGGGAGTATGGGGATGATGAAGACGTATTTGTCGGATTCAATCCGGGCAAGGGCCCTTATTTAGTAGTCATGCACCACGACAAAGTTGAAGGCAAAAACAAGGAGCCGGAAAGGTATATGATCAATTTCGAGGTCGATAATATCGAAAAGGAAGTAGTACGATTGGAAAAGGCCAAAGTCAAAAAAATCCAGGATATCTACCATGTCCAGGATTACGGCAAAATAGCCACTTTTGTCGATCCCGACGGCAATTATTTTCAACTGGTCCAGACCAGGCCGTTAGCCGAAGAGGTAAATTAAGCCGAAGGGGAAGCGGAGATTATTTTTAAGCTAGAAATTACTGTCGGATTGTGTGAGTGCAGAAACTTGATTTTCGTTTTTGGAAAATCATTTTTCAGTAAAGCAATAAACTCGTCAATCCATGAAGGAGTCAGGACTTTTATTTTATCGAAGTCAAATTCGACCATACCAGGATTTTTACCCAATAAATAAGCCTTAGCTGAAAAATATGCCTCCCGGCCGGCCGGTCTGGAAATGAGCATTTCGCCGAATTTAGAGAGTTTGATTGTCATTTTAATATTTTAGCACAGCCAAACAGCCTTTAATTACTCTTGGTGATTCCGTAATCTTCAATTTCGTCTCCCTTGCCAGTTTTAAAAAACCTCTTCCGGAATAGAATTCCAAGCACCATTTCTTTTCCCTAATAATAGATGAGACAAATTTCAAGCCGTTGCCTCTTTTTTCGCCGAAACGCCCGGAAATAATTTCGGTAAAGGCGATCAAAAGCGCTTCCCTGTCATTTTTTATTTGACTCCGGACGTTTTGTAAGGTTTTTAAGATACCCTGTCCGCGGTCGGCTAAAACTACTATTTTTTTGGCATGTGCGAATAAGACACCGGGCATATCAGGCCAATTTCCCAGATTATGGTCAAAGGAGTTATTGCCGATTTCTCCGGCCACCGCCGAAACCAAATAGGCGCCGGTTCCCAATTTAGCTTCCAGATGTTCCGTAAAAGTCTGTAGTCTTACCTGGAAAATATCTCTTGTTTGGCAATATATTTCACTCTGAAGAGCAATAGGGGAAGGTTTAGCAGTCCACAAAAAAGCCTTGGCGATAATGTCGTTATTTGTCTGGGGAGCTGTTTTCATGGTTAAAGATTTAACAGTTTCAAAAAGTGCCGTATTCTGATTAATTTTAAAATATAGCAGCCGGCCAAGGCTGTAAGAATTGAATAATCCGGAAGCGGCCATGGTTTTCATTTCCCGCCTGATATTGCCTGCGGAAATTGATAATATTCTGGCAATTTCGTGAAGGTAATGAGCCTCTCCGGGATCAGCCAGGAAAAGTGTCAGAATTTTTTGCCGGGTGATGGATCGTGTCAGTTTAAAGATATCCATGTGATTGATTGTAGTCAGTATTGACTACAAAGTCAAGGATTAAACCTATAATAAATTTATCCACAGACCTATAGTTTAGTTACCCACGGAAATAAGGGAAAAATAGTTGAAATTATAATAAAGCTAGGCCTATAAAGCCGATTGCCACGGCGATTAAAGCCGTCTTGCCGACCTTCTTTAAGCCTTCCCAATTCGGATTAGGGTTTTCTTTTCCCATTCAGCCTGGTATTATATCATTATGAACAGATTACCTTCAAAAATTTTCATTGACGGCGGTAGCCCTACAGAAACTAAAGAAGCTTCAGAGCGTCGGTCGGTTACCTTAGGTTTCCCTCTGGACGGACAGACGACCAACCCGACCCTGATTGCTAGGAATTTGGTGGAAAAGAGTGGCAAACTGACCGAAAAAGATGCTTTAGCTGAATATAAACGGATAGTCCGGGAAATGAGCTCAGTCATTCCCGGCGGCTCAATCTCAATTCAGGTCTTTGCCGATGAAAAAACTAGCGCCGGAGATATGTTGGAGCAGGCCAGGGAGAGAAACAAATGGATTCCCAATGCTTCGATCAAGTTTCCCGCAACTCACGAAGGCTTAAAAGCGGCTGGCAAAGCAAGTCTTGAAATGCCAATAAACATCACACTGGTTTTTTCACAGAGCCAGGCGGCTGCCGTCTATGAAATTACCCGGGGGGCTAAATATCCTATATTTATTTCTCCATTCGTAGGCAGGTTGGATGATATCGGAGAAAACGGCATGGAGGTTGTTAAAAATATCCTCAATTTGTATGAAAATGGAGATGGTCATGTGGAAGTTCTCACCGCTTCAGTCAGAAATCTTGATCACATCTTGTATGCGCTTTTGCTTAAATCGGACATCATCACCATTCCCTTTAAAATCTTCCAACTATGGGCTGATGAAAACTTCAGAAATCCCGCTGATGATTATCTCTATAATAAACCGGAATTAAGACCGATTCCTTATCGGGCTGATGTCAAGTTGGGCAGGGATTGGCAGACATATGATTTACAGCATATGCTGACCGACCGCGGACTTGTCAGCTTCTATAAGGACTGGACTTCATTATTCTGATATAATTAATTCATGGCTGATGATTCTGATGTTTTGGATCTGGAATCCCTCCCCGAATCCTACTACGGTTTTGTCTACCACTATTACCGGGCAGAAGTTTACCGTGAAACCAATTGGCGCAACCGCCTCGACACGACCACCAACTGGTCGATCGTGGTGACTGCCGCCATGCTTTCCTTTGTTTTTACCAATCCTTCAGCTCCCCATTCGATTATTCTGGTCAATTATGTTTTTGTCTGGTTTTTCCTGTATATTGAGTCCCGCAGGTATCGTTACTACAGCCTTCTTCGGGAGAGGACAAGAATCATCGAAAAACAGCTTTTATCCCAGATATTCCTGGGCAAAGTTAAAAAACGGGATGACGGACAATGGCGGGAAAAATTGGCTGCCAGTTTCCGCAGTTTGAAAGTGCCGATGTCGAGGCTGGAATCGGTTGCCTGGAGATTACGGAGAAACTATCTGATCATTTTTCCGATGGTCTTTTTATCCTGGCTGGCAAAAATTCAGAATCATCCCGTTCCCGCACAGACCTCGGGGCGCCTCTTTCTCAATGCCCGGGTCTGGCTGATTCCGGGTGAGATCGTCTTCTACTTTTTCCTGGTTTCGGTAGTCTTAGCTCTCGTTCTTTCCTTTTATCTGCCTATCCGCTCCCGGCATAGCGACCTGCCGTAATTTTCTGTTTGGATAAGACAAATTTGTTTTCAGCCTGGACCGTATTTTCAGACACAGGAGTTTTTAATCTTATCATTCTTCGGAATTACTTCGGATATCTCTCTCAACTTATTTATAGGGAGAAGATGCAGACGATTGTATGGTGATTTGCTTTTCATAGTAAGCTGTTTAAGATATTTCCCTGGGCCATTGTAAATTTCCTCAAAAGAACCATCTGGATTAATTTTTCTCCCAAATCTCCAACGAGCCGTCCGTCTGACGTAAGCTTTCTTGATTTGCGGTTTTTCAGTAATTCCGAAGTAATTTTACACAATTTTATCAAATTAAAATGAGTATAGCGGAATATGGAAGAGATTCTGCGGGGTTAGAACCGCATATACTGTATTATGAGACTTGAGGATAGAATGGTTTGAAAATCTATCTGAGAGCGCAGCGTGGTCGAGTATCGCGGACTGCTGACAATTGAAAATTAAATAAGGCAGTCAAGAATCGGAAACGTATTTCTCAGTTTCCATAAAGAATCAATAAATTAAGGTTTGGGTAAGTCTTGAGAAGATTTTGTGACAGGAACTCGTGCTTCACCTCTACGCTCAAAGAATACCGCAGTTCCTGATTCCATAACATCTCTAGATATCTGCATAACCTCTTCAACGCTGATTCCAAGATGATCAGCCGTTGCTTGAAAGATAGATTCAACATCATCAGGTGCAATTTTAGGTACGAATTTTTCTACCATAGTGTCGTATTATATCATATTTTTATTAGTACATGTCAAGTTATGTACAGAGTCTGATGAAAAACGTTTTTCATATTGTCATTTCGAGCGTAGCGAGAAATCTAGCGTCAGCGTAAAATGCAGCACTTCGTGCCTGGATTTCTCATTTCATTCGAAATGACCAAGAGTTATTCAACACACTCTTTAGGATGAGCTTGACAGAAAAAGGTCTTGAGGATAAGATGTCTTTACTGCCCGATAAAGGGCATTTTTTTATGGGCAAAACAGCAAAATTAGTTTTAGTTGTCTTCTTTTTTCTGGCATTGTCTGCTTTGAGATCGTATCTTTGGCTGCCGCTGGCCAAAGCTTTTATTTCAGACAGGCCGATTTCAGGCCGCGCCAGAATTATTCCGCCTATTTCAGATTCCTACAAGCCCTATCCCATGCCAATGCCAAGCCGCGTCTATCCATTACCCACCCGTTTCGTTTCACCTGCCGAAACCACAGGGAAAGTTAGCCTCATTGCCCGTACATCAGCCTGCGGACAGCTTTATCCCTATTCGGGCAGCTTCACCGTCTGCCGGGGAAAAATAGAAATGCTCTCCGCTATCCAGTCAAACAGTGCCTCTTCCTGTCGCTCTTTAATGACCGATATCAAAGGTTACGGCCAGGTCAGTTTAACAGGCGGCCACTACGTCATCCGGCCGCCCCAATTCTGTCCTGCCGGATATTATTGCATTATGCAGGATTTGAAAAGCAGCGGGGGAAATAATAGCCTGAAACTTCTGATTGCCGATCCGTTCAGCTGGAAGATTGAGCCTGCCAATTTTTTCCTGTCTGGTGGGGAAGAAGTCAAAGTTTCCGCCACCGGTTACAATCAGCTCCTGATGTGCCCTATTCAAGCAGAGGTGAATAATTAGTCAGCTGTTTTTCTTCATGTCTTCCTCGACCAGTTTGCGAAGGTATACTGCTTTGGGGACTTTTTTTCTGACAGTGACTTTATCCAAATAGGCGGCGATTTCCCGGGTGATGAAAAAAGTGAAGCGCATATCCGCCGGACCTTTGACGAATTCTACGAAGTCCCCGATTATTCCCGGCAGAGTTTCCTTGCTGTAACGCTCCGTTATTAATTTTTCATCTTTGTGTTCAGCCAGAAGCGATGGGGGATAGCCCTCGTTATAAAGGACCAGGACTGGTTTGCCTAAATGAAGCCCCAGGGAAATTTCATAGCCGACGCTGATTGAGGGGAATGAGACTTCGGCTACCATGCAGTTTGATGATGATATCCATTTCTCGAGCTGTTTGTGGAATTTCAGGCGGTCTTCACGCTTACTTAAATTAACTTCGGACTCTTCGGTCTTTATGATATGGTCGGAAATGACCTCCAATTTATGTTGCCGCAGTTCGTCCAGAATATACTGATAATTCGGTAAATACTGCTTTTTGCCGGTGATTGAAGCGGTGAAATAAGCCTTCATGAATACCTTATTATAACTGATTAAAATTCCTAATTGTTCTGTCTGTTTCGACTGCCCATTTCTCTGGATAATTCCTCAAATTCCTGGAAAGTCATGACTTCAGGTGCAGGATGCTCATCACTAATTCTAACTGGTGAGAATGGTCTGCCATTGGCTTTAGCTCGGGCAGCATCTATTTCATACCTGGCCCTAATCATTCCCCAGTCCCGGGCAAGTTGATGCATAGCCTCGAGGTCCTTTGATGTTACCTTTGACATATCGCCCCAATATTTTTTCCCTCTGTCTTGGGAAATAGGTGAATTATCGATTGCCAAATTCTTTAGGGATCAGCCATGCCTTCCTTTGCCAGACGGGATGATTTGGGGTTCCTATATTTTCCATGACGGATATCAAATAATAAAGGACCGGCCTGCCGTTTTCAGCCGGTCTTGTCCGCTCAACTTCCGTCTTGGGATTTGGTTTTAGTTCTTTTTCCATTGACCTTAACCTGTCGAGGAAATCATTTAATTGATTTTGCGAAGCGGCTGGGTTTTTCAGAATGACCGCCTCCATTCTTTTAAGCAGGGCATCAATCCCCCTGCGGTTTTGATGATGTACCTGGGCAAGCATAGGCAAGCATATTTTTAGCGGTTTTTTTAAGATCTATGCTTCGGGGAAGCTTATTACTCGGGGTAAATTTGCGGTAGAGGACTCCCTGAATAAAAGCACACAATCCGGCCAACTGAAACAGATTCCGGCTCTCATCAGATAAAGGAGGCATATTATCCAGAATCTGGCGTTTTTCCTTTTTAAAAAAATAGTGATAAATTATGCTTTGGTTTTCTTTAAGGAGGCGATTCAAACGAATTAAATCCGTCAGAGAAGTATTTAGGCTTGATTTTTCCCGCCGGAGCCGGTCTGTTTGTCTTTCCAGAAGATCCAATTCTGCCATGGCAGAGGCAGAGACTGCGGCAGTCTTTCTGGCTGTATCATCGATTTCCTCACGACTGAAAAGTAACGTTCTGCCTCCGCGCAAAGCCGTATCGGTATTAGCTCTATTCGTTCTGATCTCAGGCTGAAGCAGCCGGGCAAGCAAAGCTGTTCGTTCATCGGGAGGATGGCCGGAGTTTTCCGGAATGTGTAACGGTTTCTGTTGGGCAAAAAAAGTTAAAACAGCATCAATCCGTGATTGGACTACCTGGGCTTTTTCCGCTTCAAGTTCCTTTATCCGCCGGCTGTCATCAAAAATTTTCCGGCGGGCATCAATAATTCTCATTTCATCAGCACAGCGCAACATTTCCAGCAGGCTTTCAGGGATTAAATTTAGATCGGAATCGGAGAGCAGGGAGTCTTCATGGTCTGTTAAACCGTATTGCAGCAGAAGACTGGCTTCAGCCGGAGCAGATACGGCTCCTCCGTTGATGGGTAGGTAATCCGCGGTCTGCCGGTCGGGGATTTGACCGGTCATTAGAGAGGCAAATAGGCCGGCGGTTTTATCCAAAAGCGGATCACCGGAAGAAAATTCTGGATGATTGATCCAGCAGAAGTTTTCAGAAATTAGTGTCATGCCCTATTTTAAATAGAGCTTTATGACAATCTCAATGCATAACCGATATGCATTGAAAAAGAAGGGGTGTCGGGTAAAAAAATTATTTTCCGCCAGTTTTCATTTCTTTTTCGATAAGCTGCCGCAGGTAAACCGATTTTGGCAGTTTTTCCCGTTTTGAGACCTTATTCAGGAAAGAGGCGATTTTGGAAGTGATAAAAAAAGTGAAGCGTGTATCATTGTTGCCTCTGACGTAATTGATAAAATCATCAATAAGGCCGGGAAGGTTTTCCCCGCTATATTTTTCACAGATCAATTTTTCATCCCGGTGGTGGGCCAGAAGAGAGGGGGGATTGCCTTCGGAAAAAAGTATCAGGATCGGTTTGAGGAAAGCTTCGGCCAGCGATATTTCGTAACCGACTGAAATGGAAGGAAAGGTCGTTTCTGCGACGATAAAATCAGCAGATGATATCCATTTTTCCAGCTGTTTATGGAACTTCAACCGGTCTTCTTTGTTTTCCAGCTTGACTTCAGATTCGGTCGATTTGATAATGTGGTCGGAAATAACCTGGCAGTTTTTAGATTTAAGGATATCAATAATTTTCAGGTAATTAATCAAATGGTATTTTTTGCCGACGATTGAAGCAGTGAAATAGACTGTCATACAAAGTCCGATAGTATAAATTTTATCATACTCCCCGCTACAGCCTCAATCAAATAGACTTTTATCAATAGATAAATCAGGATCCGCTATGTATTGGTGATGCATTGCCTGTCCTTATTATCCTATAGTAATCTTTGAAAGTTATGGTCAATTTAGCTGAAATGGACCGCCAGGATTTTTTAAGATTTTTAGGCGTGGCTTTTGGAAGTGCTGTCCTTGCGTCTTGCCGGTTAAAACCGCCTCCTCCTGAAACTCACATACCAAGTAAAGAGCCGATTCAGGGACAAATAGGAAACATGGATTCGACAGTTGCAGTACAACCTTTATCTGGTGATCAACAGCAAAATTCCAGGAAAATAACCATGGAGTCGACGATAGATGTTAATAGCATAACCGTGGAAAATCCGCTGGAAGGTTTGGAAGTAAGGACCTTAAAGCTGAATGATTTTTTTACGGTGACTTTTTTAATGACAGAACATCATTTAGAGGATGTAGAAAATAAGGAAAAGATGAAAAAAATTAAGGAAGCAATTGAGAGCAGCAGCTGTGTGATTCCCGAATATTATCCGCCGGCAATTGAAGAAATGAAAAAAAGCAGCTTTTGGGTAAATTTCATTGCCGATCCTGATGAAAAATTTATTCCGTTTTTTTCCAAAATATACAAATTCAGCATGAACTACGGGAAGCCGATTTGGGTACTCGATCCGGCCAATCAGAACAGCTTTATGGATGTTGCCGCCAAACACGGAGTTGAGAGATTGTTCGGCGGCAGAGGTGATGAGAGTACCTATCGCATGACCATAAACTCTGCTTTTTTATTGACTTTGGCCAATAAATATAAAAATGCCAATTCCCGGCAAAAATGTGTCTATATACTGCCAAAAGCTCATGCTGATGAGATTTTATCAATTATTACAAATCGCAATCCGCCCAGTATTTCCATGCAATTTCCTGACCAGTATACTTCGATTTCTCCAACCAACAGGGCAGAAAACTGGCAAACCAGGGTAGATCAATATACCGCTCAACAGTATATTCCCCAAGACGGCAATTACATTACCGGGGACATAATGAGTCTTCTTCCGTAAAAGCAAAGCTAAGCTCTGACCAATCCGGAAGCACTTTTTTAAATTTAAACTTCCACAAAGTTGCCGTTGAGTTTTTGAAAGAGGGTGACAATCTTGAGCTTGGGGAATTTTTGTTTGATGATCTTTTTGGCGAAGGAGAGGTCCTGACGGTGTTTTTTTAAAGTCCCTTCTTCCCCGTAAGCCCCGCAGTCTTCATGGTTCATCAGATAGACTTCACAGATATGGTGCAGTTTATATGAAAGTTCTACCTGCTCAAGGACAAATGGAAGATTTTTTACCCCTCCGGCAATAGCCAGCCTGTCAAAGCCTCCTTCGAGTTTAGCTGTCCACTTTCGGATGTCGCTTCTCAAGCGGAAATCCATACAGCCGACGACAATCGCCCGGCAGTTATGAGCGGTGCCCTTTTTCATGCAGATATCTTATCATACGAGCTTAAATCTTCAATAATGATTGTTTCAGTTTGGTCACTAGGAGGCTAAGTCAGGATAATCTATAATAATCATATATAATAATCATATCGCAATGAAAATAATTTCTGAAAAAATCAGCCTGGAAGAAATAAAAATTATTGCCCGGCGGCCTTCTTTCGCGCTTTGGAGCTCCTAGATTTGACAATTACAGGTGTCGGCCGTGATGAGGGGAAACTTAAGGAATTATGCCGATGTAAGGAACTCTTTGCTGATTTTTTTTACGGAGAAAATAAATACAGGCAAACTGCAGAAATGTGGCAAAAATACTTCTACCACTTTACTTTTCGCGCTCAACTCCACTGATTGTTTCATAGGTCTTTTAATTACACAAGAATATATAGATGATTGTCTATTTGTATTTACATGAGGTTTGGATTATCATAGTCAACTGAATAGTACTTCTGCTCCTGAAAATATATTTTTTTATATAAACCTATAATCAATTTCTAAATCCTGCTTAAACCACCTGCCCGGAATGAATGGGCAAAAATAACCAATTTTTAGGCAAACCGGTTCAAGCTGTTTCATCTTTGCTGATGGAATAGGGAAGCCGGTTATTTTTTGCCCAAAGGGGGTGAGTAAATTGAAAAAAATTCTTTTTGGACTTATAGGACTCGTCATGATAACCGCAACAGTCGCAGGAGGAGCGGTTGCCCTGTTTTCTTCACAGGCGACTTTGGAAAACGTTTCCTTTGCTTCCGGCAATGCCACTCTGCAAATTTGGGATGACGATAGCTACGAAGCGACCTGGAATTCGACCATTGATTTAGCCAATATGTATCCGGGTTACGTTTCTCCGGTACAGGAAATGTGGTTAAAAAATGCTTCGACTGCTCCGATTAATTTAGGAGTAGTTATGGCATTGACAACCGGCGGATCCGGTTGGGGAACGCTTTTAAAAGACGTAATTGAGATGAGGGTAGCCGATTCTCTGGATAATACTGTTGTAGGTTGGAAATCTTTAAATGACTGGTTTACCAATCCGGCGTCTTTAGGTTCGATAACTCCGGATAGTGAAACGCTTTACAATCTGTATTTCAGGATGTCTGATACTGCTGATAATACAGCGGCTAATTTAAGCATGCCGGGAGTTGGTTTTACCTTAACCGGAACTCAAGAGTAAAAAGTATATTTTCACCGACGGCCCGACGTCACGTCGGACCATCGGATGAGAATATATGTATCAAAGACTTGATCCAGACAGGCCAAATACGAAACATTGGCCAAAAATATTATTCAAATTCGGAAAGATTGCCGAATGGTTTATTTTTTCCATGATCCTCTCGGCTTTGATGGTTGTGGCTTCCCCGTATTTACCGACCAAAAACCTCTTTTCCAGCTTTATTGTCACTTCGGGTTCCATGTCGCCGGCAATAAAGAGCGGCGCGGTTGCCCTGGTTTTGCCGATTGATCCTGTTTTAGTACGTGAAAAAGATATCATTGCTTTTTATTCCCCGGAGGATAAAAGTAAAACCGTTCTTCACCGGGTAGAAAAGATAAAGATTTCGCAAGGCCGCAGGCTTTTCTTCACCAAAGGAGATAATAACCGCGAGGCTGATAAATGGGAAGTTTCCACATCCATGGTGCGCGGTTTATGGTTTTTGTCAATTCCCTATTTGGGGTTTCTGGCTTCTGCCGTCCGGTCGTCTGTCGGTTTTTTGCTATTGGTGGGAATTCCGGGTTTGCTTTTAATCATTTGGCAAATCAGGGAAATTCTTAGCGGATTTGATGAATTGGCAAAGAAACGGGCTTATAATCTGACAGGTATTTTCATCGCTTCCGTATTGGCCGGTTTTACGTTTAGTCCTTTTTTTGTCAGGCAGATCACCGCGCTTTTTTCATCCGCCTCGATTGTATCGGGTGTTTCTATCTCGTCTAAAGATTATGTGCCGCCTGCGTCTCCTTTGCTGATTGTTCCGCCCGATAATATCGTCAGGGAAACGGATGGATTGGTCATGGATTGGTCGGATGTTAGTGACTGGCAGAATATGAATAATCCCGTTTACTATATCTATCAAAGTGCCAGAAATAGCGGTTTTTCACCCCTGGCTTACCAGTCTGGCAAACTAACAAATTCGCAAATTCCGGCTCCGGGTACGCCCGACGGCACTTACTGGTGGAGGGTCAAATCCTGTGACAGTCTGGATAACTGCAGTCCCTGGAGTTCGGTTTGGAAAGCAACTATCGATTCCCGGCCGCCTCTTTTATCGGCCAGCCTTTCAGAAGACGGTCAGAATGTCTCATACACTGTCAGCCGGCTTTCCCGCTTTGTTTCTTATAATTACAGTTTGACTTATGATACCGATACTTTGCCTCAAGCATATTCCGGTACAGTAACCCTGTCGGGTCAAGCCGAAGACAGCAAGAGTTTCTATTTGGGCACCTGTTCGCCACCGGATTGCACCCCCCATACAGGCATTCAAAATCTCAAACTGGGTCTTGATGTGGCCAGTGTAACCGGAAAAATTTATCATCTGGAATCCAATTTCTAACGATCCCGGATCGTCGTAGGTATGACGATCCGGGATTTTTTGCAAATCTATATATATGAAGAAACTAATTTTAATATTCATAATATTTTCTCTGTTTCAATTCTGCAGTCTGTTAGTCCGGCAGGAAGTACAAGCCTCCGATCTTGATCTGACCTGCAATGATTCCGGCTGCACCCCCTCTCCGGTGACCGATTATTTCCCGACAGACAAATGGTATCCGGGCAAAGAAATTTCTAAGACTTTCCGAATCCACAATACCTCCGGCAGTAAAAAAAGCGCGGCTCTGGGTACGTATGACGAATCATCCACAGGAGCAATTACTTCGGCGACCAGCCTGACAGTCAAGTCTTTACCCAGTGGTTCAACAGTCTGGACGGGTACTTTTACCGAAGTCTTTAATAACGACGAGATTTCCTTGGGAGAAATTGATGTCCAGGAAATAAAAGAGTATCAGCTCGTTTTATTGATGGACAAAACTTCCGGCAATACTTTGGCAGACCAGTCATTATCCTTCAGTATGAAAATCGGATTGCTTGCCCCTGCCGAAAGTCCGACGGCTACTTCCACACCTCCCAGTCCGACTCCTACCCCGACTTTGAACCAGGGAGCTGCTTTTTCCCGTTTTGTCATCAGGACCGATTTAAACAGGACTGTCGTGACTGTGGTGCCTGTTTTAGGCATCGAGGAAGCTAGAGCTACCAGGCCGGTTGCAGGCCGGTCTAATCTTTGGATGTCACCTCTTTTCCGCGGCGCTACCTGCCGCATTTCCTATTGGGGTTTGATCGGTTTTGCCGTTCAAATGTTGTTGTCCTGGATCTTTATCAAAATTTACCGCCGGAAAAATTTTCAGATCATTGCCCTGGCCTTAGCCTTATTCATGGTTTTGACTGTTTTATTTGGGCTGAATAGTACATGTTTTTCCTTCCTGACTCTTTTCTGGCTTGGCCTTGGCATCATGTCCTTATCTACGTACATGGTTATCTTCTCCTATACTTCCTCCAGGATCTAAGTTGTCTTCCCCTTTTCTCCTTTCCAGTGTCATCATTCGTGAGTTATCATAAGAATATGAAAAGGATTTTAAAGTCTTTGAATTCCTGGTTGGATATCTACCGTAAACCCGAAGAAAGTCTGCTGTCAGATTGGTTCGAAAATCTCTATAGTTTGCTGCAAAACGAGGGGAAAAAGGGCAATATCAGCGAAAAAATTTGGTATCAGAAAGGAGAAGAAATGGAATTGACTGATATACCCAATAATTTTCCTTTATATAAAATTAAGACTCTGGTCTTGCCGCAGGTAAATAAGGATAAGCGGAAATATCAGCCGCAGCTTTCAGAAGTGACTCTGATTTCGGATATCATTCCTGAAGGCACACCCGATATAGAGACGTGGAGGCTGAATTTGTCCTTATTTGATGAAAAGGTGAAAAATATTTGGCCGGAAATTATTTTCAGCCGCTTCCGCTATAGCCAGCTCTCCGACAATCGGGGCAAGCTGGAAATATCGCAAAAACATGAAATCAATTTTAGAGAAAGCCGTGACCTGACCCTTTATGAAGTAAAATTCATCAAATCCATCTTCGACAAAGCCTTAACTTAATCTTCTTTCCTTACTCTTGCCGTATTGCCAGTCCTCAATTGTTCGGGTCTTATGATAACGGCAGTGGGTAATTGATTAAACGATTCTGAAGTCATTTCGAGCCTAGCGAGAAAGCCAGCCTCAGCGTAAATTTATTTTTAATAGTTAAGTCTTGCTCTGTTTATATCGCCACCAATTACCTTAATTCTCTTTTTTATACAGGCATAACCAATGATTTAAGGAGAAGACTCCGGGAACAGCAACAGAAATTTGTTAAAAAGTCGAACTGGAGAGTATAGTTGTTCTATTCTTCTATATTAAAAAAGTTCGGATAAGATCCGCAGAATCTAGTTCTCCTGCAAACCGCCAGGGGCAACAATATTGACTTAGACGAAGTATTGTTGAATTGCAAATTGCAGCTGGTCCAAAAATATCCGTTTCAAATGGAAAAGATTATTCTGTTCGTAGAAAAGAATCAAAGCCTTCTTAAATTCAACTTCATCAACGCTCCTATATGAAAGGGGATAATATCCGTTTGCCAATAGTATTGCATTACTTACCATCCGGGCGGTGCGTTTATTTCCATCGACAAAAGGTTGGAGATAGGAGATCATCGCCAGCAGTATGAGAGATTTTTCCGCAACATCTGTGACAGATTTGACGTGGTCCACAACAGCATGAAGCGATTCCTCAATCTGCCATTTTGTATCTAACGGTTTATATATCGTGCCGGTAATACCAACTCCATATTCCCTGATGTTTGGGGTAATATCGAGTTCCTTGACAAGTTCTTTATGAATCGACCGGATATCATATTCGCTGATTTGCCGGAATGTTGATTTGTTGGCCAGTATCGTATCAAAAGAAGATTTATGATTGAGAATCATAATTGCTTCTTCTTTTGAGTGTCCTTGTGCCTCTTTTTTGTTTTTAATCAGTTCCTCAGTTTCTAATAGAGAATAGGTGTTTCCTTCAATACGTGATGATTTCCAGGAGAATTCAATAGTAAACCGTTCAAGTTCCCGTTTGATGATTGACGGATCGACAGTTTCAAAGCGACTTTGCAACTGCTTTCTTCCCTGCTCAAATATACGGAGTTCATCGCTTGAAAACAGGTTGTTAAGCTTAATGATGACTCCATTATTGAATGACGGGTATCGGACATAACGAGTATCAATCGGACTCTGAAAATATTCATTTATATTTATAGGTACTAAGATTTCTTTGTCCGGAACAAGTGAATATTTGATATATTTCCCACCTCCGGATTGTTGAATCATTCCCTTTTCGATGAGGTTATTAAGGTCCCGAATCAGGGTAATTCTGGAAACTGATCCTTGAGGAAAAACGGACTCGATGTCTTTGCGCGTTGTAGTCGGCTTTGTCCAGAGATATTGTAATATTTTTATTTGTCGGGAATTAACTTGCGTATCATTCATATGGTTTTAGCGTATCATAATGATACGCGAGATTTCAAGATTAAAAATTTTGAAGGCAGTAAAAAATACACTATAACATTCCTTCGGCGGAGCAAGAGGATAAACATCTATCCTAAAATGGTCGGACAATAATTATAATGATCTCTTACTTTAAACTTCAAATCCTTGACGGTTATCCTTTTCTGTAATACGGTTAAGTTAAACGTGCCTGACATTCATAAAACTTGGTCTCCCAAACTCAAGGTAATTTTCCTGACGATTTTAATTTTATCATTGATATCTCTTGGTGCTTTTTTGATCATTAAAAAGAATATTTTTCCGGCAAAGAACACTCTGGCTTTCCGCCGTTCTTTGAAAAAATTTGGGCTTATTAAACCATCCGTTCCCGGCTATTTTAAGGCACTCAAAACCCAGGATCTGTTCTACGATTATAATAGCGATGATGTAATTGATGGACCGGACTATGTTTTGCTCCTCAAAGAGATTGAAAAAGAGAATCCGAGAGTCAAAGGAGTGACAAGCGATTTCGATCCGCTGGCAGCTGCTTCTGATGAGGCAGGCACTTCTAACATGCAATTACCATCCAGCAGAGCTTTTGGCAGCGACGCCTTCAATGGAGCTGCTACTGTCTCCTACCCTATTGATCTGCCGCCCGGTCCTGCTGGCCTTACTCCCTCACTTGATCTTTCTTATTCCTCCTCAAGTGTTGATGATCTCAACTTAGGTACTCTTACCAGCTATCGGGGTTGGACTGACCATCCCTACCAGAATCAGTCTGGCATGGTTGGTTTGGGTTGGAATTTGGGTGGAGTACAATATATCGCCCGGGATACCAAAGGCTCATCCATGCGTGCCCTAACCGGTCAGAGTGATGACGCCTTTATTTTAGCCTTTTCAGGCGGTAGTGCTAATTTATCAAAAGAAAGTGAAGCAGGAACTGATTACGGAAAGTATAGTGTCTGGAGGACAGTGCCAAATTTGAAAGTGAAAGTGGAAAGATGGTCAAGATGCAAAAGAGATGCTGCCGACGATGGTACCTATTTTTGCAGATATCACTGGCTGGTAACAACCGGAGATGGTACAAAGCATTATTTCGGCACTCCAACGACCACCACAGCCTGGCAAAAAACATACGACCCGGATACCAATGAGGATCTGGAAAATAAAGAATACGACTGGTATCCCTTATATGACAATGACTCAAGCCCCGTTGGCCCCAACGCCTGGTTGATTTGGGGCAACAATACCCTCGGTTATCATTCCCTTACCTACAGATGGTATCTCTCGAAAGTTGAAAGTATCTTTACTGTTCCTGTTGAAATCAACTATAGCTATAATCTGAAAATCGAAGATGCTGGGCATGGCGATAGATACGTCTCAGCCGTTTATCCGTCATCTATTACTTATGGAAAAAACGAGATTTCTTTCCAGAGAGAGGCTAGACTTGACTATAAAATCCACCAGGGTGATAACCCAAGTCCCAAAAGACCTCTCCGTAATTTGGAAAGGCTGAAGAAAATAATTGTCAAAACTCTGGGTAAGGTAAGAAAGGTTTACGTTTTGGATTACTCATACGGCTGGGTTCCGGCAAAACACTTAGACGATGGCGACGGGAAAGCCGAAAACGATGCGGAGGTAAAAGACGGTCAGGTTATTCATTCTCTTTTGAGGATTATTAAAGTCTACAGTGACGATCCTGATGTAAATCCCCACGCCAAACGCCTGCCAAACTATACCTTTTCTTACGGTACTGATTGTGCAGAATTTAAGGGCGGCTGCCCTCTATCCTCATTTGTTTGGGGTAGGAATTTGCTTGATCAGGTAAAAACCCCCTCTGATTTCTTTTTGCAAACAGCCGAAAACGGCTATGGCGGAAAAGTCACTTTTGAGTATTGGAAAGATGCCACCAATAATAATGCTCTCAATATCAAATACTGCGACACGGATAAAGTAGCTCTAAACGGAGAAACCTGCAAGACCGACAATGAATTCAACACCCAAAGGCACAGAATAAGTAGCCAAATAGTTGAGGATGGCATGGGAAATAGCGTCCGGACCAACTATGACTATAGCGGAAACGGAGCTACTTTGGGTCTTGGAGCTGTCAAAAATTATAGCGAAACAGATGAGGGAGCGGAAATTTTCAACAGCTTCTCCGGTTTTGAATTTTTGGGTTACCCCGAGGTCGAAACAACTGTCTATGAAAAAAATTCAACCGATAAGGTCGTTGCTAAATCCAAATCATTTTACTACCAGGCACTCGATACTGCCACTTGCTTCAAACCCAGTCCCTTGAAAGGAATTGCTTATAAAACGATAAATTTCGATGTGCAAAAACCTGGCCGCAGAACTGAAACATCCTCCAGCTCTACCATCCGTTTCGGTCCGATGTTTGGTCCCTGGGAAGGCTATTATGACTGGAATTTAAATGACAAATGTGCCACTTACGATCCGGAAACATCCATTTCTTTGGTTATTCCCAGAGATAACGTCAGTAAAGAATTCGTCGGAGACAATGCAGTTCTTTGTACTAAAACATTCACTGATCATAGAAAAATTGATGGCACTGATGATGTTTATGCCCAGCTGCATACGGCCACTAATTACGGTAAGGTGAGCTGTAGTGATCCCAACCAGGATGATACTTCTGATATCAAAAAAGTATCCTACACCGACTATACAGACGCCGACACTCTCAAATGGATTCTGCCTCGGCCCAAAGAAAGCTGGACTGCTAGTTCTCCAACAGGAACCAAGTACAATCACAGCCAAATAACTTACAATAGCTACGGCCTGCCGACTAAAACCAGCGTCTTAATTAACGGATCTGCTTATGCTGATACGACTTCCGCTTACGACGCGACTTACCCCTGGTTAGTGACAAAAATCACCGACCCCTTGGGACGATCCAGCACCACCACTTATGACAATGTTTTTCATCTGTATCCGCTAAAAGTTACCAACAATTTGGGGCAGTCAACCACGACAGTCTATGATTTTAATATCGCCGATTCCACCCATCCCAATTATGGCGGTGTTTTGGGCATACCTGTTCGGGTCACAGATGCCAATGGCAAGGTCAGCAATAGTGTTTATGATGTTTTTGGAAGAGCTACCGAGACCTACCTGCCGGGCAAGAACCCTGCCAGCAGTACCAAAGCCGATTCTTTCAACAAATATTATTATTTCAACGGAGATGATATCGCACCGTGTAACGATGCTAATCACTGTTTGATAGGACTAGGTAAGCAATTGAATGGTAAAGGTCCAAAAATGATGGTTTACAGCGCCTCCCGCTTTGCCGATAACGGTGCTGCCGGCAAAGTCTCGGCAACCCACACATATTATAACGGCTTGGGCCAGACTGTTCAGACTCGACAACTCTGGTATGAAAACGAGTATTCAAATGCCGGTCTACCGGTGGCCGATGCCTTCAGAGATATCATCAAATCCCAATCATTTAATGCTTTGGGTCAGCCGGAATACCAGAGCCTTAACTACACGGCAAATCCTTATATTCCAAGCACACAAAACTCATTCGATACCCGAGATTTCGCCGGTAGTGCCAATATCCAAAAGGTAAAATACACCTATGATGGAATGGGCAGGGCAACTACGGTCAATTATCCTGACGGAACAAGTGAGACGACCGAGTATGATGTGGGCGGAAATCCGCTGCTAACTAAATCTTCCAATAAAAACTGTACCGATACTGATCCAGCAACACTTTGTACTTTCAACCAGACAACCAAAGATGCTTTTGGACAAACTCTCGAAGTTAAAGAAATTGCTGACAGTAAAACTTATTCCACCAGTTTTGAATATCATCCGATTTTAGGTTCTGTAACCACAACTAAAGACACATTAACTAATGTAATTAATATAGTTGAATTCGATACTTTGGGCAGAAAGACCAGGATGTGGGATGCCGATATGAGTCCAAGTATGAGCGGAGATGTAAATTCCTGGCGTTATGAATATGATAAAATCGGCAATCTCAAAACTCAAACCAATCCCCGGGGTGATGTCTCTACTCTTTCTTATGATTCCCTTAACAGACTTTTAAGCAAATCAGTAAATTCCACTTTACTTCTGGAAAACATTTACGATAGCTGTACCAACGGAGTTGGCAAATCCTGCCAAGTGCGCTCATATGATTTAAGCAGCGGATCTTTGCTGCAAACTGTCAAATCCCAATATGACCACCGCGGTAGGGTGACAAGCAGTACTTTGACTTTGTCAAATTTACCCAATACTGCCATCAATAACCAAAATTTCAGCACCTCTTTTACTTATGATTTGGGCGGAAGAGTAAAAACGCAAACCCGATCAGGCAGTACCAGTTTATCAATTCCTGCAGAAACCATCACTTATACCTATAATCGTCCTTATTTGACGAAACTTGCCGGAACAAACAATTATGTCACCAATGCCCGCTATAACAAAGACGGCCAATTAATTAGATTTTCCTCCGGTAACGGTGTTAATAACTTATTCACCTATAATCCAACCAACAGCAGACTGACTACATTGAAAGTGATAGGGACTGCTCTTGCTGATAAAGATGAAATTAAGATCTCTTATCTATATGATCCGCTTGGTAATATTAGAAAAATCAATGACGATAACCCCATGGTTCCTGCTGCCAGTCCTTTTTACCTTACCCAAAATTTTACTTATGATGCCTTAAGCCGTTTAAAGGATGTGGCCGGTGCCTATACTGCCAACTACTCTTATGATGATCTTAACAACATTTTAAGTAAAACCGAAGGTTCCTCAACAACTACTCTTGCCTACAGTGATTATAACGGCTCTTTCTATCATCGTCCGCTAACGGTAACTGACGCTTCAAAAACTAACACCTATTCTTATGACAAAGTAGGTAATCTCGCCTCGGATTCAGAGCGGTTATACACTTACGATAAGGACAACCGGCTTATAAAAGTTTCTCCTGTTGATTCTCGTTTTAAAGAAAGCAAATTTTACTATGATGCCACGGGCGCTAGAATCGCCAAAATTATTACCGGGGCCGATAGCACTTATTATATTAATCCGGAGCTGGAAGTCGTCATCAACCCCGATACGCAAGTCGGCTGGCGGCAAAATTACTTCTTTGCCGGAAAATTAGCGGCCGTCAGGGAAAATCTGTCAACATCCTATAATAACGATGGTCTTACCTATTCCGGTAATTTTTTTGCCGGATATAAAGTCACTTTGACTGCCTTTGCCAAAACACTTAAGCCGAACATTAAAGTTGATAGCATGATCTTTCATGTAGAAAGAGACAGACAAGAAATACAAATATCTGATCCGATTCCGGCTCAAGAATTAGCTGATACACCCGGTCGATATCAAAGTTCCTGGGATTATACCGTGCCCCAAGAGCCCGGAAATTATCGGATTTTTGTGGAAATCAAGGGTTCTGCCAACCAGCAAACAGTCTTGGGAACTCAAAATCAACCGGAACTTAGTTTAGTGGACTTGATTTTGGATTTTATCGCCAAAATATTTTTCCTAAAACCGGCAAATCAACCGCTGCCGGAAACTATTCCAACTCCGACTGTAAATCCGGCTGTTTTAACACCGACTGCGATTCCCCAGTTAAAGTTTGGATCATTTACGCCGGTGGTTAACTTAAAACTTTCCCCGGGGGAAATAAACTTTACTATTTTAGATTTTAAATAAGAGTGGTAGCTAAAAAAATCGTCGCTTTAATATTACTTACTTTATTTTCACTGTTTGCCCCTGCTTCAGTCTTGTCCGCCGAAACTCTATATTATATCCATCAGGACCATCTGGGTAGTACATTACTTACCACTGACACAACCGGCAAGAATGCTTCCAAACAAGTCTATTTCCCGTTTGGAGAAACCAGAAAACAATCATTACCGGTCGGCCATCAGACGACCAAGAGACAATATACCGGCCAAGTCTCCGATACGGACGAAACCGGCCTCTACTACTACAATGCCCGCTACTACAATCCTACAATCGGTAAATTCACCCAGGCAGATACTGCCAGTGACGGAACAAATAGATATGCATATGTCAGAAATAATCCAATTGCTTTAGTTGATCCTTCAGGACACCAAAGCGCATTTCCGGGAAAAGACGAACTACCACCTCCGCCACCTGATGAAACAAAACCCGGAGCTCACCGTGGAGGAGGAAGAGTACCGCCAATAGGCCCAGGAGCTGATGCATCTTTGTCGGATGTAGCAGCGATCACGAGTATTTACCTGGCAATGTTGATTCCGATATTTCCTCCTCTGGGACCACTATTAGAAATAGCAGACACCGGTCTTTGTTTAGCTAGCGGTGGAGGTCCTGAGTGTATCAATCCTTTACCTGGAACTGCTGCATCAACACAAATTGATGATGTGTTAGCTACAGCTACACCCCAGTTTAGTAGCGATGAAGAGTTATTCCAATACTTGGCTATGCAAACTACGGAAATGGATACCCCAGTTTCAAAGTTTGATGAGCTGGGTGATATCATAAATAAAAGTGTTCCTTATAATTCTCAGTCAGCAAGTCTTGCTGATGAGATGATGGATGCAGAAAATGGTTTTACAAATTTATGGAATACTGGTTGTGGCGGGATATGTAGGCATCGAGCTGCGCTACTTACTGATGCCGCAAGATATCAAGGACTTGATGCAACAGACTTGTCTTTTAAAACAGGAAAATTTAAGCCAACAGGAGATGAAATACGTCATAAAGTATCTATTTTAACATCAGATTCGACTATTTATGTAAAAGATCCAGGTTTAAGAGTCGATTTTCTTGATTTATATTTAGAAGAAAAATATCCAAATGCATCATCTTTTGAAGCTTATGATTTTACAAAGAAGAAACGGACTCCTTTCCATCCGAATTAAAAATAAATAAAATTTCCACCTTATTTTTCTCCTCCCAGGTGGAATAGATTCGACACCTCGGGGATTTTATGTTGGACTAAACATATTCTTCGAACTCCCTCTTATTTGTGAAACTATCTGAAAACCAGCCCTCTCCAATGCTTTTATTAGCTGCCGAGCGAATAGAGATTAGGTATATACTTGCTTGAGGGTGAGAGAGTGAAATTCTAAGTTAGAGTATGGTTGAGGAAATGGAGCTTTTTCATCCTCGGATATCTTTTATAACAATTAATTGATGGACCATATAATTCCCATTACGAGTGAAATCTTCTAACACTAATATGATCTTTTGCTTTCCTGATTTGATTTGTTATAGACTGAGGTAGAAGATATGAAATTGAGAATCTACCTGATATTATTTCTTCTTTTGCTCTGTCTGCTTTTGCCAGGCTCCATATTTGCCGCAGAAATCCTCTATTTTGTCCACCAGGACCATCTGGGTTCAACCGTGCTGACGACTGACAGTACAGGCAAGAAAGCCTCAAAACAGGTCTATTATCCCTTTGGTGAAACCAGGTCAGCCGACAGCAACTTGACTACAAAGAGACAATATACCGGCCAGGTCTCCGATACTGATGAAACCGGCCTCTACTACTACAATGCCCGCTACTACAATCCTACAATCGGCAAATTCACCCAGGCAGATACTGCCAGTGACGGAACAAATAGATATGCATATGTACGGAATAATCCGCTAAGATTTACAGATCCGTCCGGCAATATCGACTGGGATATGTTGGGTGAAGAAAAACCTAAAGAGAAAAATTGGACCCCTCCATATTATCTTAAAGATATCATCGATAAATTAAATCTGCTTCCCTTTAATTTATCCCTGACTGATGATCTTTCACTCACAGACTCTCCCGATGATCTTGATCTGCTTAATAAAGCCGAAGCGAAAGCCAAAGCTAAAACGGATATACTTGACACGAATCCCCTCATGATCACACCGCAATCTTCGGTGTCTGTCGATCTCGATCCGGGAGGAGTAAATGGAAGTAAAACTTTTATTATCACCATTAAAGTAATTCCAAATTCAGAAATGAATGTCGCCATTGATCCTTTTATGAAAATCATTTTACCATCGGGAATGCAGAAAACATCATCCTTCAGTTCCAATCAAGCTGGTTGGGGCCAAATTTATTATGATGAAACAAATACATTTGTGATAGACAACTACAATATTTCTTTTGGGAATAATTTTGAACTGTCTTTCCAAGTAGATGTAAGTCGTAAGTCGCTTTCAGGAATTATCAGGATCGAAACCTGGTCTGATTTATATAACTTTGATGGAAGTCATGACCAGATTCGACAAACTGTGGATAAAATACCTCTCTCTAAAAAAAATAACTAATAACATAAATCGCTGAATGATGAAATTGGGTAGTATTGGCCTGATTTTTTGCTTTCAATACTTGATACTTAATCCCCAATGCGTAATACTTTAATCAGTTAATTTATGGCCAAATTTGTCCCTGATGTTAAAACCCAGCGCTGGATTGTCATTTCCCAAACCAGGACATCCCGTCCTGACGAGCATGGGTTAAAGAAAGAGGAGGAGAAGCCTTCAGTTTGCGTTTTTTGCAGCGGGAACGAGGCAATGACGCCTCCGGAGATCATGAGAATCGGGGAGGGGGAGAAAGACAAGCCGGGCTGGAAAATCAGGGTTATCCCCAATAAATTTCCCATTACCGATACTCACGAAGTCATTATCCACAGCCCTGACCATAACAAGGATATTGCCGAGTTTGACCTCAATCAGGTCAATCAGCTTTTGACGGTTTACCGCCAGCGGTTTCAGATCCACGCCGGCAGCGGCCAGGTCATGCTTTTTGCCAATCACGGCTCTCTGGCCGGAGCGTCCCTGGCCCATCCCCATTCCCAGCTGGTCCTAATTCCTCGGCAGATCAATCTGGATGCCCTGGTTCGCGAGCCGATCATGAATGTGGTTGAGGATAATAATTTTTTTGTCACCTATTGTCCTGATTTTTCCCAGTGGCCTTATGAGGTTTGGATTGCTCCCAAAAAAGAAGGTACAGTTTATGGGGATACAGCTGATGAGGAACTGAAAGACCTGTCCGTCATTCTGCAGAATGCCTTAAAAAAGTTGAAGGTCAAATATCACGACCAGACAATCTCCAAAAGCCACACACAGATGCCCTTTTCCTATAATTTTTATATCCATCATGCTAAAAACTGGTTTTTGAGGATTATCCCCAGACTTGTTCACAGAGCCGGTTTTGAGCTGGGTACAGGCCTTTCCGTCAATGTGATTGACCCGACTATTGCCGCCGAAGAGCTGAAAGCCATAAGTATTTGATCCTGCCAATTATAGCTCTCTTTAAATCCATGGAAGATGTTTATGATCTCGAAACTTCTCCGGTCGTAGGTTTTTTGGAGCATCAATCATATAAAATTTCATTGATAGGGAAATTATTAAGTGGTATGGGTATAGATTATCAGAAAAGAGTCCTCTCTCAGGAAGAAAAATCCAAGATTATCGGGTTAAGATTTTTACAAAATAGAGTCGCCGGTGAAGAACCTTTAACGGGGCAGGTCGGCTTTATTGCCATTGATGCAATATGATTAAACCTGGCCTTTTTGCTGCATACCCAGGAGCCAGAGGACAGCTTCCTTTTTGTAGCGGCGGTCTCCCCGGGAATTGATGCGGATGGCCGGCAGTTTGCCGCGTTTGCCCCATCTTTTGATGGTCAGGGGGGAAACTCTTAATATTTTCGCGACCTCGCGTACAGTTAGAAGTTCCGGCCAATCATCGCCGAATGCCATAAGTTGATTCTCCTAATAATCTTTATAAAGAGGCAGACCCTCCAACTCGGAGGGCAGTTGACAGGGTCAATTAGATACTAAATGTAACACATAGACTTTATTGTTGTCAATAAAGATCAAAAGAGAGCATTTAGTTTGATATATTATTTTATAGATTGAAGGTAAAAATAAGTAGGTGACGAAAATTGAGCGAAAGGGTAAATTTACCACAAATATCCCCAGACATTAACATTATCGGGGGATTTTCTGACGATCCCGGATCGTCGTATATTTGACGATCCGGGGAAAATTACAATTATCTTATTTTAGTTCGACTGTAGCACCTGCGGTTGTCAGTTTGGTTTTGGCTTCTTCAGCTGTTTTCTTGTTGACGCCGGTTAAAACGTCCTTGGGAGCTGATTCGACCAATGCTTTAGCTTCTGTCAGACCGAGTGTCGGCACCAATTCCCTGACTGCCTTAATGACAGCAATTTTATTGCCGCCGGCGTTTGCCAGAACTACATTGAAAGTAGTCTGTTCAGGAGCGGCTTCACCGCCTGCGGCGGGAGCGCCTCCGGTTGGTGCGGCCACAGCTGTCGGTGCAGCTGAAACGCCGAATTTCTCTTCCAGAGCCTTGACCAGATCAGCCAATTCCATGACTGACATATCTTCTACTGCTTTTAAAATATCATCCTTAGTTAGTTTTGCCATCTATTATCACCACCCTTCGTTAGAAATTCAAATGACAAAATTCAAAATTCAAATCAAGCTCAAAATTCAAAACTCAAAAAATTTGTTATTTGTTATTTGGATTTGATTTGTTATTTGTTATTTGGATTTTGAATTTAATTACTTGGTTTTTTGCTTTTAATGTTATCTAAAACAGTCACAAATTTTACCAGATTCCAGGAAAGAGCATAGTGAAATTTCTGTATTGGGGCATTAAGCCCGTTCAAAAGCGTAGCTAAGAGGATATCACGGGAGGGAAGCGTTGCCAGCCTTTGAAAATCAGCTTCCGAAGCGATATTGCCGGAAAAAAGCCCAGCCTTAATTTTGGGAAGCGTCAAATTTTTGGCAAAATCAGATAATGCTTTGACAGCCGCCATCTCATCGCCATAGGCAAACATGGTAGCCGTTGATTCCTTGAGGTGGTCCTTGAGCTGTCCGGAGGTTTGCTTGCCAGTTTGCTCCAGCGCGATTTTAATGAGGGTATTTTTGGCAACCACGTATTCCGCCTCAACTTTTTTCAGCCTGCGCCGGAGATCCTCGAGCTCTTTATGTGTCAGGCCTTTATAGTCGGTCAGGAAAAAAGCCTTTGCCCTGGTGAATTTTCCGTTTAAATCTTTGACTGTATCTTCTTTTTTTTGATTAGGTTTAGCTTTTCTCATAAAAATCCCCTCTAAAGGAGGGGACGATACAAATACGTATTTTGTCTCCCTCGGCAGGCTTTTGGTTTAATCCTCGACCAAGTCGGGAACCCGCTGTCTTTAGGATTTATAAATCTTACCAGATATAGCAAAATGTGGCAAGTGGCACACCAAACTGTTAAAATAGTAGTCTTATGCTGGCAGCGGATTTGAGGCAGAATATTATTGTGGCACTCTATCTTCTATTTATCCATAACTATATCGCTTTTGCCTATCTGACCGGATTGATTATAGGCATAATTCTTTCACTCTACCGCCCCTCCAGGTTTGCCACCATGATTTTTTTAGCTTTTGCCATACTGCTTTTTTCATTCGAATACGATAAACATCTCATTGCCGCCTTCAGGGAACAGACCCTCAATTCTCTGATCACAATTACTCCTCACTTCCGGCTGCAAAGATTGTTAAACCTGCTTATTTCAGATGTTCTTCCGGTAATTTTTTATCTTATAGGTTGGGGTTTGTTGTTTGCTTCGATTATCTTGGCCGCCCTCAATTTAGGAAAAAAGAAAAAAGTCTAAGGAAAAACGATCTGATTTTAGCGGTAATCGATAGACAGCTGATTTAGTTTTTCTTCAGTCAGTCCCAAAGAGAATGCCCAAGTGTTGAAATCAGCCCGGCCCATCTTAGTTTTGAGAAAAACTGTAAAGATAAAATGGGGATTCGAGAGCGTATCGTCAAATTCCGCCGTTACCTCGAAAGATGGGGAAGAATACGGCGTCTGATTGGCCAGAAAGACATCAGGATGATTCGCAAGTTGGAATTCATTTTCCCGTTTAACCGCTTCCTCATCGCGCGTGTCCGGAAATTCCTGCAGGGGACCCTCTGTCGTAAATGAATACGTCCGGCTGGGGTTGGCACGGACAGCGTATTTAATAATATAGGTATATTTCATTCCTGCCTGCAAGTTAAGGGGAGTGACAGTCAGGATATTATCAGTTACTTCCACTTTGCTTTCTGTCTGCGGGGCCATGGAAAAAGCAATTTCATTCGGCCGGAAATTCCTATTAAAGGTGATGGTGATGACAGAATTGAGTGAGACGTTCAACTCATTATCCTCGGGCGAGACTGATATGATTTCAGGAGGCAGATTTTCCTCAAAAATTGCATCCTGATTATTTTGGTTGTTAGGGGATTTATCAGTCACCCTGTTCTCTCTATTCGGTATGGCAGAATTTCTTTTGAATAAAAACAGGGCGGCCAGGCCTAAAATTACCGTAAAAATTATGATGAATTTTTAATATTTTTTCATTACTGCCTCCTCAAAAATCCGATAAAATTAGGGCTGTCGGTGGTCTTGAAACTTATGCCGACATAGCCGTCTTTTGGGGCATTGGCTTCAGCTACCTGAAAGACATGATTTGAATAGGCATTTAAAACATAGGCAATATGCCCATAGGTATCATAATCCCAGATAGGTAAATCATCTACTTTTATATTAACACCTGAGAAATTTTCGATGAAAGCATAGCCATCCGGAATCTTGGTGGCGTAATTAATAGCATGTTGATCTATAGAGAGAGGCGACCCGTTGACAAGTGCCGTTCCCGCCTGGACAAATCCAACACATTGCAGGAATCCTGGACAGGCATAAAGAGTTGAAAGTTTGATTAAAGTCACGACCATCGGTTTTCTGTTGGGATTGATATTGATACTGTCTACACAATCGACGTTTTCCACTTTCACGATTCCGTTTGGGCAATACCTTCTGATTTCAGAAACCAAATCCTTTACTTTGGCAGTTGACCCTCCTCCGTTACCGTTGCCATTGGGAGGTGTAATTGATGGTTGGCCATAAAGTGTGGGAGTAGCAGGCGGTCTGTTGGTGGGAGTACGCGTTGCTGGAGGAGTGAATGTGCCGAATTTAATAGTTTTATCATTGGTTTGGGCAAGGCTGATATGGGAGACAAAAACCTAATTAAAGAGAAGAACCAGAAGCATTGCTGGCCAAAATTTTTTGGGCATTAACCTATTTTGACGGATTTTGGGATTTTTTGTCAATTGAGAAAAATGAAGCGGTTTTTATCACCAAGATCCATCGATTCCATCCAATCTTCAAATATTTTTTGAGATACTATTCCAGGTTGTTTAAAAGTGACGGTAAATTTATCTTCTGGGTATGAATAATCCAAAGTAAAATCATCCGTCTCAATTGGCAGCTTGGCTTTGAGTTCCGCCTCAGTGGTCAGTTCCGGATGCTTTTGCATATACTTTTCGTTTGCCGCATCATCTGCTCCGGTAAAAGGCATGGTAGGAGTAAGATTAGTTAGTTTGTCAAAAGGACGAAAATCACCATTCGGTTGGAAAGGAAAAGGAGTGGTTTTGACTTCCGGAGGTGGCGCTGACGAAGTATTAAAAAGAAACAGTGACACCAAAAAGATAGTAATCAAAATGATCGTTATCAAAAGGATAATGATCAGCTTCTTATGATTTATGATGAATATTCTTATATTTTCCATAAATCTATTTTTTTGCTGCCACAAAACTTTGGATTATCGCTATCGATTCTATGGTAACAGGCATTGAGGCACCTGGCAAATAGTAAGGATCATAGACTTTGATTGTTGATCCGATAATATCAGACAAAACGACATAGTGGCCGTAAGTGGCCGGACGCTTATAGTAGATTATCACTAAATAGCCGTTGTTCAGGTAATTTTTTATCACATTGTTGCTTCCCTGTGGGTTATTCCGGTCATAGGCATTTATTGAAGCTCGAAACGCAAAGCTTTCCAAAGTATTTTTATGCCATTCTATACCGGTACCGCAGCGCCCGGGATAGAGATTTTCATAATAATCCCACATTCTTGGCGGATTATAATAGCCCTGATCAGGATTGCTGGAATTATCCAAGACACTAGTTAAAATCATGGCTGTTGACGTTTCTCCGCAGCCGCACGGTCCAAGTTGGCCGACAGTATATGGATTATACGTCCTCCACCTTGGATCCCTTTGGGAAAAGAAATAGATTTTTTTGGGGTCAGGTTCAGGAGTAGTTGACAGAGGTGGGATGGAAACATAGGCGGTCGGTGAGGGTAGAGGAGTCTTGGTATTGGTCGGCGGGGGAGTGAAACTGCCGAATTTGATGGATTTGACCGGTGTGGCCGTTTGGGCCGACACAACAGCATTTACCCCGAAAGCTGTCGGGGCAAAAAGGATTAGGACAAGGACAATAACCGGCCAAAACCGTTTGGACTTTGCCTCGGCGAAGCTGGATGCGGAGACGGGCATTACTTTAATTAAGAAGTTTCCGAAGCAAAAAGTCAATGATAAAAGTTTTTCCGATGCAGAGTTTATTCAATTTGGACTTTAATCCCGGGGCTCATGGTAGACTTGAGGGTAATACTGCTGATTTTATTTATGCCGACTGATTTGACGAAAGCCCGGTAATTTTCTTCCAGCTGCCCGTTCTTAAAGGATAGTTTGCCGATTACCTGGTGGATGATGGGGAAATCCGCTTCGCTTTTCCAGGCGACCTCTCCCTTTTTCAGTTTTTCTGCCTGTTTCTTTGGTTCGCTGGAAATAGTGCCGGCTTTCGGATTCGGCATCAAACCCCTGGGGCCCAAAAATTTGGCCACTTTGGCCAGTTTAGGCACAGCTGATGGGTGGGCGATAAGAGCGTCAAAATTGATTTTGCCCTGGGAAATTTCCTCGACTAGTTTATCGATATTGGATGCTTCAGCTATGACAATTCTGATCTCTTTTCCGGTGCCGTGCGGCAGGTTGACAGTACCTCTTAAACCTTTTTCGATAGCGTTGATATGGATTTCTACCGAGCCGTTGAATTTGCCGTAGGAAACTTGGCGGAGAACCTCAAGGGCATCATTGAGCGGATATTTTTTTTGGTGGTCCAGTTTCATGACTGCCGCCTGGTATTTTTTGGACCTGACTTTAGCCTTTTTTTTCTTCTTGGATTTGCCTTCTTCCGTTTCCGGTTTTATGCCTTCTGTCTGGTCTTTTTCAACTTCGCGGGCCAAAGCGACCATTTTATCAATTTCCTCCTCCGATGTACCGACAGATTTGACCCTTTGCCCGCCTTTAAGTCCGGCTATATGGACTTTCTCTCCGGCGGCTCCGGCACGCTTTTTCTTCTCCTCACGCTGGACTTTCCGTTTTTCTCGGCTTTCTTTTTCTTCTTTGCTTCCTAAAGTTGAGACTCTGATTTTTCCCATATTTATCTTCAGCTTGTCGAAGGATTATTCAATCTTTACTCCCATACTGCGGGCTGTGCCTTCAATTACTTTGACAGCCGCTTCAATTGTATCGCAGTTTAAATCTCCCATTTTTTCTTTGGCGATGGTTTCTGCCTGGGCGTGGGAAAGAGTGCCGGCAAATTCACGTCCGGTTTTCTGGCTGCCTTTCTCAAGGTTTAGGGCTTTTTTGATCATTTCGGCAACCGGTGGCAGTTTAGTGATGAATGAGAAGGTTCTGTCGGTATAGACGGTGATGACAGCCGGAATGACTTGCCCCTTTTTGTCGGCGGTTTTTTCATTGTAAACCCGCACAAAATCCATAATGGAGAGTCCGTGCTGGCCCAAAGCCGGTCCGACGGGAGGCGCCGGTGTCGCTTCGCCTGCCGGTAAATTAAGCTTGATGATTGTTTTGACTTTTTTGGCTGGCATTTTTGGTATAAAGGCAAATAGGGGATGAGTTGACAGAAGAATATGATCTGCGGTCATCGGCTATCGCCTCCCTGCTAAATACAGGTAAAATAAATATTACCATAAAAAGTAGAAAATGTGAAGGACGTGAAGCAGGATATGGAAAGTGGATTATTTAGGGAAGAAAAGTCGTCAATTATGTCGTGGTATTCTCTCAAGAGACTGATACAGTTGATGATATTGATTTACAATATTGCGGTTATCAAACTTTTCAGCTCTCAGTCTAGCATTTATTCCGTAGGACCGTGCATCTATGTGGGTTAGATATGTTAAAAGTGGTATTATATTCTCATCTTTGTCAAACTGAAAACCGGTAGCAGATGTGACTATTTGGGAATTACCGCTGACTGAATTACGGACTACCAGAGGTAAGCCACAGGCGGCAGCTTCAATTAACGCATTGGAAAAGCCTTCCTGAAGACTGGGTAGGATATGGAAGTCTGACGCGCGATAATATTCTATCAGTTGGTTAGTCTCAAGCGCACCGGTCCAAAATGTACCGATATTCATGCCTTTCTCTTTATAGTCTTCTAAACGATTTCTCGCGTTTGTATCAGCTTCGTTTATTGGTCCGGCCATTACCATCATATGGCCTTGATTTGGCAGATCAGAGGCAGACCAGAGATCTAACATCGTCAGGCATTTTTTATTTTTTTCTTCAATGCGGCCGGTGTACAGAAAGGCGATCCTGTTACTCATTTGAATATTCGGGAATAATTTTTGCCGCAGGCTTTCTTTATGAGCAGAGTTTTCCGGTGGGCTGAACATTTGTATGTCTATTCCGTTTGGAATTAGTGCTATGCGGTCCCTTGTGATACCCATTTGCAGCAAACCCTCCTCAATTTCCGGGGAAAGAGCGATAAATTTATTTATTTTACTAAGTAATAATCTTCTGGGCAGGGGAGGACATTGAGAATAATTTCGGATCATATTATAACTATTAATTCTTAATATGATTGGTTTGTGCCAAAAAGCATCAATAATTCCCAGCATTCTGCTTGGAAGAAGTATCCCGGTATATACATGCAGAAGATCATGCCGATTTTGGTTTGTTAATATATATGAAATTAATGCTAAGCGGCTCTTTTGGCCTGAATAGGATACAGAATTGGGCAGGGGAACATCCTGGTCCATATTACGGTTCTCCTTAACATATAAAGACAATTGGTAGTGACGGGGATATTGGCTGTCAAGGCCATTTATAAGTCTTTCCAAAGCTCTTTCCGACCCTCCGGCTTGAAAATTAAAACCCGGAAATTTACTATTTAAAAATAAAATCTTTATAGGTCTAGTCGAAAATTCCAATTCTTGAGAATTATCACCGATACCTCTAATTCTTTCTACCATAATTTTTAACGGATTATATTCTATTTACGCAAAATCTCAAGATAATGATTGGATGGCTGTCGAATTTCGGAATCATGCTGACTAATCTAAATTATAGGTTATTTATAAAATTATAAAGTTTAATCTGCAGGAAAACTAAATATAGATTCTCATCTATTTGACAGTCTAAAGTTATTCGGATAAAGTACCTTACATCTTGAAAAAAACGGGGTCCACGGAGTTAGCTTTTTCCAAGACCAAACTTATTTGGGGGACACTTCTCGGGCTTATTTTCATCACCGCCTCACTCTTCCTTCGTCTTAGCGGTATCTCTTCAAAAGGCAGTGATTTGGAGCATACTTACAAGCTTTCAAATCTGGCTACCCCCGCCTCAAATTCCCCGATTGAAACCCTGACGGCTCCATCAGTCCTGGCTCCGTAATTAATTCCAAGTAGAGTCAGGCTCTTCATTTAGCCAGGATAGAAAGGATAGGTGTGGTAATTCAACCGGGAATACTTTTATTTATTCAGCTCTTTTTCAATCCTTTCAGCCAAATAGATTTTCATCAGAGACTGATAGGGGACATCTTTGGAATTCGCCAGTTGTTTAATACGGGCCAGTAAAAACTGAGGCAGTCTCAGCAGAAATGGTTTCCGTAGAAGGCTTCAGATTGAGAAAGGTGACTTTTTCAGCTTTTGACCAATCAAAATATTCTGAAGAATCAGTTGTTGCCCAAAACTCTCGTTCTTCGTCTTCATTTTTAAATTTTGGAATAAACTTTAATTTTTTATTTTTTCTCATATATAATTTCCTTAGGGGAATGTGTCAGATTATAATTTCCTAATCTGCAGGAAATCGAGCTCGACCGGGGTTTCGCGGCCAAAAATTGAGACGAGCACTTTGACTTTGCCTTTTTCTTCGTCGATGTGGTCGATCGTTCCCAGGAAATCGGCAAAAGGCCCGTCGACAATCTTGACTGCCTCGCCTTTGGAGAATTTGGCTCTGAATTTGGGAGCCTCGAGCTCCATGAATTTCATGATGGCCATGACTTCCTTATCGGAAATCGGGGTCGGTTTATTGCCCATGCCGACAAAGGCGGTCACTCCCTGGGTAGTTCTTACTGCCAGCCAGCTTTCATCGTCCAAAGTCATGCGCACCAGGATATAGCCGGGGAAGATTTTTTCCTTGGTTTCTTCCTTTTTGCCGTGGCGGACAAGGACGATATTTCTCGTCGGCACCAATACCTCAAAGATTTTCTTTTCCAGATTCATGGCCGCCACTCTTTGTTTGAGAGCCTCGGCCGCCTTGTTTTCATGTCCGGAATAGGTATGGACTACAAACCACTGGCCTTTTTTTTCTTCGATAGGTTTCACGGAGGGAGCGTCGGAATCATCAGCCGGTGTTTCAGCCGGTGTGTCCGTGGAAGAATCTGCGGGAGTTGCCTCGGCTGCAGGATTTTCAGCCTCGTCTTTCTTTACTTTTTTATCTTTGTCTGCCATAAGCATATTATACTGTCTGTCTTATTTGCCTACCAGAAGATTGGTCATTTTAGTAAAAATCAGGTCAAGGCCGCCGATATAGAAACCGAAGACGATGGAAACCGCTATCACCACAAAAGTGAAGCGGATGACCTGGTCGCGGGTCGGCCAGATGACTTTGCTTAATTCGCTTTTAACCTCCTTTAAAAAAATCGCCGGATTTCCCTTAAAATCTGGCATCATGGGCGAGGGTTGGTTTGCCATAAAGTAAGTTCCGAGTCTAGCAGATAAAAGTTGACTTGTAAAGCTAACTTTATTACTATACTAGTCATCATTTAATGAAGAAAAAATCAGTTTCTATCCGCAAGGCCGTCATCCCAGCCGCGGGTTTCGGAACGCGCTTTTTGCCCCAGACAAAAGCCATGCCCAAGGAAATGCTGCCGATTGTAGATAAGCCGGTAATCCAATATGTGGTTGAAGAAATCGTTGAGTCCGGCATTACCGATATTGTTATGATCACAGGCTGGCACAAGCGTTCAATCGAGGATCATTTCGATTATCCTTATGAACTGGAACAGCGTTTAAAGGAAGCCGGCAAGGAAAAAGAGCTTTCCGAAGTACGCCGCATTGCCAATATGGCCAATTTCATTTATGTCCGCCAAAAAGGGCCGTATGGCAATGCCACACCGGTCATGTGCGCCAGGAATGTCGTCGGCAACGAGCCGTTTGCCGTTTTATGGGGAGATGAATTTATTCATGCCAATCCTCCGAGATTGAAGCAAATGATTGATGTCTATGAAAAATACGGTTCTCCGGTCATCTCAGGCGTCAGGATAAAATCCAAAAAGGACCTGGCCCGTTACGGTATCGCCGAGGTTAAACATATCGAGGACAATGTTTACCAGGTATTGCAGATAATCGAAAAACCGGATCCTAATAGAGCTCCTTCCAATCTGGCTGCTCACGGCGCTTATATCCTGCCGCCGGAGATTTTCCCGATTATTGAGAACTTGAAACCGGGCAAAGGCGGAGAATTATGGCTTCCGGACGCGATAGACCAGCTGATTAAGATAGAAAAAGTCTTGGTCTGCGAAATCGACAATGCCCATTATTACGACACCGGCAATAAGTTCGAATATTTGAGGACAGTTATCGATCTGGCCCTCAAACACCCCGAGATCAACGGCCAACTCAAAGACTACCTCAAATCCCTCAAACTCTAAAATCGCCTGCAAGATTGTTTAGGCTTATTGACAGAGACTGAATTTTGTGGATTAATTAACATAAATGAGGAAATTATTTTTGGCAGTTTCTGCGTTTATTTTGAGTCTCGTATTATTGAATATTCCGTCTTCAGGTTTCGCCCAGGAAATATTTCTTGCTCCGTCCGGATACCCGGATGTTGTCGAACAAACAGAACCGGCCCAACTGAAAATCGCTCCGGAATATTATCCGGTACCGGACAGACGGCCCCCGCATTTTAGCGGTGAAAATCACGATTATTCCGTGGTCTTGCGGGGCAATGGGGAAGCCGTAGTGACTTTGAAAGTTGCATTATCAAACTTAAATCCGGACGGATCGGAATTAACTGCCGTTTCCTTGAGGTTGCCATCCAGAATACTCCCTTCCGATATAGCCGCTTACCAGATTACCGCCCAGGGCTACTGTATGAGATATGCCCAGAGACCGCTTAATCCGGAAGGGATAGGGATGCCTTTAAAATATAATCCGGGATGTTTAGAGTACAGTGAGCCCGATTATTTTGACTATTACGGCGGAGGGAAATACCAGAGAGCCAAATATAATTATAGCCTCGATACACTGGAAATCTTTCTGCCAAAGCCGATTCAGAATGAAAAATCCGGGGCTTTTTTGGTTTATTTCAGGGCTTTAGGTTTTGCCCGGAAAAACTTTTTCGGAGCTTATAAATTTACCATTGAGTCTTTGAAGGCAGCCAATGCCATTAATAATCTCAATATAGGCATCTCGACTGATGCGGATATGTTCATCAAAGGCGGCCAGGGGGAAGTCGGTTACAGATACGCCAACAGCGAAATGTTGATGAAATCCCCGCAAGCAAAAGGAGGAGGGGCTTTTGCAAGCTCTGCTATAGATAACGTTATTTCCCAGATAGGCCAGGGTGCGATTGTGAAGAATGCGGCTAACCTAGCACCCCTTGAATCTTATAAAGTCAGCGGGATCTACGCCAATTCCCGATTTAAGTTATACGGGAAAGAAATAATAGTTTCAGTATTTGGCATATTGCTGGTGCTGGCTTTAATTACATTGCTGGCTAGAAAAATCCTGAAATATGTACGTGGGAGCGCCTTAAAAAAGGAAATTAAGTCCGATCAGACCCAAGAAGACAACAGTATACGGGCAGTTATGGCAGCAGGCATATCTTTTATTTCATCACTGATTTTGGGCGGTTACGGTATTTTATTAATTCTCCTCTTTAACTATTTGAATTATGCCGATTATCAGATTGCCATGTTGTTGAGAGTAGCGGCAATGATAATTTCTTTCTGCGTTTATATAGTCGGTTTATTCATTCCGGGGCTGTATTACGGATATAAAAAGGGAATGGGTTGGGGGGTATTAACCGTTGTTCTGACGGTTGTCTGGCTGATTATTTATTTCATTCTCGGCCTAGCCGTTTTCTTCCTTTTTGGCTTCAAATTTTCAAATCCAGTCTACTATTGAGGTGGCAAGCCGGCTTTAAAAACTGCCTCAAATCCCTCAAGCTGTAAGAAATTTAAACATTTTTTGATATTATCAGATTATTGTATAATTCCTTATCTATATGTTAGAAATCAAAAGCCCTAGAGATATTGCGGGAGGAGGAAAGTCTTCTTTTCGAGATTTCCATACTCCGCCTGATGAGTTAATTGATGTTTTTCCGGAACTGGGGACCGAGGTTCCACCGAATGCGAGAAGAAAAATGCGTGAACCAGATGGACCTTATGATGAGTGTAAAACCAAATTGATAATTTTGAATTATGGTCCGGAAATTCCTGACGAACGACCAGCAATAAGTGAATATGATGTATTAACTGATAGAGGAATAGTGACAAGTATTGGTGGAGTAAGAAGAGATGGAACTTTGACAAGAGCAAATCAGAAAATAACTAGAAGAGTAAGGTAATATAGTATAAATTATTTTGGAGTATAGGGAAAATATATAATATGAAAGAGATAGTATAATATTTTAAAATGAGTGAAATCCCAAAAATAATTCCACCTGTAAGACCCAGAAGTCCAGAAGAGTTAGATCAGGCAGGAGGGAGTAATCTTAAGGGGAGAATAGAAACTACTCATACCAGGGAACGTTTCGGAGATCATGCCGCTGCGGAATATGAGAATTTGCATGGTTTTGAACCGGGGGAAACAACAGCGCTTCCCGGAGAGCCTGGTTATCGTCCTGCTTTTGAAAGAAAAGATAAAACCCAGGAATAATTCCGCCCGTTTCGTTTCACCTCGCCGTAACTAATCAGCTTAACCTAATACCGGTTTTTTTGGCTTCACCCAAAGTAGTCAAAGGAGAAGCTTTTTCCAGCTCATTTTTGGTAAAACCATATACATGGAAATCTGGACGAAGACCCTTTGTAAGATCGTAGAGAATATCCAACCGTTTTTCTTGGGGAATTTTGACAAATATTTTGGAGATGACAATAAGATCAACATCGCTATATTCATTAGCTTGGCCACGAGCATACGATCCAAATAAAAAGATCTGTTCAGGATTGAATTTCTTTTTTGCTCGCTCTGTAAATATTTTTAAGGCTTTTTGAATTTGCTTTTTACCCATAGATAAACTCCTTCGGCCATATTATACAATGGCTCAGTAAGTTCTTTTGATTTGAAATATTGTTTATTCAAGTCAGGATAACGGACCCTGATATAAGCTTTGGAAAGTTCAATTACTTGAGGATTTTGGATTTCGGTTAGATTAAGACCTGCTATTTCAATAAGATCTTCTATACGGTGAGTTTTAGGCGGTACTTTACGTTTATATTCAACAATATAAGCTTTAAGAATTTTTTCGACAGCTTGCTGGCAGGAAAATATTGTCAAGCCGTAGCGGTGTTTTTCCATAAAAGAAGTGCATTTTCCCAATCTTCTACAGCCAAATTAAACCATAATTCAGCTTCTTCTTTCATGTGAGAATAGTATAGCATATAATTTTTCATCAGTCCCGATTGTATCGGGAGACGAGCGGATAAATTGAAGAATAGAGGGAGTAGGACATTGTTCTTTTTGAAAACAATATCGATATACACCTGACTTATATTTTACCACTCGCTTCTATCCCAAATATTCCTCTGCTTACCACTTTCGGGTTTTTCATCAATATCAAATGATAATGCAGCACGGACTGCATGCTTTTGTAAAAAAGGAGGAACGTCTGCTTGTTGAGCAGATTCTCCGACTTTTATAGGCTGGGTATCTTCAGTAGTATCCTTAAAAAGAATTCCTGTCAGACCCTCCCGTTTTTTTTGTGCTTCCTGACTTAAAGCTGTAAGGGGTTGAAGCAGTTGGTCAACAAACTTTCTTACTCCGCTTGGAGGATGAGGTTTCTGGCTTTCTGCAATCGTGGTTTGTAATCTCCTTTCAGCATCAACTAAAAGATTACCTAATCCGGCAGATAAGTCATGTCTTTTTGCTTTCGCCTGATGTAACTCCTCTGCCTGTTCAGCACGGTCTTTTTGTTCTGCTGTTGGAGCAAAAGTATTCAAAAGATCAACAATGTGTGATGGTTCTAATCCGGGAAAGTATTTCTGCAAGTATTGAACTTGTTTATATCTTAATTGACTGAAAGCTTCAAGAGGAGAAGCTGGAGCAGCAGGTTGATGTGATTGAGATGCCATTTCTTTTGGTTTCATTATATTTCCTTTCTTTTAATCTTGGCTCCTTCTGCTCCTTGATTTTTTTGCAGGAGGAGAAATTTTTCCTTTAATTCTTTCTTCCGCACCACTCCATGTTGTAATCTGTTTTGAAACTTCATCAACCGGAGCTTGCATGGTCTTTGGTACGGTTCCATCCGGTCTGATATTGGTAGCGGCTCTTAAGGCAGCAGCGGTTAATTGTGCTTTTAAGTCTTGTTTAACCTGTGCAATCTGGGGCAAACCGGATGCCCAATCAATTTCATTATTTCTTATTCTAAAATCAATTTCAGTTACAAGCGGGTCGGGCAGCAATCCTAAGATCATATTGGGACGGATAGGATACTTATAAGCCCCTTCCGGGTTTCTGAGACTTTCGGTCATTCTATCCAGAGTCCATTTATAGCTACCTGCCACTTCACCTAATTTATTTATAGCATCTGATGTAGCTGCAGAATTCCTGACTCCGAATCTAGCTACCTCTTCATCTCTTCTTAGGCTTCTGAATACGACCAGACCACCTATACCCGTTCTTGCCCAAGTATTTATGGCAGGTTGCAGTTGAGGAATACCTATGCTCCTTAAACGATCAACATAGTTCATAGTTCCATCCTGGACATAAATTCTATCATCGCTTCCTCCATGAGGACTAAAATTTGTTAGAGGATATCTTATGGCATCCTCAGCAAGCCTGCTAATGCTTTTAACGTGTACTTGGGTAGGTGTGATAGTCCAGATGGTATTTTGTAAATCTTTCCTTTCTTCAGGTGTGAACAATAGATAATTTGTCAGCCAATCAACAGCAAACCATCTGTCCGGTTGTATTCTATTTAATTTCTCCATTCCGTTAGCAAGGCTTTGCTGTAGGTGTGTAAACCTGTTAGCATGTCTTAATGCTACGATATCATTGGCGCGGCCAAAGACATGTGTTTTAAGTATTTCAGCTAACTTGGCGGCCGGATATGCACCAATGAGAGTATTGATTTCATGGGCAATCAGGCGCTCGTCATCTGTAATATCATAATCCTTATCCAATTTACCTGATTTTAGCCTTTCGGCCAATAATCTTGTGTCCAAATCAACTTGAGTATCAAACTGTGTCGGTGTAAAAGCATCACTTGGCAATAAATCAATATACTGTTGGGCAATAGTACCTATTAACGGATTAAAATTGGCGGGGAAAGGATTTACTACCGGTTCCGTCATGGCGCCGAATAAACTCATACTTCTGTTTAATTGATGTACCAATTTTTCCTGTTGTCTGTCAACAAAACTTGGTTCTCCATGTTTTCCCGGTTTGGTGAGGTATTTGGCTGCTATTATTCTGCCTGCGGCGTCAAAAAAATCGACTCCATCGTCAGGATTTTGTACGGGTACAAGTGCATATTGTGTAGGTTGCGAATCCCAAGTACCCCAGTTGTCTCGAGTTAAAAATGAATCTCCAGCTTGGCTTGATGGTTGTCCTATAACTTTTGCTGGTCTTTGACCTAGCCAATCACCACTTTCAAAATAGCTCATATTATATATATGTAATATTATTGATCTGTAACGTCTTTGAATTCACCTTCCACGATATCATCAACAGGAAATCCGAGGGAAACCTCGCCGGAAGATCGGCGTCTCATGAAATCAAAGATGGTACGCATTGCAGCATTGGCCCCTCTTCTGGCAGCTCTGCCAGTTGCTTCTCTGGCTTTTTGACCGAATGAAGGGCCTTTTTCTTTTGGAACTTTCCGAGCTTTCACTTCTGCAGGCGGATTTGCCCAATCTGCCAATCCCTGCAATACAAAGTTTCGTACACCTCGTCCGGTAAAATATCCAAGGTCAGAACCCACAGCACGTATTTCTTTACCGGCATTTCCGGCAAATCCTGTTGTGTAATCAACACCTGGTTCAGGTGCAGAAAGGGGTTGTTCAGGATTTTGTTGTTCATTTGTCCATTCTCCCCAATTATCCTGTTCATGCCAGCGAACTATACCATTTTCTTCTCCTACCATTTTTTCCTCCTTAACGAAATTTATAATCAAAGTTCATACAAAAAAATTCGTTATATTATATCATTAAAAAACAAATTGTAGCATGTGTACGCGACAAAGTAAATATTATTATCCAATTTGCCTTTTAATGGAACAATATAAAAATTTGTGTCTGTGCTGCTTGTGTGAGTGAGTCTTCCTGTTCAGGAATAGAGGCCTAATTTGGCCGGATTGACTCTTTTTAAACTCATATGTTGCAGCACAGACACGGGTTAGTGAATGAAGGATTTGCCGTCGAGGCAGGCCGCCTAGCGATAGTGCTAGGGTAAGGACAGGCGGCCTGCTCGGGGTGATAGCTGGACACGCTACGGCTTTTTGAGGGTCGAAGCGTGGACCCAGCCTTCGGGAAAATTCCCTTGCGCTTTTATATGTGCGCGAAAGCACACCTCATCGAGGCAGTTGCTGTCTTGAAACTCGATGACCTCAACGGAAGTGCCATTTGGGATCTCCCCAAGAGATTGTGTTTCTGCGCTTGATCCTTCACGAAGGGTGGATGAGCCGGAAGCGTGGTCAATCACGTATGGTCCAGGGAGCCAGCTTTGGCCACCACCGTCATTACCGCCACTTCCTGGCGTGGGTGCGCTCTGAATCCCATCCGGCAGTATGTTTTCTGCATCCTCTATCGTTTGACCATACCTGGTGATAACTAGATTGGCCAAATATGTTCCGACCCAGCTCGAAAAGATAATCGAGACCACCAGGCAGAGAAAGAACACCCCGAAGAAGAGGATGCTCACAGCGAAGATCACCAAGGATCTGGGACCGCCCCTAGCCCATTTGACCGAGATTACGATTAAAACAACCGTAACTACGATCCCGACAAAGATGATAAGGGCGGTAATCGGGTGATCTAACAACCATTCAAACAGATGTGTCAGAAGCTCAAAAAGCTTCATTTCAGTCTCCTTGGGCATTTTGCCCGAATAAGTTGGAATTGCTCATTCCGTTTCCGGAATTACGGTTAGTTTCCGATAGTCTATCGGAACGCGCAGTCCGGTCCTGCGGAAGGATGTCAGGCATCACCTCCTTTCTTTTTTATTTTTACTGTGCCAGGTAAATCAGGGGCTTGAACTCTTGCCAGTACTCCTGCGGAGTAAAGCCGCAATCGCCGTACTGGGAGCCGCAGCCCCACCTGGTCACAAATTCCATCAACCCGAACTCTTGGGCTTTCTCGTAGTTCTTAAGAAAGAGCCGGGTTGCGTTGTACTTAACTTCTTTGCAGGATTGTTCCCCCTGGCAGTGCCCATCAAAGATGGGTACAACGATGCCGTTAGGGTATCGCCAGATGACGGCCTTGTTCGGCCAGATCTTCGGATTGCTCCGAAAATCATAAAAGGCAAATACCCCGGGGAGGTACAATCCGCGGGAGAGCCGCAAGGTGAAGTACTTGGCGCTCCACAAGTTCAGTTCGAGGTCGGTGATATCCCGACCCTGCCGGTGCTCGAGATCGACATCGAACCAAACGTTATTCCACCAAGTCCACTTTTCGATGATTGCCAAGACATCCTCCTGGGGAGAAATGTCCAGCATCACGATGCAGCGGACCGGCAGACACGCCTTGATGACCGCCTCAATGGTTGCCTCGTCTTCGTTTCTTTCGACGAGATTAACCACCGGGACAGTCAGGCGGGAGCCGTTCCAGGCATCCACTTCACTTGCGTACTTTTGTACAGCTTCCACAGCCTGTTCCGGAGTGCTGTACTCTGATAGGCTGCCCCAGCCGCCCGGGCCCAGATGCCCGTAAAGACCCGTATAAGTTACATAGCTGGGGTTAAAAGCGTTGAACCATCCTCCAAACAGAAGGACGGCTACGGTTATGATGACTCCAAGTATTACGAGCCATTTCCAGCCGCGTCCTCTAGCGAAGAGGAACAACGCCACCAATAAAGCCACCGCATCAACCACCGGAATATCTCCATCCAGCGGGCTGATGATGAAGAGTACAGCAACTGCCAGCCAGAGCCAGCGCCAGCGCCTCTTCCTGCGGTGGGGGATTACTTCAATTACTTTTCCGTCCGGCCGCTGCACCAGAGCGGTTTTTCGTGGCTTAGGTTGTTTACGGGCAACCCTTGCGCGTATTAAAAGATTTGCCAAGATGGCAAGCAGCAGAGCTGCTATCTGCCAGTTCTGAATCAGCGTGTCTCCGCCGATCCACTTGATAAATCCCAAGCGCACGATCTCGCGCAACTGTGGCGTAAAGATTACTGCCACCGAGATCACCACGATGAACCAACTCCAGGCCAGTTTGAAGGCCTCATGCAGGATCCCTTTGACCGTCTTTCTGTGGTCGAGGGTCCAGACAAGAGCCTGGCCGGCTAGCTCCGGTTTCCGTCGACTAACCAGGAATATTATCAGGAAGACTACCCCGATAATGATCCCGATTTTAAACCAGTCGACTTTGGTTCCTCCTCCTGTTGGAGGTTTTTCGGTTTCCACCCACATGCTGAGAGTGTCACCGGTAACTTTCCAATGGAGGGTTACTTTCTCGTAGCCAAGATTGGCCATATGCACGTCCTGCACTTGGCACTGCCCGTATGTCGGGCTGGGGATGCAGACCGTGCACCACCATTCTTGGGGTACGCCTGGGATCGGCGGATGATCAGGTGTATCACACTCGACCTGAACACCGGCATCAGCCATGACAAACGCGGTGATCGAGGCGGCATTACAGACGCCATCGCCGATTTTATAGCCCGGAGGAACAACCATGCCTTGGCCCTCTTCGTACTTTTCAGTACCGAAGACAGCGTTGATGGTTGTCCGCTCCTTACCTTCGAGAGTCCAGGAGCCCTCGAAGTTGTTCAAGTCCATCTCGTTCATCTTGCCGAGGTCATACCCGGAGGTGACCCAGGCAAAGAAAGCCCGGACGTTATGCTGGTAACCTTCGTTACTGGGCTTTTGAGCCGAGATGGAGAACTTATGGACCTTGGTTTCCGGCGGGGTTGGTTCCGGCGGTTCTCCCGGTTGGTGGATCGAATTGAACCAATTCTTTATCGCCTCGATTATCTTTGACAGATCCACTCCCCCAAGGAATTCCTCGATCATATCAATGATTTTTTCCCACCATTCTTTTTCCTCTGGCGGGGGTCCTGGCGGAGGCGGTTCGGGAGGGGGAGGACCGTCGCCGAGACAATCCCAGAACTGATCGTGATCCGAGGTATTCTGACCAGTCCTGGTGTTTCGGAACCAGGCATGCGAATGGGGAATCCCATTCGCCATTCCTATCTTATCGACGTAGGCGACGACTTGTCCTGCTTTTACTTTGACAGGACCTGAAACTTTGCACTCCTGATGGAGGGAACCGAACTCCCATTCACCATCGGAGGAGACCATCTTGAAGACGGTGTTGCCGACACCGTCGTGATGGCATGATGCCGTAACCGTTCCGTCGAATGGCGCCAATATTGGCGTCCCTAACGGAGCGATATAGTCGTAACCCATAATCGGTCCACACTGGATATTTGTTCCTTCGCAGCCGTTGTGATAACCGCGACCGCCAAGGTACCAGTCAGTTCCCTCCGGGAAGAGGAAACAGGGACCAGGCTGACCGCTTGCAGCGCAAGCGGTGTCTGTCGAAAGAATTATCAGCAGCGCAAGGAAAAAGATTCCCAGCGCGCTGATAAAAATGAAACGCGCGCGCATGGGGACCTCCTGTTGCGCTGTCTAAAAAGGAGTTGCAGTTACGGAAAACACATCCGTAACCGGGTGTTTTTTTGTTATTCAGGGACACCTTACCCTGAAATGAAAGAATGAGACCAGACAAGTCCTGCATTGCAGGACTTGTCGGAAAAAAAATCATTCACCGCGAATAGGTAAGATTGGATTTTTTCTCCTTTCCTCCCTTTCCTTTTGCTGTCTTTCTTCCTCAGCTGTTTTTTGTCTCCCCTTGCGGTCTTTTCGAGACCCCGGTTTGACCGGTTTTCTTTTATCTGTATTTTTTGGACTCATTTTTCAGTCTCCTTTTCTTCCTGGTCTCTCTTTGTTATTTTTTTCTGTCTTTCTTGACGACGATATTTCGGAGGTATATACCTCTTTTCCCGTTTTCTTTCTTCCTTGATTGACTTTCCTTCCGGATCTTTTCTTGGCATATCTCCTTCCTTTTCTAAAAAATTCTATTCTCCCAAATTGCTGGAGAAACCGGAGCAGAGCCTCAGGATCGACTGAACACTATTTTTACCTGATGATAAATTGTGTTCATCTGAGGCTAAATTCCGGTTCCTCCAAACGTAGGGCAATCCTGTTTACTAACAGGCAGGGGAGATGAATTTTTTTCCAATCAGCCAAGTTCCACCTCGCTCCATACCGTCTACCATCCGACTAACCAAGTAACTAACCAGGTAACCAAAGAACTTCTTTTTATCTAGTACCTATTACCTATTGCCTTAATAAATCCCCTTAATTACTTAATTAAATCTTATTAATTATTCCTTCATTCACTTGTTAAGGTGCGATGGCTACAACCGGTCCGATGCTTTGATCGGACTGTTGTAAGCACAACACATGACGGGACATCGGCTGTGGGTCCTGATTTTCCAGGCGCGAATGCCTTGGTTAATCCGGATTCAGCCGGGACCCGTCCTCTGATCCCTAGTTAGAGACCAGGAAAGAGAAGGAAGTTTTTTTATCCTCCTCTTTTCCGATCTCAACAATTTCTGATTCCTTCACCTCGGGGGAGTCAGATCCCTCCACCATCCGAGGAGCCAAAGTCGTTGCTTTGTCACCTCGGAGGTGTATCCGAGGAGAAATCAGGTTTCAAATAAGAATAAAAGTCCTATAAGATAAAATAAAGATGTGGAGTTTATGGGAAATTTTTTCCAATAGAAGAGTTGCGGCAGACGGGGTGGGCAGAGTAGTTATATATGGTATATAACCCAAATCACACTTTGACATCGGTATTAAATTTTGGGCAGGATCAGGGATTTTAGATAACCTGGGGTATTTTATAACAAGTCCTATAATTTGACAAGAAGAGTTATTAAAATCAGGAATTTTTGGCGGGTTAAAAGAGTTTTTCTTTATTCCACTTCCAGATCAAATTGCTGAGGATCGGTTAAAACTTTTTTGACTGATGAAAGAAATATATTAAAATCTCCCAGATTTTCTTTTATGATCTTATACAGCTCTTCAGGGCTTACTTCAGCATAAAAATGAACAAGGCGATTACGGTATTTGGCCATTTCAACCAACTTTTTTTCAGCATATTCTTTGGGCACAATATGGAATTCAGCCAGTTTTAAGGCAATTTCCTTGTATTGAGTGGCTGTTGCTCCGGGGATTCTGGATAAGATATGCGAACCGATATTAAATACTCCTTCAAGCGCTCTGTGAAGATGAAATTGTGCCAGTTTCCAACCGTCGCCGGTGGTAAATTCAGACAAGCTTTTTTCAGCTAATTTATTAAGATCGGCAATTTCACTTTCAATTCCGTCCATTCTTTTGACAATAATATCTTTTTCCAGTTTTAATTTGATCATGGCTGAATTCTGGCAAGTGTAGCATTGGAAAAAATTGCCCTATATGGTGCGAAATCTGAATATTCAATCATCACTTTTTGTTTGAAATCGGCAAAGACTGAGGAACTTTTTTCATATAATACAATTCCGTATTTTGCCGCATGCTGTTTAAACTCCATGGGCGCGGCTGATTCAAAAACAATATCGATATCAGTCAGTTTGTTAATTTTTTCCGAGAGCATGTCATATAAGATGTCGTAAGTTTTTTGATTTTTGGGTCCCAGGACCAAAAAATCGTAATCGCTTTTGTTATTGACGACTTTTTGAGCTTGAGATCCGCATAAAATAAGACATTCTATGCCCAATTTATTTAATTTTTCAAAATCTTTTTCATTAAGATTCATAGATACCCGTATCATAGCATTAATATGAGATCAAATGAATAGAGATAAAGGGATAAGAATGTTCGGTTTTTCAGGATTTTTGGTGGGATAAAACTGTGTAAAGAATAGCATCAACAATTATTACCAACAGCGATAAAGACAAATCTAATCAATTTACGGTTCATTGAGGGTATTATAAAACAAAAGTTATAATGCAGGTAGTGAAAAAATTCCCGGATTTTTCATTCGAAGAGTCATTCTGGCGTCAGGGGATCGGGACGGTAGTCGGGGTGGATGAGGTCGGTCGGGGGAGCCTGGCAGGGCCGGTGGTGGCCGGAGCGGTCTTCATTAAAACTCCCGCTTCTAAAGAAGCGATATTGAAATTGGGGATTGATGATTCCAAAAGATTGAGTGCCGGAAAACGGCGCGCTCTGGCGAAAATAATCCCGAAATATTTCAATAGCGCAATCGGGCAGGCAAGCGTCGAAGAGATCGATACTCTTGGCATTGTCAGAGCGACCGGTAGGGCCATGAGGCGGGCAATTATAAGAATTATGAATTCGGAATTAGGAATAATGAATGGGAAGTCTTATTTTATAATAATTGACGGATACAAGATGAAACATCTGCCCGGGGGATTGAGGCGCCAGCTGAATATTATCAAAGGCGATCAAAAATCAGTTTCAATTGCCGCTGCCTCAATTATGGCCAAAGTCTACCGCGACCGGTTGATGGCAAATTTATCAAAGCAATTCCCGGTCTACAAATGGGGCAGGAATAAAGGATACGGGACTAAATTGCATATAAAAGCATTGGGAAAATACGGCTGTTGTGTCTTGCACAGGTCAGTATTCCGTTTGCCTGTCCCTTTCGGCTTTGAGTAAATTGATTTTATAGCGCCAGATATTATGATCAGCAGAAACTAAAGACTGACAAAAATGCTATTTTGAGGATTTTGGAGAAGTTGAATAAGTTTAAGCGGAAGTCGTCTGCTTCTCTCCCCATTGCCCAGATAAAAATATTGGTATCCAATAAATATTTGTTATTCCCCATAGAAAAGCTTGTTTATTTCAGGCTCTTCTTCATCAAAGTCTTTGGATACCCAGACTTTTCCTTTCCATAATCCTAATTTCCTGGGAGCAGGTATTTCTTTGTATGAAACTAATTTGGCGATAGGTTTTCCCGCTTTGGCGATAACGACTTCCTTGCCTTCAGCTACTTGTTCGAGAAGTTTGGAGAGATTGGTTTTGGCTTCAAAAATATTTACCTGCATAGCTTTGTCTAAGCTAGCTAGAAAATGCTGCGAAGTCAAGGGTCGGAATTTAGAATCTGAAGGTTTGGTACTGACTGCGGTAGGTTTTACCGGAAGAGTCGGTCACGACAATCTGATAAGTATAAGTTTGTCCTTTTTTTAGTCCTCTGACGATGGTGGCGTGGGAAACGGAAGGGAGCGGGGAAACCGGTATCCTGACAACGGCTGTTTCGGATATTCCCAAGTATATTTCCGAGGTGACAGACACGGCTGTTTCGAAAGTTACCCCCAGGGATTCGTCGGCGATCCTGGAAAGGGACAGGTTGGAGATGATCTCCTCTGCCATGATTCTGTCTTCCTTTTGTTTCTGCAGCCCCGAAATGGTAGTAAATGTGGTTATTAATAAGAGCAGTAGTGTCACAGCCGGCACAAAAACCACGGAAAGGTTGGGAAAGAATTTATTGCCTTCATCATAAGCTGATATGACGTCTTGCTGGTGCTTTTTGAATTGCCAGAGGTCTTTTTGAGAGGCCCAGATGCCTAAGCATTTCCTGCAGGTTAAGAGCTTCACTGAGCGGGGTACGGCATCGCCGGTCAGGGGAGAAAGCTCCTGATGGTCCTGCGGGCACAACTGTTTTTGGGTTACCGGCGTTTTTTTAAGAGGCAGCACCGTCAATTGAGCCAGGGAAACCACTTCATGGTATGGGATGCGGTTGATTTCATAGGGGTCAAACCAGGTGCCGCCGCAGCGTCCGCAGTGGTCCACTTCAAATCGTCCTCCCTCTTTGGTGGTCACCGACAGTTTCTGCAGTAGATGATTGCAATCAGGACAGAGCATGTCTTTATCTTATCAGATTGTGAAGTTTGATTGTTTCTGTAATCTTATGTGCATAAAGCATCTTGCCTTCTTCGGAAGGATGGAGGTTGTCGACAGGATTGATATACCGGGAAAGCCCCTGGCTGTCAGCTCCCAAAGAGGCACTATAGGCGTCAGCCAGCGGATAGTTTTGGGAGGTGGCAAAATTAATCAGGTTCGAGAGATAGGCTTTGGTGGTGATTGAGGCGTCCCATTTCATATCTTTTGACCAATTGAGGATGCCGTCTCCGAATTTAAATGCATTGGGGGAAATTGTTGCGGCCAGAATAATCCGGGTATCAGGGGAATATGAGCGGATGGTTTCGATGATGCGGGCGATAGCCAGCCATTGCCTATTGAGGTCGGACAATTCCGCTCCCCAATGGTTATAGGCGAAAGATTCTACCACCACAATATCCGGCTTGTAGGCGACCAGGGGAGCATAGGACTCTCCTAAATATGTGGTTCTCTCAGTCAGCCTTTTCAAACCGCTTTCGATATCCGTGGCTCCCTGGCCGTAATTAAGCAGAAAAAACTGCTTGCCGGGAAAATTTTCCTTAAGCAGAATACGCAAGTGTATAAGTTCTTTACCCAAAGTATCTGTCATGGAGTCTCCCAGGAGTGCAATAGTATAAATGGATTTTGGCTCAATATAATTAGGTAGGCCCATATGATTCGAGTTGGCTGTCGTTTCGGCCAGAATATTCTCAAGATAAGGATTGAGGGTAGGTACGGGTGTAATGAGGTAGGAAGCGATATTATCGGAAAGGCTTTTTGATTCTCCGGAAACCTGGGGCAGTTTGCTTTTTTTCTCAAATTGGGCCAGGGACTTTTTGCCGTTTTCAGAAATAATCTCCAGGAATTTTTTGACGCGTATAGCTTTACTTTCTTCAACTGAAAGATTCCTGACCGGGCTGGGCGTGCCTAAAAGATTGCCAAAGGATATTTGAGGCATGGCGGGAGTTTGGCCGGCAATCTTTGGCGGAAATGTCAATAAAAACAGGATAATCAGTAAACAGGCCCGGAAATAAGCCATCTCTGATTCATTTTAGGAAGAATTCGGAAAGCCTGTCAATGGAGAAAGCGGTTTTTCAGTCTCCGTAGGGAATGGTGATATCAGAAGGCATCTTGGGACTGGCTGCTTGGGAGGTGGGAGAGTAGTAGCTGGTATAGAGGAAAGCCACAAAAACCAACAGGAAACACAAGCCCGTAATCAGTATTTGATTGAAGCTGGTTGCCCAAAAAATATGTTGCTTAAATGTTTTGCCGGCCATCTATTATCAACGTATCCCAAAAAAATATTCTTGTCAACTCTCTGACGATCCGGGATCGTCGCAGGTATGACGATCCGGGATTTTTAGTAAGCCAGTATTCGTATTCTGGCATTTTCCAAATTTACTTCATAGCCTATACTGCTTTTGAGCTGCACGCGGTAAAGTTTCCCTCCGTTGGCCAGCCCTATTTTTCCGGAAGTGATAGTTTGTTCTGTCGGGCCGTTCATGATGACATGACTGCCCCAAACCGGATTTTTGTCGGTGACATTATAAATTTGAGCTTCGACCTGTCCGTTGCCGGTCGGATTTTTCAATCCGGCGATGAAATAAGCTTCTTTGATGGTGCCGTAGACACTCGTGTCGATGACTGTTTCTGTGGCAATCAGGTTATCCCAGCTGTTTTTGGAAGTTGTGCCGGTTCCCAAAGGGATAAAATATTCTTTGGTAGTTTGGGGCTGATAATTGTTCTCAGCAGTTATGGGAGGATTGCCGGTCCGCAATACCAGGCTTTCGGTGGCGCTTTTTATAGAAGAGAGACAGTCGCTGGGACAACTGATGTTTTGTTGTTTGGGATCGAAAATTCCAATTCTGTTTTGTTCAGGAGCAGCTTCGGTCTTTGATTCGGACAGGCGTAAATCGGCTGCAGGCGAAAAAATTTTCAGGTCAATAATTAGCAGATTGACCGAAATCACTAAGAGCAGTATCAAAATGGCAAAATGGGTATAGTTGGAATCCCTGTCCATTTAACCTGTTTTAAAAATAATTACTCCGAAGACTATTACCAATCCCAAAAAAACGACTAAGAGGAATTTTAATTCCGGATGGCTTTTAAATAGATCTTCTGAATTTTTTCTTTTGGCCATGTGATCACCGCCTTTTTTTATCTATCTTATTTCACGTTACGGGAAATTTTTTACCTTGTCAATCGGGTTTGGAAGAGGGGTATTAAAATTCGCTGCTGGCGGCTTTAGTCGATTCAGCTTCAGTCGGTTCTGCTTCTTTGGTAGAGGTAGAGAGGTTTTCAAAAGAAGGAATCCTTTCTATAGGGAAACCCGGACATTTGTCGGGATTCAGGCGGCATTCCTGCCGGCATTCTTCTTCTGTTTGGCAGCCCTTTAGAGAAGAGGCAGTTTTTAGCGGTTGTTTTTGACGCAGGGTATATTTTTTGGCAAAAGCGGCGCATTTTTTTTGGTTATCCGGATGGTCGCAGAGGTTTTTACAGCTTGCTTCATTGCTGCAGCCCAGTTCCAGGCGGCTTTTTTGCAGGACTTCGGGTAAAATTACTTGGACTTCTACAGCTGCTTTTTTGACCAGGCTATATGTTTCTCCGAAAGCCTGGCAGGTATCGCGGTTGGCCTCATCCAGACAGAATTCAAAACAGGCCGCAGCGCTCACGCAACCCAGTTCCTTTCTGGCGGTATTCAAAAGGTCCTGTTTGATTGTTTTGACCTTGGCTTTTAGCAGTTTTTTCTTGAGGGCGAATTCTTTACAGGCAGCCCGATTAGTTTCGACAGCGCAAAACTGGCGGCATTCGGCGACACTATTGCAGTTGCCTAAGTCGGCAATCGGGAACGTGACATTGTTTTCTTTGGCTATTGTTTCATCAGAGACGGTTGTTTCTCCCAGGACATTGCCGTTTAAAATATATTTGCCGAATGACCAGCAGGATGGATAATTTTTAGGTATTTGGCAGTAAAACGAACACTCTTTGGCATCACGGCAGCTGCCCAATTCCCGCAGCGGATAGCGGGGAGCGGCGGAAATATTTTGAGCAAAATATAAATAAAAGAAAAAAATTAGCAGTGAGGAAAGAAAAATTTGAAATTTTATCATGGTGTTGTTTCAAACGGATTCTGATAGCTTGAGAGCGACTCTTCTTCGCCGAAAGGGTTTTGGTAAGAACTTTCGCTGGCAAAAGGATTTTCCTGCTCGGCTGTGTCAAAAGGATTTTTGTAGTTTATGTCACCTGGTTTTAATGAGCCGGCCTCGCTTGATGGCTTCAGAAGCTCGATATTATCTTTGGCGCGGCTGATCTGCGGTTGAGTCATGTCTTCGTTGATGATCTTTGAGCCGCCGGATCTGTTATTTTTACCGATAAAGCGGAAATACAGGAAAGAGCCGGAGAAACCGCTAATGATTAAAATCAAAATTAGCATGACCGCCATCAGGGGAAATTTTCCGGAAGCTTGGGAGGAAACAATCACCGGATTACTGATGGGGGGAGGCTCTGGGGGCGGGGAGAATGAAGGAGGCATCTGGGATAGAGGGCCCACAGGAGGAGGCGGTGAGAAAGGCGGGGGAGTTGAAGGCGGTCCCGGGGTAAATGGAGGCGGGGATGGAGGCATAGGGTTTGAGGGAGAGGCAAATGAAGGAACAGTTTGCGGTATGGCTGTATTTGGAACCGCGGAACTACTAGGTACAGAATAATTTATTTTCGGAGGTTGGTTGGAATCCGGAGTGCCGGTTGGAGTGGAGGAACCCAAAGAATTATTGGTTGCAGGATTCGGGTCCATACTCCTAATAATTAATCATAAAAAAACTTTCTTCGCAAGAGCCTTTTTTATTCCATTTTCCAATCAGAGCACGAATGATTGATTAACGTTGCCCCCCAGTCAGTGACTGTAAATCCTTTCCTTTTCTTTTTATGGATTTCAGGTTCTGTAACGGAAAACGGGGCAGCCAATCCCTCAAAAATTACTCTGGCACGGATAATAGTGTCCGGTTCTTGGGAAAAAATCAGTTGTTCTTTGAGGTTGATTTCTTCTTCCGGCAGAAAAGTTACGAAATAATAGGGTTTTTCCTTAAGTTTGGGCAGCCAATATTCTGAAAAGTCCGTGATTTCCTTTGGATTGAAACCTATTTCGGCTAAGATTTTTGATATTAAAGTTTTGACTTTTGACTTTTCGACCACCCAGCCTTTTTCAGGCAGTTTATTGCCTTTTATGTTCGCCTCATAATATAAATACGGGTATATTTTGTTATCAACAATCAGTTGGCCATCCGCTGATGCTTTTACCTGCCAGCCCATGTTCGGATCATAGGCAGGCATATCTGCTGTCAACTCTCCTGCCAAATTGAGTTTGACTGTGAGTGTTGTCTCCTTTTCCGGATAGAGGTAAATGGCCGGTTTGCACCAGGGGGTAGCCCAAGTCCAGCTGTTTTGGCTGAGGAATTCCATATTTTTAAGCTGGAGGGAGGGATCCCTGTGTCCGATTGCGGCAGGCAGGTCTTTCTGGGTAATAAAATAAGTGTGAAGGATGGTGGGGTCACTTATTTTTACCAGCACAAAAGTTTCCGGAGCCGACCTTTGCGAATATACCCGGTATGATTCGCTGTTTCCGTCTTCATCGCGGAAATCAATTGTGCCGATAGGATCATAACAGTTGCTTGAACTGCCTGGGCATATATTGAGAGTGCCCGGTCTTTCAGTTGATTTGAGAAGATTGGTTTTTGAGCTGACAAACTTATTCGGTTTGCTCCAAATATAGCTTTGGTAATTGACTCTTTCTATTGAGGCGACGGGATTGATTTTTCCCGGCATATTTTGGATTGAGGGCGGCAGAAATGGTTTTCTGATGAAAGAGGGCGGGATCCACAACATTGAATCGGGCAAAGGCGTAAACGTGGATTGCTCACGGCAGTTTTCCAGGATTTTTTTGAGGAAATACATCCTCTCATTCGGATCCTGGGGTATGCCGGCTGTCTGCATAGCCTGGTAAGTATCCTCAGCCAGATAAACATCAAAGTAGTGGGAACAGGCTGATTCATTGCTGCTGCCGGCATCCCAGAGGGAGGGGCAATTCGGTTTTTCAGTTTTATCAACGGCATCCCGCCTTTTCAAGACATAAATGAAATCTTTGAGATTTGGGCTATTCCAGTCACCCGGCCCGCAGTTATGACCCTCTTCGTAATTACAGCCGTTGTTGTAACTGAAGGGATTCCAGAATATTTCCCTAATTTCTCCCTCGACTGCCGTTTCCGCGATTTTCCTTAAAGGGGGATAGACATTTTCTTTGATAAAACAGCTGCCGCGCAGAGACTGTTTGGGATCCCAGCCGCAGTCGTAATCGGAGGCATATTGTCCCGCCTGTTCATCAGTCTTGCAGCTTGAGATGCGCACATCACTTCTGACTTTAATAAAATTACGCGTCAAAGAAGGTATTTCGCTTTCCGTAGTTTTGCTGTTCATGACATAAGCTTTGCAGTCGGCAATGCCGTCGCCATCCTCATCTTGGATAGAGTTAAAAGTTTCCGGAAAGGAAGCGAATACATCAGGACGTAGATTCCGGCGGTGGTCAGGCAAATCAATAAAATTGTTAGGCCAGTTTAAAGTAATTATTTGGTCCGGTTCAGGATTATAGCAGGCGCGGTAAAATGGGGTAGGTGAAAGGACAGAGGTATTCCGGTTGTAAGATGCCGGTTTATTGCCTACCATCCCGGCGGTGAAGCCCAAGGCCGAGGCGATCAGGGCAGCGATCAAAGGCCACATATTATTATGACACCACAGATATTACTTTTTTTCAACTGACAGAGACGTTTTTTGTGATATAATTCAAGGTCGATAGGGCCATAGTTCAATGGCAGAATAGAGGTCTCCAAAACCTTTGATGGTGGTTCGACTCCACCTGGCCCTGCACACAGGGGAATCCGCGTTTGAACGGGTATGGAGGCTCTGCGCGGGTGGGGGCGCGCAGAGCATGGCAAAAGGCTGCCGCAGGGAAACGGAGAGTCGGCGATTTTCCAAAAAGAAGTTCGAGCCGACAGTTTTACCAATAATTCCCAATTCTTGGTTATTATCTTTAGCCCGCGCGCTTTTTTGCGCCTGCAAGGCGCTATCCATAAAATTTCTCATAGGTTCGAGCCAACTGGAGCCGTTCTTTTCAATCTCTCCTATTTTCTCCTGAATTCTCATCCGTTTCTCCATCAGCTCGTTTTTCTTGGACTTGTATATTTCTGCCTCAATCGTCCGGTCAAGAAAGCTATCAAGAAGCAGGTTAAGTTTTGTGTTCACCTCTGAATAATCCTCTTTTAATTGAGTAATTTTTGTTAGTGCCGATTTTTGCTCGTCTATCTCCACATCTGCAAGCCTTTTTCTCCAATTTCTTTCCCAACTTAATGGCAAAGAGGAATCTAAAATAATTTTTCTCAATTGTTTTTCAAAATTATTTTCGGAAATATATTTTTGTGAACACTGGCCGAATTTTTTGGTACAGCGGTAATAAATATAATCCGCATGTCTATTAGTACTTTTATAGAATTTTCGATGGATTTCCGCGGTTACAGCTCCCCCGCACTCCTTACATCTGGCAATCCCGACAAACGGAAAGTTATGGCCTTTATTTCGTGGCCTATCCAGCTTTTTTAATCTCTCCTGCGCTCTTCTGAATAAATCTTTGGAAATAAAACACTTATGTGTTCCTTCATAAATTTCCCCATTATGATAAAAAATCCCCACATAAAACTTATTGGCAAGTATATTTCTGATTTGATTGATATGTGGTATCGTTCCGGTTTTTCTTTTTATCCCCTTTGAAAATAAAAACCTGGCAATATCGGTAAATGACTTATTCCCTGACACAAACAGCTCAAACGCTGCTTTGACAATTCTGGAATTGACCGGATCAATACAGATTGAATGGACTTTTAGATCGTTATAGTAACCGAGAGGGGCTTTACCTGGCCAGACCCCGTTTCGAAGTTTTTGCCTTATTCCCCTTTTAACGTTTTCAGACAGGTTATCTACATAATATTTACTCTGTCCGAACGCAATTGAAAGCATGAATTTGCCTTGCGGTGTATTCTCAAACCAGAAAGAAGGGAATTTCAGAGAAACAAGCTTGCCTGTATCTATCAGATAAATGATTTTCCCGCCGTCTATGGAGTTTCTAGCAAGTCTGTCGGGGTGCCAGGAAACAATCCCGTTTGCCCGTCCTTTTTCGATTAAGTTCAAAAGCTCATTAAATTTTCCTCTCCCCGGCTCTTTTGCTGTCTTACTCTCGGTTATAAAATCAACAATTTCCAGATGTTCTCTTTGAGCATATTCCTTAAGTTCTGCAATTTGAGCCTCAATGGATAAAACTTGCCGGTCTTTTTCATCTGTGGATTTCCTGCAATAAGCAATATATTTCATAAGCAGTTCTCTTAAATTTTTGCGTTTTCTTTTGAGCTTCTTTTCAAAAATCGACCATCTCTCCGTTTCCCTGCGGCAGCCTTTTGCCATGCTCTGCGCGCCCCCACCCGCGGAGAGCCTCCATACCCGTTCAAACGCGGATTCCCTGTGTGCAGTGATTTTCGAAAAAATTCGAACTTACTTTTCCGCCTTGCGTTAGCCCCGCCTTCGCCTAGCTACGGCGGGCAGGTCGGCCCCGATTGCTATCGGGGTTTCGCCTAAAACTGTCGGCTCTACTCCGCGTCAGCAAACCAAAAGAAAACGCAAAAATTTTTAAAAATAAGGACATTAACGGCCGCCCTGGTGCACACAACTGGATTGCTCTAGTTGTCCAAGACGGCCGTTAAAAAAGCAATCCAATAAGTTGTGTGCAAAAATAATATATCAAGTTTGAAAAAAAATGCAAAGGAGAAATTGATAAGAAAGCCTATAGTAGTATTCAGCCTCACAAGATAAATAAAAGTGGGTATTTTGCACCCGTTATTTTATTGTCTTGTAAGTTTTCTATTTCTTGCACTTTAAAAACTTGCGGATTAAAAGTCTCTTCTCTGAGTGGGAAGCGCTTTGGGCATTAATTTAGTGCTTAGGGCGCTTTCCATTCGGATGGCCAGACTTAAAGTCTGAAAAATCTATTGATAAGGAGACTGACACATGAACGAATTGATCCTCTTCGGAATGCTGATACTGAACTTTGGTATTAGCTGGTGGAACGCCTGGTCTGCTGGTCGCTTCTGGACTGAAGCAAAAGTTGTAGGCGGCTGGGTACGCGTCATCGTCTGGGCAGCCGTGGTTATGGCAGCGGTGGGATTCACCTGGGTATACCTCACTCTGCTGACCGTCGGCGCTGTCATCGGCGAATTGCTGACTTACGAGCAAGCATCGGTCATGTTCGACTTGGGCTATCTGATCTTGATCCCAGCGCTTCTCGGCAGTGGCACCGTCATCTGGATCCACAGTCTGATCGTAGCTTGGAAGCGTCGTAATCTGGGTGATGTGGCTGTCGCGGCATGGAACACCTACGCGCATGCTCGGAATGTCTGGACGGCGGCAAGCCACTCTGGCGATGCGTTGGAAAACGTCATGAAGTTTTTCTTTGGCGGCAAGCGCAAGAGCAGCAAAGATAGTGCGGCAGCGCTGCTCATCATTCTGTTGGTGATTCTCGCTCTGACGGGTGGGATTATCACGACAGCCCTGATCGTGCGTCACGCCGACAAGAACTACGCCATGGACGTAACCTCAACTTTTGAGGAATAGATAAAAGGAGAAGAATAAACCATCTAAAAACTACAACCTTGAATTTCTAAAACCATCTCTAGCAACTATGGAGGCCAAAATGCGTAACAAAGCGTTTTTTGTTTTGGTGGTAGTCAGTACCCTGCTGACCGGATGCCTGACAAGTAGAGTCAGTGAAGGCACTGGCTCCCTATGTCCTTCTTGGGCAGGATACAATGCCAAATGCGACGTGAAGATCTATAAAGACTTCTCGCCGATTGGCAACGTTGATCTCTCGGTCTACGAAAAAGTGAGAATTACAGCAGTGGGTGGTGAAATCCTGATTGATAATGGGAATAACATTACCGTTAGAGATGACTACGGTGAAGTTATTGACTACGTTAGTCAACGACTCCCGGCAGGATCATACATCATTGAGCGGACAGACAAAAGCACACCCGCCAGTTTTACTCTCACCAACCCGCATGAGGAGGAGAATTACGGTTCGATCAATATCATCGCAGAGTTCGTCAAGCCTGTTCAGTAGAAGTTAAATATTTAATATAAATGCCCCGTAATGGGAACGGAGGGCTCCGTTAGAAGCAACCAAGAAAGTGCTGAAACGCACTTTACCCAAGACACACTCCTGTGTGTCGTAATTCCGCAAGTTGAAGTGACAAGAAAAGTTGCCTGAATGGTAACGTAGAGTAAAGTAAAAGAGTGGTTGCGCCATGCAACACACACGCGTGGGCACAACCATGCACTTCTTTTACTTCTACAATATCTTTCAGGCACTTTTCATTTTTTAGAGTATAATTTCACTAACAGTTCCATTAGAATTTAGGATCTTAATCCACAAAAGATAGAAAAAAATTATGGACTCAAAGACTGAACTCTTAATTCAAGGATTCAGCGCCTTTGCAGGTGCTTTCTTTGCGTTTTTGTTTTTAAGATTGGCAGAGTTCTTCTCCAAAATTTACGAAAGACAGCTAAAACATTACAACGCTCTTGTTCTTCTCGAAACACAATTAAATGAGTTAGGTGGGATTATCCATGATAACCTCTTCCTTATCCCTTTCTTCAATAACGCAATCACTTCTGGAAATATTTATTTCAGCAAAATTCGTCAATTACCTATCAATCGTTCTCATTATGTAAATTTGCACGACATCGATCTAATTAACGATCTATTCAGTTTTAATAACCAACTCAGGAAATTAAACGATGACATTGACAGCCTGACAGATGGATATCTGGATATCAAAAATGCTTATATTCAACATCATATACAAAAACAGGACTATCTTATAAATGCTCAAATATATTCTGAACAACTTATTGCAATTGAGGCATTCCTTACAGATATGCAAAACCGCACTATTCAACTCATGGCTAAAGTAAGATTAATGGCGAATAAAGATATTCCACTTGGAACAAAAATTGGCAGATGGTTTATTAAAACAAGCGGTTCTTCAATTAAAAAGGAAGATATATCTAAAGAAGCCAAGAAATTATTTAAAGAAATTGAATCAACTAAAACAAAAAGTCAAAAAGATATCGAGGAAATAGTAAAAAAGATAAAAAGTAATTCGCGTTAAATAAATATTAAATCTAATATAAAAAGGCGGTGTCCGCCGTCCCCGCCCCTTCGGATATAACCTCCTAAAAAGGAGGGAGCACGACAGAAAGACAACCGAGCTAAAAGACATACAAAGAGTGCTCCCGACTTCGTGAGCCCCGCAAAAAAAGCCCTGGAGAAGTAAGCGCGGGGCGAACCCGTCCGAACTACCAAAGAAGATCGAACGCTCAGAGGGGAAATGATAAATGAGGCGGGGGCGGATTTAAGGACTGACCCCGCGACTGCAGGCGATAATAAACATAAATAAACTCCGGCAGAGACTGAAGTAGATAATAAATTCAGAAAAACACGGGCGAAGTCTCCCCTAGGAGGCTCTCTCGCACAAAATCGGGGTCGCCGCCTACAATATTTTGGGCGGGTGGGTCGACAAGAAAACAGAAAAATGTGAACTCTAAAATAAACTACATTGCTCGCCGGAGGGTGAGGTCTGCCCTCAGGCAGACAGCGCGGGCTAAAGATACCTGCCTGTCGGCAGGCAGGATAAAGGCGAGACCCCGATTGCGATCGGGGCCGAGCTAACGCAAGGCGGAAAAGTAAGTTCGAATTTTTTCGAAAATCACTGCAACGTAAGAAATTGCTTTGCAATTTCAACGTTGCTAGGACGTTGAAATTTAAGAAGTAAATTTCTTTCGTCCTGCAATTTCGTAGAAGGGAGAAAATAAAAATTACTCGGATAACCCGTTATAAATCAGCTGCTTGATAAGAGATTGGTAAGGAATATCCATTTTGTGCGCCTCTATCTTTAGTCTGTCAATCAAACCAACTGGTAATCTAAGAGTAATCGGCCGAGTTGTAAGTTTCAGATTAGGAAATCTCACACCTTTTCTAGCCTTAGACCAGTCTACATATTCAGTTGAATCATGAGTTTGCCAGAATACTCTTTCTTCTGCCTCCGTCTTAAAATACGGAATTGGTTTAAATTTTTTGCTCATAACGTCTCCTTTCTTTTTTATTAGCTTTTCTTACTGAAATTATTCGAATCTTATCTCCTCTTGCAGTAAACGCTAAAAACAATATATCACCCTTAATAATTCTAC
>MFJU01000027.1 GCA_001779315.1 Candidatus Gottesmanbacteria bacterium RIFCSPLOWO2_01_FULL_42_22 | reverse complement strand
CATTGCACCGGTTTAAAAAAGATTATTAAAAATTTATGAAAAAGAGGACATTTCTATTTCGTTAAAAAGCGGACATTTCTAAATCGTCTTGACACACCCGACATCACCTCTTGACAAGAAAATAACCATCCTCTAAAATAGCAGTCACTCAAATCAAGTGCCAAATTTAAGGCAAAAATTATTATAAAGATTTATAAATAACAGGAGTAAAGTTATGCACATAAAATCAGGCAGTGTTAAACCTCTTTTTGATAATGTTTTAATCAAGCCCCTCGAGGAAGAATCAAAGACCCCGTCAGGAATCGTCCTCCCCGAATCCGCTAAGGAAAAACCGCAGATCGGCCAGATAATGGCTGTCGGTCCGGGCGCAACCGATGAGGACGGCAAGAAAATCCCCATGCAGGTTAAAACCGGACAGAAAGTGATTTACAAAAAATGGGGCGGCAATGAAGTCAGGATTGAACGCGAAGAATGGCTTCTGGTCGAACAAAAAGATATTATCGCCGTCATAGAGTAAATTTTAATTATTAATAATTGAAAGGAGTTTTTTTATGGCTAAACAACTTAAATTTGCCGAAGATGCCAGGCATTCAATCTTAAAAGGCGTCAATATTTTAGCCAAAGCGGTGGTTACCACCTTGGGTCCCAAAGGCAGGAATGTGGCTTTGGACCGAAAATGGGGGGCACCGACAGTTGTCCACGACGGCGTCACTGTCGCCAAAGAGGTAGAACTTGAGGACCCCTTTGAAAATATGGGGGCACAGCTTATTAAAGAAGCGGCCAGCAAAACCAATGATGATGCCGGAGACGGCACCACCACGGCGACTTTACTGGCTCAGGGAATTATCAATAACGGGTTGAAAAACATCACCGCCGGAGCCAATCCCATGATTCTTAAAAACGGATTGTTTCACGGGATGGAAGCTGTCGTTTTAGAACTTAAAAACATGTCCAAAAAAATAAAAGACCGGGCAGAAATTGCCCAGGTAGCCACTATCTCCGCCGGAGATGAGACTATCGGCAACCTGATTGCCGAAGCTTTGGAAAAGGTCGGTAAAGACGGTGTGGTGACGGTCGAAGAAGGCAAAGGGTTGGCCATGGAAATCGATTATAAAGAAGGTATGGAATTTGACAAGGGTTTTGCCTCTGCTTATTTTGTCACCAATCCTGACCGGATGGAAGCGGAGATAGAGGATCCTTATATCCTCATTACCGACAAAAAAATTTCCAGCGTGCAGACGGAAATACTGCCCTTCCTGGAAAATTTCATCAAAATTTCCAAAAATCTGGTCATTATCGCTGATGAGATTGAAGGGGAAGCTCTGGCAACCCTGGTTGTCAATAAACTGCGCGGCACTTTCAACGCCCTGGCTATTAAAGCTCCGGGCTTCGGTGACAGACGGAAATCCATGCTGGAGGATATTGCCATCCTGACAGGCGGCAAAGTCATCTCCGAGGACATGGGCCGGAAACTGGAGAATGTCACCATCGAAGACTGCGGCCGGGCTGACCGGGTTTGGGCTGACAAGGAAAACACCCGTATTATCGGCGGGAAAGGTGAGAAGAAACTGATCCAGGCCAGAATTGCCCAGATCAGACGCGAAATCGATGAGACTACTTCGGAGTTTGACCGGGAAAAGCTTCAGGAAAGGCTGGCTAAACTTTCAGGAGGAGTAGCTGTCATCAATGTCGGCGCCGCCACCGAAGTGGAAATGAAGGAGAAAAAAGAGAGGGTCAATGATGCCGTTTCAGCTACAAAAGCAGCCATAGAAGAAGGCATCGTGCCCGGCGGCGGGATTGCACTCCTGAGAGCGCGGAGTGTCCTTGAGAAGGTTAAAAAGGAAGTTAGATATGAGGATGAGAAGACAGGTATCGATATCCTTTACCGGACTCTATCCGAACCGGTTCGCCGGATTGCCGAAAATGCCGGTGCAGATCCGGGTTGGGTAGTCAAAAAAGTGGATGAAGCCAAAACAGTTGATTACGGCTTCAACGCTCTGACTAATGAATTCGGATCAATGGTAGCTGCCGGAATACTCGATCCGGCCAAAGTCACGCGTTTGGCATTACAGAATGCGGTTTCCATAGGCTCAATGGTCCTGACGACCGAAGCCATGATCTGCGACCTTCCAGAAAAGAAAGAAGGGCCGGCTATGCCTCCAGGGGGAGGCATGGGCGGTATGGGTGGTATGGGAGATTATTAAGCTAAAAAAAATTAAAAAAACTTACAAAACCCCCCGATTTATCGGGGGGTTTTTAATCAAATTCAACCAATTTAGATTGAAACTGCCTTTTCTACATGCTATATTAACTTCATGAGAGGGAAGACCTTGGCAGTCTTATTAATATTCTTCGGAGTTTTTCTGTTTGTCGTTTATAAGCTGATTGCCGGTCCCCAGGGAAACATCGCCGGATTAAAAGTAATATCGCAACCGGAAGCCACGATTTTCCTCAATGATAAAGAGATAGGCAAAACCCCCTATGATCAAAAACAGCCACCCGGCGAATATGTGCTTAAACTGGTACCCGATGAGGGTCAGGCTACAGCCGTACCATGGCAGGGCAAAGTCCTTTTGACTCCGCAGGTTTTAACTTATGTTAAAAGGGAATTGGGTTTAAGTGAAGTAGCTTCATCCGGAGAAATTGTCACCATGGAGAAAATTTCCGGCGGGGAAACTCAGATTGCCGTCTTTGCCACACCGGACGCGGCATCAGTCCTTCTGGACGGTATTGACCGCGGAGTCACTCCTTTGAATCTCTCGATATCTGCCGGCGAACACGACTTGGCGCTTACCTCAACAGGATATATCGGCAGAACTGTCAGAGTAAAAACTGTCGAAGGATATAAAGTGACCGTTAATTTTCAGCTGGCTGTTGCCGGAGATGCTATGCCGGCAGAATCAGCTACTCCCACGGTAGCTCCTGCAACTGCCGAGGAAGCAGAGACGACTCCGGCAAACCAGGGAGCATTTGTCAAAATCAACGATACCCCGACCGATTTCTTAAGGGTCCGTTTTGATGCTACAACCTCTTCCAGTGAAGTCGCCCGTTTAAATCCGGGTACAAAAGTGCCTTTCATAGAAGAAAAATCCGGCTGGTTCAAAGTGGAATATGAAACGGGCAAAGAAGGCTGGATCTCCTCACGCTACGCCGAACGGACCAACTAAGCAAAAAGTTATAAATTGCGGCGCCCCATTTAAATTTTACTTTCAGAATCTCTCTAATTATAATCGCTTTAAAAGACATGAATAAAATAAAATTCCGAGATCATCACCATTATAAAGATGGCGGATTATTACGATCAGAAAAGGTCGAAAGAAAAATTATAGAAATTATTCTAAATTCTGCTACTTTAGATTCGTCTGAGAGTGAAAGCTCAAAAGTTTGGGAATTGAAGCATTCTTCCGGTTGTTGCCAACTCGCCAGGATTTTAGCCCAAAAAAGAAATCTTAATTGTGAAATTGCAGAAGTTTCTGCGCTTCTTCATGATATCTATGTTGTAAAATCGGGTAAGTATCAAGACCATGCCAAACTGGGTGCTCCTCTTTCAGAAGACTTGCTAAATCATATCGGCGGATTTACCTTAAAAGAGATAAAAAAAATTTCCAAAGCAATTTATTATCACAGTGAAAAAGAAATTTATACCAACGAACCATATGTGGAATTAATAAAAGACGTTGATGTTTTTGATTGTTCACTTTATATAAATGCTGAAGGGTACTACAGATTACATAAACTGGAGATAATAGTTGATGAATATATAAAAAGAATTAAAAAAGTCAGACAAGAACTGAATTTACCTGAAGAACCGGTTTTCAGACAAAGATGAAATTACCTCAGCCGATTTTTAAAAAAAATCTGCCAATAATCTCCTGGATTAAAATATATGCCAGGGAATATGGAGTTCAATATTCCGAAATGGCAATTCTTTGTCTCTCGCCAAAAGCTAAATATCACGTTCCTAAACCTTCTGTTATGCAGGTTGTGATTCCTGAAGGAAATAATAGCGCATTCTATATTGATAAGACCTCCTGGAATGAGCTTGTAGAATCATTGAATAATAAATACACTTCTCATTTAAAGAAGTTAGCAGGATATGAAAAAGAATTTAACGAAAACGGAAAAAAATATGTAAATTTAGCACAACAAATTTCAAAAACTGATTTAAAAAAAATTAACAATAAACAGTTAAAAGAAATTTTTTTAAATTATCAGGAAAAACTATTCGCATATTCTGTTTTTGCCTGGACTTCATTCATTCTCAATAATTATATAGCCGATAAAGCAACAAGGATCCTCGACAGTTATATAAAAAAACACAGTCAGGAAAATTTAAGACAGGACCTTATTGATTCATTATTTAAACCTGAAAAACTGGCCGCTGTACTTTTATTACAAAAGGAAATATATGAACGTAAGGGTGGTATTAAATCTGCTGATTTTAATAAACTGTTCAAGAAATACAGGTGGTTATCTTGTTTGGATATTCATAATAAACCGTGGACAAGAGAAGAATTTAAAAAACACTTGAAGTCGCTAGGCATTGTTTCTAAAGAGAAAACTAAATCCTTTTATAATTATATCGATGATTTAAATATCCGTTCTGATGATCTTTCTTATCTTAAAATGGCAAAAAGATTTGTCTATATAAAAGATGCTCGGGATGATTTCAGAAGATACGGAGTATTTCTTGCCTCAGCTCTTTTTCGAGAAATTGCTAAAAGAATTGGAATTAAACGGGAGGAGTTAAGCTATCTAAAAAGCCAAGAAGTCATTGAATGTCTTGACGGAAGGATAAGTGTTCCGAAAAAAATTATTCACTCCAGAAAAAAAGGATTTGTATTATATCTAAATGAATCTAATAAATTGACCTGCATTCATGGAGATAATATTTCTAAAATTCTAAAATCGTTTAATTTATTTCACAATGATGAAAATATAAAAGAAATTATTGGTATGGTTGCGTCTAAAGGAAAAGTTACAGGAAACGTGGTAATAATAAAAGGAATTAAGGATCTGTCAAAAGTTAAACAGGGTGATATCCTAGTAGCAATAACTACACATCCTGATTATGTTTCAGCTATGAAAAAAGCAGGCGCCATAATAACAGATGAAGGCGGAATTACCAGTCATGCCGCCATAGTATCCCGGGAATTCGGTTTGCCGTGTATTGTGGGTACAAAACAGGCTACTAAATTGTTAAAAGACGGAGACAGAATATTTGTAGATGCGATAATAGGAAAAATCAAAAAACTAAATAACTAAAAGTACTAAAATATTCACTCCGTACTAGCACTTCTGATGCATCCCGGATGTGTCTAGCTATATCACACCTGGTGTGTAAGATATTTAAAAGGGTGAACTGTTTTTTTTCTCCGGCAGTTTTTTGAAGAAATTCAACCAGACAATCAGCATGGCAATAGCAACAACGATCAGCAGAAAAGTAAAAACTTTTTGTTTGGGATTGAATGAGAGGGCAGCCACACCGGCAATAAAGGAAATGGCCCAATAAAAAAGAGCGATCCGTCTTTTGCCCCAGCCTAATTTCAACAGATGATGATGAAGGTGTTCCGAAGATGCCTTGACCGGTGAGGCACCTTTAATTATTCTGGTGATTAAAATAAAAGCAGCATCGGTCATCGGCACAGCCAGAACCAGAAGAGCTGTCCCGAATTTGGAATAGGAAAGTATCGACAAAACACCTAACATGTAACCGGCCAAGGTTTTACCTCCGTACCCCGGCATGATTTTTTGCGGATAATAATTCCAGGGCAGAAAACCCATGTATGAACCGGCTGTTAAAAACGCCAAAGCTGTAACGTAATATTGATTGGGATCAGCTATAAATCTTAAGGATAAAAGCCCGATGATCACAGCGGAGATAGAGACAAATCCGGGCAACTGGCCGTCAACTCCGCCGGACCAACCGATAATGTTGGTTGTCCAAACAATCCAGATAAAAGCCAAAATTTGGGATAGATGCAGACTGCCGTTTATGTTCAAAAAAGACAAATCCAAGAATATGGTATCAAACCTGATAACCCCGCCGAAAGGATTGGTCACATAGGGAATATTGATCCCTGAATAAACAACCACAAAGGCGGTCAGGCAATTGATAAGAAACCTCAAGTAAGGCGACCGGTCGCGCCTGTCGTCCCATAGACCGGAGAGAATCAGCATCAACCCTCCCAGAAAAATACCGTATATCTGAGGATGGATTTTCAGGAAAAACAGAATCGGCAGAAAGATGCCTAACAGAAGCGGCACGCCTCCGGCACGGGGAATAATGCCGCTATGGGTATGCGCCGGATGCGGGCGTTTTTTGGAATCGTCCAGAAGTTTATGTTTTAAAGCCAGTTTGATGGTGGGCGGCACAAACAGAAAAGTCACCAGGAAGGAAATCGAAATGAGAAATGAAAAAGTTATAAACATCTAGCTGATTAAAAATATTATTTTTAAAAAACTTAACAGCAGTATAATCTCAACAATCACTGCACAGACGATTAAAATTCTCGACGTTAATTTTTCCCTTTCAAAAATCCGCATGGCAAAGATAAGATGCACCGAAAAGATAATTAAAGAAAGGAAAGGCAGGATCAAAAGGGCATAAGGGGAGCCTAAGACTTCCTCGCTGCGGGGCAGGGAGTAAAACAGAGGTAATTGCGCAGGCAGGACGGGCCATTTCCAAATTAATACCAGAATGAAAAGGCCGGAAAGTATCAGAAAAGACTGAAAAGAGCGCAGTATTATCTTATCGCTCAGGATCAGTTTCAATTTTTTAATCATACCTTTTTTCACTCGCTGACAATGATTTCAAATGAGGCATCGTCAGCTACCAGAAAAGTCCTGGCAGGAGAGGCGGGATAGGTAAACTTTGAGATATTTTTAAAAATAACATTCACCCCGATATAATTCGGGATGGCAATATCCTTAGGGTTGTAAACAAAAGTCTTTTTCTCAGATGCGGAATAATAAGCGGATTCCAGAAAGCCGATCGGTGTCCGCGCATAGACAAAATCTGAATTCTTTAAATTGGCATTAATTTCGCGGAAAGCTGATTTAAAATCAGTTTTTTTTCTGAAGGGAACAATATAAAAATTAAAAAAAACAACCAGAGAAAGAAGGATGCCGGCCAGGGCAAATCTGAATGTTTTGTTTCTTACAGCGTAAATCCCGTAGGTGACGGCAAAGACTTCAAAAACGGTAATAAAAATAAGGTAGCGGTTGACATAAACAGGTCTTTTAATGACTGAATATCCCAGAATTAAGAGAAGCGGCAGAAAGATAGGAATAAGGAAAAGCAAAGCAGTTTTTATCTTTTTTCTTAAAGAAAGAAAAGAACAAAAAATAATAAACATAGAAAAATAAAAAGTATATTTCCATAAAAACCAGGGAGTACCTTCGTAGCCGGTGAATAAGTTTCCTAAGACAGAATTGATCAGTTGCCAGTCAACCGGGAAAAGCCAGGATTCTTTTGAACGGATGAATTGGCTGATGACAATCGGCAGCCATGGAATGAAAAAAAGCAGAGGTCTGAGAATGAGAGAAATCTCCTGCCTGGCCTTTTTTAGAATATAGGCATAAACAGCAAATGACAGAGGCAGGAGAAGAAAGAAGGTATGGCTGTACAAACCTAAAACCGCGGATACGGTATAGGCTTTCCAGTTTTTGGAAATTAAATAGAAGAGGGCAAGGGTGGTAAACATAGCATAGAGGGAGTACATTCTCATTTCGAAGGCATAATAAAGCAGCATCGGGTTTAATAAATAAAAAAGGAAAATAAAAACAGCGAATTTTCTGTCGGTGACTTTCCGTCCGATCAGGTATGCATAATAACTACCTATCAAATGAAAGATAAAGGAGAGCAACCTTAAACCGATATCGGAATGTCCGGCCATATACATCCAAAGATGAAGAAGTAAATAATAAAGGGGAGGATTAAAGTCCTGGGCTGTGGTGGCGATAATCTTAAGAAGATTCGGTTTGGCCATGAAATAGGAAAACGCTTCGTCCCGCCAAACGGACTGGATCAGATAAAAAAGAGGTGTATGAAAGGTAAGGAAATTAAATAAAGCATTCATATTTTCTCCGTCACTTTGTATTCTAAACGTTTGCCCAACAGGAGTCTGGTATGCGCTTCCAAAGCCGGCAATGATGACAAAAGAAAGGAAACAACAGGCAAGAGCACCCATTGAAAGACCAGAAGCGGTGTCTTGGCAATGGAAAAAGAGGCAGGCCTTTTCGGTCTGGATTTGGCATCAATAAAAATCAGGATGGTTAAAAACAACGTCGTTACGGTTAAAAGAAGCCCTGATATTTTCGGCAGGTTATGGCCCAATGATGTTCTTGAGAAAACCGGATTGACGAACTGCAGGATATAAGCTCCCAAGGTCAGGATAAAAAAGGATGTCGGCCAAAATAAATGAGTCTCCATAATATAAAGGATTCTTAAAAATTTCGGCACCAGGCGGATATGGGGTGTGGTAAAGAACTTGGATAAAGCATAAGGAATATCGGTAATGCCCCAAGCCCATCTTTTTTCCTGTTCATATCTTGATTTAAGCGATCGCCAAAAGCTATAGCTGTTTACGGCATCACGGGTAATGATCAGGTAGATAGGCTGGGTTTTAACCTTCTCGCCATAAGTAAAAAAGGCCTGCAGGAAAATATGCCAGTCCTCGGGAATAATGTCTTTATCCCAATAACCGATATTTTCCAGAAGCCTTAACGACAGGGAATAAGTGGAGATTTGGATCAGATTTTCCGATTTGGAAAGGGTAGACAATCTGACAATTGAAGAAATTGTTGCCTGTAGTCTGACAGGCAAGGCCACCTCCCAAAAGTTGCTGTATAAAAGTACCGGAGCCCAATAAAAATGGTAATACTTATCCTTATCATTAAGAAAGAGATATGTCAGGTAGGAAAAATACTGGGGAGGAACAAGCGAATCGGCATCGCAGGATGTCAAAGTTACAAAATCAGGATTAATTTTGCGTTTTCTGATTTCTTTGGAAATAAATTCGGCTGCCCAGGTACTGTTGCTCGCTTTACCGATAACTTCTTCATTCAGTTGCGGGTGATATGTGGCCGTAACCAGCAGGAATTTTTTTTTAAATTTGCCGATCAATATACCAGCCCTTTTTTTGGCTTCAAGACCTTCCCTTTTTTCCATGGCCAAAACAATCAAAATCCTGTTACGCGGAAAATCAGATTTGGCCAGGTAATCGAGAGTTCTTCTGACTTTGTCTATTGTTTCCCTGTAATTGGTTATGATAATGACATGATGGCATTTGGCATAATCTCTATGTTTCCTGGCTAATTGCAACCATTTGATTTTACTCAAGCGTCGCAGTTTCAGATAGGAAAGCGTTGAGTAAATGGTGACACTTAGAGATTTATAGAAAAAATAGACATTAAATGACAGCAAAAAATAGGCTACGACTGCAGGGTGAAACGGCGACAGCCAAAATGGCAGGGTGATTATTCCCCAGGTAAGCAGGGGAAAAATTATTTCAAAAAAACGGTTGAAGTGAGCGGGATAACGGCTCACCAGACTGTTCATGGTCGACCTATTTTAACACTACTTGGCTGAAAGATTAAACAGCCTGGCAGCATTTTCCGAAGTTTGCCCGGCAAATGCGTCGGCTTCAATTTTCAATGTTGAAGCCATAAATTGGGCAGTATGGACCAAAAAGGCAGGTTCATTGCGGTTGCCCTGCTGTGGAATCGGGGTTAAAAAAGGCGCATCTGTTTCTATAAGGAGGCGTTTAAGGGGTATTTGGGAAAAAGCTTGGACAAGCCGGGAATTTTCAGGATAGGTACAATTTCCGTCAAAGCCCACGTAAAAACCTAAAGAAAGTATTTTTTCCAAATGAGATAAACTCCCGTCAAAGCAATGGAAGACACCGTTGAGTGTTTTTTCCTTTAAATAATTTTCCAGAAATTCAAGCATGACATCATGCGCCTGCCGGCAATGGAGAATAACCGGCAATTTCATTTCGACTGCCAAATTGAGCTGAAGCTTCAGGAGGCTTATTTGCTGTGCTTTTAAATCCTCTCCGATTGGCGGATAGTTTTTATACTGGTAGTGGTCGAGGCCTATTTCGCCGATAGCGACAGTCTTATTATTTTGCGCCAATTTCTCCAGCTGTAGCAACGCCTCTTTTTCATGATGGGCAAATTCAGCCGCATGATGGGGATGAATGCCGACAGCGGCATAGGCTTGGGGATAAGAGGAGGCGATTTCGACTGCTCTTTGACTGGAATCAATTTTGGCTCCGGGAATGATGATTTTTTCGACAGCGGCAGCTTTTGCCCTGCCGATAACCTCTTTTAAATCCTTTTTGAAAGCTTTGAAATTTAAATGGCAGTGTGTGTCGATGAGCATTCAGGTAATCCTGGGAAATAAAGATTTTTCCGAAGTGATTGCCGCAGCGGTAAACTGTTCTAATATTTTTTCCGAAGTCTGAGGAAGAAAAGGCTGCAAATTGCAGGCAATCGTAATTATCTCTTTGACGTAATATTTTAAAGCCTGATCCAAAGCATTTCCCTGCAATTTCCAGGGAGTTTCCTGGTTAATATGCTTATCGATTTCAGAGATTTTTTCCCAGATAATTCTTAAGGCTTCATTGAACCGGTATTCTAAGATAAATCCGGCCGCTTCAGGATAAATTCCAGCATCTTTCGAAACTTTTGCTTTAAAAGCGAATTTATTTTTTTCGCAAAGTTTTGCTACCCTGGCAATCAGATTGCCTAATCCGTTGGCCAGATCGGCATTATAGACTTCTTTGAATCTTCTTTCGGAGTAATCGCCGTCGTTATAGGAGGGAATTTCCCTCAAGAGGTAATAACGGACACTATCACTGCTGTAATTTTTGATGATTTCCATTGGATCGACAACATTGCCCACTGTCTTGGACATTTTTTGACCTTCAACCGTCAGATAACCATGAATGAAAAGGGCACCGGGAAGGGAAAGCCCTGCTGATTTAAGAATTGCCGGCCAATAAACGGCATGGAAGCGTAAGATGCCTTTGCCGATAACATGTAAATTTGCCGGCCAGTATTTGTTATAAGTTTTTTCATCATAGCCGAAACCGATGCCTGACTGGTAAATATTCAAAGCGTCAAACCAGACATAAATGATTTGCTTGGGATCTCCTGGTACTTCCACCCCCCAATTCTTAGCCCGGGCGCGGCTTCTGGAGATGGAAAAATCATCGAGGCCCTGTTTAATAAATGAAAGCGTTTCTTTTTTTCTGAAATCAGGAGTTATTTTAAGTTTGTCCGATGTTATTAACTCAGTCAAAAAATCCTGGTATTTTGACAGCCGGAAAAAATAATTCTCTTCAGTAACCTTTTCCAGTTTCCTGCCTGGGTGTTCAAAACACTCGCCGTTTTCATCCAGTTCCTCTGATGCGTAAAAAGTTTCACAACCGATACAATACAGTCCGCTGTAATTTTTCTTGTAGATATCTCCGTTTGCAGCACATTTTTTCCATAAAAGTTGTGATGAGAGATGATGTTTAGGATTTGATCCTCTTTGCCAGACATTAAATTCAACCTGAAGCTTTTCCGCCAAATCAAGGAATTTCCGTCCGTTGCTATCGGTAAATTTTAAAGGATCAATGCCTTTTTCCTCGGCGGCCCTAATGATTTTCAGGCCGTTTTCATCTGCCCCGCATAAATAATAAACATCTTTTTTTTGTATTTTTTGGAAACGGCGGATAACGTCAGCGTAAACAAACTCCTGGGCATGCCCGATATGGGGAGCCGCATTCACGTACGGAATGGCCGATGTCAGATAATACTTATTCATGCGATAGGTATTATATCAGGATTATCGGTGTTTCCTGAAATAAATTTCTGAAGTTACGGCTAAGGAGATCAGGATTAATAAATTGAAAATATTCAGAAGATTAAACTGGGATAACAGCAGGGAAACAATTGTTAATAATGTATAGAAAATCCCTCGCTTTCGTCCGAAAAAAAGGGACAGCAGATTTAGCAGATTAGAAAAGAGTAACAGATAAAAAAGAAGAATATTTAAAATTGAGGCCGGAGGAACGAGAATAATATAGGCAATCAGGGCAACGCCTAAAATAACCGCCAGAAGTTTACGGAAGATCTGGGCTTTTCTTCTCATGTTTTCATTTTAGTGTGTGAGGTAGTAGAATGGGAAGTCGTGGAAACTGCCGCCATCCTTATTTTCTTTTCAATAACCACACTGGTTGTCCTCCTCGTCACCCGCTACTGGATCGGCAATCTCGAAAAAAAACGGCAGACGTCAGATGACCTTCTGGCCTGGCTGAAAAGCACAAATGAGAGACTGGATGATCAGAGTAAAACCATTGTTTCGACCCTTAATCAATCAACCAAAGCTTTAAATGAAAGACTGGATAATGCCGCCCGCTTTATCAGCGAAGTCCAGAAAAATATCGGTGAAATGAGCGAAATCGGCCACGACATGAAGGAGTTGTCGGAATTTCTGAAAAGTCCGAAACTGCGGGGTAATATCGGAGAACAGATCCTCAAAGAAATCTTAGGCCAGATGTTGCCGAAGCAAAGCTTTCATTTCCAGTACGCTTTTAAGTCAGGGGCAATCGTCGATGCAGCCATTAAAACTGTCAACGGGCTGGTACCGGTCGATGCCAAGTTTCCCATGGAAAATTTCCGCAAATTGACGGCAGGCCGCGATCCTGAAATAAGAAAAACAGCCTCAAAAAGTTTTCTTTCCGACGTCAAAAAGCATCTGGATACAATTTCCAAAAAATACATATTGACGGATGAGGGGACGACTGATTTTGCCCTGATGTATGTGCCGTCCGAGGCTGTCTATTATGAGATCGTCAACAGTCCGGAGCTTTTCGACTACGCGCAAACGAAAGCTGTTTTACCCGTTTCGCCGATGACTTTTTACGCCTATTTAAAAGTAATTTTGATGTCTTTGGAAGGGCAAAGGATTGAAACGGAGGCCCGGGAAATTTTAAAAATAATCAGAGGCATCCAAAAAGATTATATTGAAGTCCAGGACAATCTGGGAGTTTTGTCAAAACATTTGACTAATGCTTATAATCAGATGCATCAGGTTGAAACCAGGTTTATGTCCCTGGGACAGAAAGTCCAGGGTAAAATGGGATTATTGGAAAAGATATGAAAAATAACGGACGCCTCCGGGAAGCCAGGGAAGGCTATTTATCCAATGATCAGGCAAAAATCCGCAGATCACACCTGCCTCACCGTATCAGGGAAGATTTGAGACATGCGGAAAGGCATAGAGGAGCAGGTTTTACCCTGCCGGAAATAATTTTAGGAGGCCAGGACGGCTTGGTCAATGTTTTGGGTGTCATCTTGGGAGTTGCTGCAGCCACAAACGAGACCGGTATTGTTCTGGTAGCCGGTCTGGCAGCCACTTTTGCCGAAAGCATCTCCATGGGAGCTGTCGCCTACACTTCAACCGTCGCCGAAGCGGATTTTTACCAGTCAGAGGTCGAAAGGGAGAGTTGGGAAATAAAAAAAATTCCTGACGGGGAAAAAGGAGAAGTCAGGGAACTTTACCGCTCATACGGTTTTTCGGGGGATATTCTGGAAGAGATTGTCACTAAGATTTCGGGAAACCGTAATGTCTGGTTGAAAGTGATGATGGAGCAGGAGCTTAAACTGCATAAGGTAAACCGTAAGGATGCTTTACCGTCAGCCTTAATAGTAGGCTTTTCAGCATTGGTAGGTTCATTTATTCCGCTCCTGCCGTTTTTTTTCCTGCCAATTAAAACTGCCATTTTTCTCTCTTTGATAATTTCCTCTTTGACCCTTTTTGCCGTCGGCTATTATAAAGCCAAGCAGACCCTGGGTAGGAAATTATTCATAAACGGCCTGGAAATGCTCTCAATCGGCATGTTATCTGCTTTGACCGGATTCCTGGTCGGCAAACTATTCAACATACAATAAGTGAATAATCCCGTCTTTAATAAGTCTCAATCGGAAGCGATCCAACATGGGGCAGGTCCACTTTTGATCATTGCCGGGGCCGGTACCGGTAAAACAACAGTGGTGACCGAAAGGATCAGATATTTAATCGAGAATAAAAAAGCCTTACCCCAGGAAATTCTGGCCTTGACCTTCACCGAAAAAGCGGCCAGGGAAATGGAAGAAAGGGTTGACCGGGTTCTCCCATACGGTTTGACTCAGATGTGGATTATGACTTTCCATTCTTTCGGAGACAGGTTATTGAGGCAGGAAGCTTTGGAGATAGGTCTTGATCCGGGGTTTAAATTGATGACTCAGGCCGAGTCAATAATATTTTTCCGCAAAAATCTGTTTCAATTTGAATTGGATTATTTCCGGCCGTTGGGCAACCCCGGTAAATTTATTGATGCCCTGTTGACCCATTTTAACAGACTGAAAGATGAGGATATTTCCCCCGAACAGTATTTTGATTGGGCAAAAAAAACAACTTTTGAGGAGGTGGAGAAAGGCAAGTATCTCGAACTTTCTAAAGCCTACCAAAAATATGAAGAACTGAAAGTTAAAGGAGGGCTGATCGATTTTTCCGATCTGATAGCCGGAAGCTTAAAACTTTTCCGGCAGCGGAAAAACATCCTGAAACAGTATCAGGCAAAATTTAAATATATTCTGATTGATGAGTTTCAGGACACCAATTATGCCCAAAACCAACTGATCGAACTTTTGGCCGCCGGACATAAAAATATTACAGTCGTCGGCGACGATGATCAGGCCATCTACCGATTTCGGGGAGCGGCTGTCTCCAATATCATCCAATTCCGGAAAACTTATCCTGAATCGAAAATCGTGGTATTAACCGGTAATTACCGGTCTTCCGAAGCCATTTTATCCGCTTCCTACAAACTGATCCAGAATAATAATCCGGACAGGCTGGAGGTCAAGGAAAAAATCGATAAAAAACTGACGGCCGAAAGATCGATCAAAGGCGAGGAAGTTGAGTTTATTTATCAGGAGAGGGTCGAGGATGAAGCAGAGGCAGTAGTCAAAAAGATAAAAAAACTGGCCGGTTCCCGCAACACTTGGTCTGATTTTGCCATTTTGTTGCGTGCTAATAACCACGCCGAACCTTTTATCCGAGCTTTGGCAAGAGCAGGCATCCCTTACCAGTTTTTGGGTCCGGGCAGGCTATTTAAACAAAAAGAAGTCAAAAATTTGATCGCCTATCTTAAATTTTTAGCGGAAAATGACAACTCAGTCGCTTTGTACAGAGTCATTTCCATGCCCTTATTCGACATGGCAGTCAGGGACCTTTCCGCGATCCTGAATTTTTCCCGGAAGATGGGTATGTCCCTATATGAAAGTCTGGATTTAATAAGCGGGCATCACCGGAAAATTCCGGACCACTGGAGCCTACGCAGTAATTACCGCCTCTATCTGCCTTATTTATCGGAAAAAACAGTCCAGGCAGTCATTAAATTTACCGCCATGATTGAAAACCATTTGCAAAAAGCCAGGAACGAAACGGCCGGCCAGATTCTATTCTCGTTTCTGGAGGATAGCGGTCTTCTGCAAAAGCTGACAGAATACAAAACATCCCTGGAGGAAAAAGAAGCGGTCAATATCTCCCGTTTTTTTGATAAACTGAAATCTTATGAAACCGATCACGATGACGCTTCCATTTTTGCCGTCAATGACTGGATCGACATGGCGATAGAGCTGGGTGAAAGTCCCCTGGCCGCTGATACTGATTGGGTGGGCAATACGGCAGTCAATATCCTAACCGTTCATTCAAGCAAAGGGCTGGAATTTCCGGTGGTGTTTCTGGTTAATCTGGTTGCCGAGCGCTTTCCGACCAGGGAGAGAAGCGATAAAATTCCCATCCCCGATGCTTTGATAAAAGAGATACTGCCGGAAGGGGATTACCATCTTCAGGAAGAGCGCCGGCTTTTTTATGTCGGGGCGACCCGTGCCCGCGACAGGCTTTACCTGACCGCTGCAAATCTTTACGGCGAGGGAAAAAGGGAAAGGAAGATATCTCCGTATGTTTCTGAAACTTTGGGAAAACAACCGGCAAAAATGGAACAGGAGGCCAACCAGCTGAACCTTTTAAATTGGCAAAAGACAGAAGAAATAGAAGAGACTGTCAAACGTCCTCCGGTTGAATATTTATCCTATTCGCAAATTGAGACTTATCTGACCTGCCCTCTGCAGTATAAATACCGCTACTTAATTAAAATTCCGGTACCGCAGTCTGCAGCCGCGTCCTTCGGTTCATCCATGCATTTAGCCTTGCAGAAATTTTATGAACGCTTTCAAAAAGGGGAACAGCTGACGGAAGAGATACTGTTGAGAATACTGGACCAGGTTTGGATTCCTTTAGGTTACGGTACCAAAAATTATGAGGAGAAAATGAAAGCCAAAGGTTACGAGATGCTCTCCACTTTTTTCTCTAAAACCTTTGATGCAAAAACCAAAGTCAGCGATCTGGAAAAACTCTTCCGTATAAAGCTGACTCCTGTATTAAAGCTTGGCGGAAAAATCGACAGGGTGGATTCACTTGCCGGCAATAAAATAGAAATCATCGATTATAAAACCGGCAAAGTGCCCTCCGAAAACGAGATTAAAAAAAATCTGCAGATGACGGTTTACGCGCTTGCCGCCGCTGACTTGGGAATCTATAATAGGAAACCGGAGCAGGTGGTCCTGTCTTTTTACTTTTTGGCAACCGGCGATAAAATATCATCGAGTCGGACTGCTGAAGATCTAAAAGGCGCCCGGGAAAAAATTATCGCCGTGGCCCGCGAAATTGAAAGCAGCCAGTTTAACGCTAAAACCGGACCCTGGTGTACATTCTGCGATTTTAAAATGATTTGCGAGGCCTGGCAGTAAAATGAAACTCAAAAAACTGGAAGTCTATCTCTTTAATCTTCTGACCTTTGACAAGTTTCTCAATCCGGAAAAGATTGACCCCTATATGACCAACGGTTTAATGGTCAGAGGTAGTGAGGAAATTTCGCGAATCGGTTTCGGAGTTTCCGCCTCCTTAGCATTATTCGAAAACGCTGCTGCGGAAAAATGCGATACAGTCATTGTCCATCATTCCTTTAACCTGCCTCCTTATAACCGTTTTGACAAAATATTCCAGGATCGCCTTGCCTACCTTATTTCCCACAGGTTTTCGCTATTTGGGTATCATTTTCTTTTAGATGCCCATCCTCAAATCGGCAATAACGTGGAAATACTTAAAGCTGCCGGTGCAAAAGCGGAAACGCCCTATCTTTTTCAGGGCAGTCCCTGGGGTTATAGCGCAAGTTTCAGCAAAGAAGAGCCGTTAGAAAAAATTATTAATAAACTCAAACCCTTTTTATCTCCCCGGACTGTCCTGTACGATTTTGGACCGAAAATGATCAAAAAAGCAGTAGCTGTTTCCGGCAAAGGAGCGCCCCGCGCTTCCGAAATGCAGAATCTGACGGAAGAGAATATTGATCTTTACATCACCGGTGAGGTGCATGAATGGAACCGGGAACTTTTCCGAGAAGCCGGTATCAACCTGATTGCTGGCGGCCATTACCACACAGAGATGTTTGGCATTAAAGCACTTATGCAGAAAGTCCAACAGGACCTGCCTGAACTCTCTGCCGTCTTCCTCGACCTCGAAAATGAAGTCTAATTACTACTAAACTGCTTAACAGAGTGAATATTTGTTACTTTCTAGTTAAAAAATCATTCAAAAAAATAGACGTTATGAAAAGGATATATATTGTGACGGGGTTTACTTCGGGTAGCGGCAAGGCTACACCCTCATCAGTCAAATCCTATGACCGAAATCTCGCCGGGAAATTGTAGGAGGCAAGTGAAAAATTTTCCATCAGGACGGCTTTTTGATCTGAAAAGCCTTCTTTGAATTTGGTGAAACCCCGCCAGCTTTGGGAGGCTCTGGGAAACCTCTCATCATAAATTCCTTCGAAATCGAGGATTTTAGCGCCTCTTTTTTTTGCCCTTTTGATGGCTTCCCAAACCAGAAGGGTCGGCGCGCATAATTTTTTTCCTTCAGGTAAAGCGGCCGCATACCAGTAATAGGCAACGGAATTATGATAAAGCAGTAAGATACCGGCAATGGCTTTGCCTTTTTTGCTTTCGGCCAAAAGAAGGTCAGCTTTTTCAGGATAAAAATTTCTCATCAGCATTTTCATTTCGCCGGAAATCAAAAAACCCATTGGTGAAAACTGCTGTCGGCGGATTTTAATAAAAGATTCAATATTCCCGGATAACTTTATTCTAATTTCATTTTTCAAAGCCCGGCGCACAGCCCGTCTTTTGGCAGGGGTGAAAGAATTAAAAATAGTATCTTCATTCCGGGTGAGATTGACAAGAATGGTGGTAGTCGGATTGTAGGGATCAGAATCTGCCAGGAATTTATATTTAATTAATTCATTTTTTTCTTGGCGGTATATGGCAGAGTGAACAGGCAGATTGGGAGAAATTTTGAAACGGAAAATCCTGTTTTCTTTGATGAAAGCGGTAAGTTCCTCTAAAGACAGAGGCGGATCAGGACGGGGGCATTTGGCGAAATTACCGATAAAGGGAAAGCGGCGTAAATACACTAAGCGGTTTTGAAAAGGGACAGTCTGCCAGCCGATATCTTCCATAAAGGAGGCAAATTCCAGAGACTGCCGGATATCTTTGGCCGGATTTTTTTTCATCTTCTAAGATTCATCTGTATTTTCAGAAAAATTTCCCTTGCCAATTGGAGTCGGTTAAATAAAGGATAAGCAACCGGATTCACCACTAAATCAAAACTGCCTATCAGTTCGGTAAGGACAGGTCCGTATCCTTCCTTGAATTTATGGAAACCGTACCAGGGATCGGCAGGGTCCGGATCCGGACCCAAGGCTCCCCACATGTCAAAAACTTCGGCTCCGTTTTTTTTACCGAAACGGATGGCTTCCCACATCATCAGATTTGACGGCATAAACTGCCGGTAGAGATTGCTGGAGGCGCCGTAGGGATAATAAAGAATATTATTAAAGAGAAAAAGCACCCAGGCAACCAGAGTTTCTTCCCGTCCGTCTCCCGTTTTGCATTTAGCTGTCAGAAGATGCGCGATACCTGCTCCTTTCATGGTTTCCCACATCAGGCGGTGATATTTTTCCGTATGGGCAAAAAATTTCTGCCTGATGGTTGTTGCTTTCAGAAGTTTTAAGTAAGTTTCAAATGCCTCATCTGAATTGTCTTCAACTACAAAGACACCCTTTTTTTGTGCCAAGCGTATGTTGTATCGGGTTTTATGATGCATTTTGGAAAGAAGCTGATCTTCGGATGTAGAGAGATCCAATTGGAAAGTAAAACGGGTAAAAAGGGGATAAGGAGAGGGTTTTAAACGATGATGTTTTAAATGGAATTGGGATTTTTCCACATGCGGTTCCAGTTTAATCATGACGGCATTTTTCTTTTTGCCTAACTCCATCAATTCCTCCAGCATCTCACCAGAGGGGATATTACCTTTGGGAAAATAACCGATAGTTAAGGAGGCTACCGGAAGAGGATGAATGGTAATTTGGGCAGTTTCCGTCAGTTTATCTTTGACATATCTGCCCAGACGCAAGACTTCAATGCCTGTTTTCAAACGGAATTCTCCCCATTCCCAAGATTGCAGGGGATGAAAGGCTAATTTATTAAATTGGATTTTATCTTTATGCTCAACTATTCTGATCATTGGGATAATGATATTATAATCGTATATGCCTATGGTTAACAAAAAGAAAAAGTTAGACCGGATAAGATTTGCATCAGGGCAGGGGTTCAAAAGAAGTCCGGATAGGTAATTTCAATTAGGCTTTCCGGGATTTCTGAGAGGAAACGGGAAATCATATTCTGTGTCCGCATACCGAAATATAACCTGCGGCGGGCATAAGTCAAATATAATTTTTCTTTTGCCCTGGTAATCCCCACATAACAGAGACGCCGTTCCTCCTCCAGCTCATAAGGGTCCATCAGAGTCATGGAGTGGGGAAAAAGACCTTCTTCCATACCGACTAAAAAGACTGCTTTGAATTCCAAACCTTTGGCAGCGTGCATGGTCATGAGAGTCACTTTTTCCGTATCGTCAGCCCCATTCAAATGTTCCGGTGTGGATTCCTGTTCAATCAAAGCCACATTTTCCAGAAAAAGCGTCATATCGGGAAATTCAGCGGCCACACTTCTTAATTCTTTGATGTTTTCCAATCGGGCCAATTCCTGCGGATTTTTTTTGTCAAACAGATCAAGATAAGCGGTTGTTTCCAGAATTTCGTCAAGTTGTGCCAGTGTGCTTTTTTGCTCTTTGGTTTTTTTAGCCGTTTTTTCAAGATATTTGAAGAATTTTTCCAAGCGTCTCTTGCCGATTTTTTCCGCTCTTTTTAAGGAAACCGATTCATGGGGGTTAACCCTCAGCTTAAGGTAGGCCAGGACATCCTTGATTTCCTTTCTTTCATAAAAGCGGGTACCCCCGACTAAAACGTAGGGGATGCCCTGGTGAAGGAGAACTTCTTCGATGATGCGGCTTTGGGCATTGGTCCTGTAAAGTACAGCCACTTCCGACAGTTTATATCCGGACAGTTCCGAAGCGATAAAAGCCGCCTCATCATGTTCATTGGCCGCTTCATATATCTTAATCCGCTCGCCACTCCCTTTTTCCGTCCATAATTTGAGAATCGGATGGGAAACGTTTTTCTCAATAATGGCATGAGCAGCATCGAGAATTGTCTGGGTCGAGCGGTAATTTTTTTCCAGATGGAATACGGAAGCTTCCGGGAAGTCTTTCTGGAAACGGCTGATATTCCGGAAGTCCGCACCCCTCCAGGCATAGATGCTTTGCGAAGCATCGCCTACAACCGTCAGATTATTTCTCTCACCGGCTAAAAGTTTTACCAGTTCATATTGCGCTTTATTGGTGTCCTGGTATTCGTCTACTAAAATAAATTGGAACAATTCCCGGTATTTGGATAGGATTTGTTTTTCCGAGGTGAAAAGCCTGACGATAGAAAAAATCAGATCCTCAAAATCAACGGCATAGTTGTCTTTGAGAATCTTCTGGTAGACGGGATAGACGCGGGCGACCTCCTCCTGAAAGAAACCGCGGGCAAAATCCCGGTATTCCTTTTCGTCAATCAGTTCATTTTTGGCCTGGGCGATAGTTGCGGCCACTGCATTTGGATTAAGGCTCTTTCTGTCGATTGAAAGCCTGTTCATAGCTTCAATGACCGCTTCTTTGCTGTCGATATCATCATAAATCAGGAAGGCGGGAGGAATACCCAGATATTTTCCTTCACGGCGAAGGAGTCTGGCGCAAAGGGAATGAAAAGTGGTCGTCAGGGGGGAAGTGGCGTATTTTTTGATCCTCTCCTGCATTTCCCGGGCGGCCTTGTTGGTGAAAGTGACCATCAGGATATTTTCCGGGTGAATCCCCTCTCTTATCAAATAAATGACTTTGTTGGTGAGAACGCGGGTTTTGCCCGAGCCTGCCCCTGCCAGAATCAGGCTCGGTCCTTTGAGATGCTTCACCGCTTCCTGCTGCTCTTTGTTTAAATGTTTAAGGATGTCGGAAACCATGATACAATCATTAATCATAGCACGATGACGAAAGACATTCTGGTAGCCGGCAACTGGAAATCCAATAAAACACTTTCCCAAGCAGAAGATTTTTTCAGAGTTTTTTCGGAAAAAATAAAAGGGGAAAGTTTGCCCCAAAATCTGACCGCGGTTGTTTTTCCCTCATTGATTCATCTGGAAAAAGCACGTTTTTTAATCAATGATTACCGGCTCCCTCTTAAACTTGGCGCCCAAAATCTGTCGGCAAGGCAAGAGGGTGCCTTTACCGGTGAAGTGGCCGCCAGCCAATTATCAGATTTGGTTGAGTATATCCTCATCGGGCATTCCGAAAGGCGAAAAAATTACGCTGAAGATGATGAAATTTTAGCCCAAAAAAGTGATCGCGCAATTGAAGCGGGTTTGAAGATTATCTACTGTGTTTCGGATAAAAATGACAGGGTTCCGGACGGAGTTGATATTGTAGCTTATGAGCCGGTTTGGGCTATCGGGACAGGTAAAGCCGCCACAGCACAGGAAGCTGAAGAGACAGCCTCGGCCATCAAAAGCAAACATCCGAAAGTGTCCAGGATTCTTTATGGCGGCAGCGTCAACCCGGATAATATCGTTGAGTTTTTGAAAATGCCGACAATCGGAGGAGTTTTGCCGGGGAAAACGAGTTTGGATCCTGATCAGTTTTTCCGCATGCTGAAAAATGCAGCCGAATAAAAGAAAGTTCCTCAAGTATAAGAAACCGCTGTTTTTCGCCGTTTTAGCGGGAGTATTGCTGACGGTTATTTTTTTCCTGATAAAATTTTTGCTACCGCTATATTCTTTGATCGGTCAAAGCGGCTTGAATCTGACCACAGCTGTTTCCCTGTTAACTGATAAAGAGGGCGGTATGCTTAAAAAAGCGGATAACCGCACCAATATGCTTTTGTTAGGTATCAGCGGAGGAAGCCACGAGGGAGCGACTCTGACAGATTCCATAATTTTTTTAAGCCTGGATTTTGCCAATCGCGATAATGTGATGATTTCCGTCCCCCGGGATATCTGGCTGCCCTCTTTAAAGACCAAAATCAATTCCACCTATTATTACGGCGAATCAAAAAGGAAAGGTGGAGGCATAACTTTGACTAAAAGCGCTGTTTCAGAAATTTTCGGCATCCCCGTCCATTATGCCGCTCTTTTGGATTTCGATAATTTCAGGGAGGTTATTGACACCTTAGGAGGGATTGATATCGAGGTAGAATCCGCTTTTGAGGATGAAAAATTTCCCATCCAAGGCCGCGAAAATGATTTTTGCGCCGGGGATCCGGAATTTAAATGCCGCTATGAAACAGTGACGTTTGAAAAAGGCCGCCAGCATATGGACGGAGAAAAAGCTTTGAAGTTTGTCCGTTCCAGAAATGCCGAGAATGGTGAGGGCAATGATTTCTCAAGAGGTAAAAGGCAGCAGTTGGTTTTAAAAGCCTTTGTTGAGAAACTCAAGCAATCGGTTTCCCTGAATAACATTAAATTAGCAAAAGAACTTTCCGCTGAAATTACCAGGGCGATTGATACGGATCTTAAATTTTCGGAAATGCTTGTCTTAGGCAAATATCTGATGCAGGATAGGTTGCCGGAATTCCGGCAAATCGTCATGGATACAGGTGATAAACAAAAAAAGATCGGGGGTATTCTGGAAAATCCGCCCGTCTGGCAATACGACGGACAGTGGGTTCTGGTCCCTAAAGATACCGATTACGACAAATTCAGGGAATACCTGGATTGCCACCTGAATGATCCCGCCTGCCAAATAAAACCCTGAACGATCACAATACCTTAATTAAAATGCCGGCGCCTAAAAGAAGCAGGGTGACAGAGGTGCCCAGGAGAATTCCGGTAATGCCGGTGGTACCTGAGCGGGGAGGCGCTTCTATTTCTCCAATTGTTTGGGTAGGAGTCGGGGGCTGCGGTGTGGGTGTAGGAGTTTCAGTCGGAGTGGGTGTCAAAGTCGGTTCAGATGTCGGCGTGATTGAGATTTCGGCTGATGGTGTTGCGGTCGGGGTCAGGGAAGCTGAGGGAGTGGCATCTCCCAAAACCGCTTCACCGCTTTTAAGAACGGCAAACTGGCGGCTCAAAATTACTTTTCTTCCGTATTTATCCGTGCTTTCAATAACAACCTCATGAATTCCAGGATCTAAAGTTTTTTTCGGCCGGAAAATCCAGCTGCCGTCGGCTGCGACAATGACGGTAGCTGACTGGGGAGTGGATTTGACGGTAATTTTAAGCTTTTCTCCGGCAATTCCTACTCCTCTTAAATTGGGCAGACGGTCACTTGTCGCATCCATTTCGAATTTGGGAAAAAGAAAACCCACCCCGTTTTCCGGAATTTGAGCCCCGGACTTTATTTCTTTCTGTTGGCCTAAAACAGTCTGCGGTTGACTGTCATCTGCCGTATTCAAAAAATTATACCTTTTGCCGATTTGCATGGAGGGCAGTGTTCCAGTCTTGATGGCAGCAATATCGGCAACTGCAGAAGAATATTCAGAGGTATTTATTTTTACCGTCAACTGCACTCTGGAACTGACGGTCAAATGCGGCCGGGAAAGAAAATCCTGGGTCCTCAGGTTATTTAAAGGAATGACCCATTTGCCCAAGCGGTCGCTTCTGCCTAATAAGGGACTGGCCTGTCCGATCAATAAATAGACCATGGCGTTTTCCAGAGGTTTTTCGCTTTGGTCCAGGATCTGTCCTTTAACAGGAGGCAATTCCAGGGTGCCCGGCAAAAAGACGCCTGTTTTCTGGATGTATTCCGGGCATTTTTCCTGATAAAGACATTTCTGTCCGCCGGAAAACAGCCTGATTTTATATTCCCTGTCCGCTTTTAAATTTTTGACCGTAAATATATGAGTCAGGCGGGGACGCGGTTTGCCGTCATTGTCCAGATCGTCCAGGAAGGAGGATTTAATGCCTTCACCGCTTATTGAAACGGAGGTTATAACGGCCTTTTCCGTCAGAAAGGAGACTGTCAGGGAATTATCGGTGATATTGCTGATATGAACATCGGTAGGGGCCAAAATATCTTCGGCTTTGGTAGTGAGCTTCTGGTATGATCCGTCCACATAAACTGTCAGGCCAACAGCGGAGAACAGCAGGAATAAGGCCAAAAGTGTGGGTATTTTTTTCTGTTTACGGTACATAATTACTCCCGGCGGTGTTTCAATTGTTCGATTATATCCAAATCAAAAACAGGATTTAAAGGCTCAATATTTTTGGCTTTCACTCTGTATTCGCTGGTTTTATTGCGGGCATGAAAAATGCCGAAGGAAACCCAGGCTACCACTGTCATAAAAATAATAATTGCCAATAAATATAATTCCTTACGGTTCATAATAGGCAGTCCCTTTTACGGTCATGCGCAAGATGCCGCTGACCGTACCGCCCTCCTGAACTAAATCCAGGGAGTCGACGGTAATAATCCTCTTCCAATTAAGAATATCATTAAGATAATTTTTAACGGAAGCGTAAGATCCTTTGCCGATCAGTATGAAATTCATTTTCTGCAGTTTTTGCTTTTCCGTCAATGGCGATATCGGGGCTGAATCAATTTGCAGCTGGTTTAGCTGGAACTGGTTCTCGGCGGCATATGTTTCTATACCCCTGGCAAGTTTGGTAAAATCGGCATTTGGCGGAAGGGCATTTTCAATAAGAGCTATGCCATCCCTGACTTTTTCATATTCGCTCTGAGCCCTGATGATATTACCGATCTGGTTTTCATAATCCAGATTCAAATTTTTAAGGTCCCGGACTTCCTTGATGAGAGAGACAGCGGTAATAAGCGTCGGGCGGATAGCGAAAAGGCCGAAAAACGAAAGGCAAAAAAGGGAAAGGGTAATGGTAAAATAGGAGGCTGATTTGCTGTTTTTTAAGACAGGTTTTATCCTCAGATGGGTTTTGGCCAAAAGGCTATTTTTAAAATCAGTGAAAGCCATAGTATTTAATTTTTCTTATCCTGAAGCATGGCCTGGACTCTAAATTCCACTTTGCCGTCTGCTTTTCTCTTGAGATCTTCCAGCTGAATCTCGGAAAACATCTTGTTGTCCTGAATATTCTTCAGAAGTACATTGAAACTGGTGAGATTATCCGCTACAGCCGTAAAACGCAGTCCCTGTTTGCCGAATGTCAAAAGAGTAAACGAAATATCGGAAGGCGTATTATCCTCCAAAAAATTCACGGTTTTGAGAACATAATCATAGTTGCCGGTGACAGATTTTATATCGCCTAATGATTTTTGGACCCTTCTGACTTCGGCGTCCACCTCTGAAATGGATTCAATCAGGGCTTCTTTTTGGCCCACCGACTCTTTAAGGTCTGTCCTGTCCCTATCCAGCCTGAAACGCATAAAAAATACGGAAAGAACGACAATTTGGATAATAATGATGATATAGCGGCCGTAGGTAAGCGCCCAGGTTAGAAATTGGGCAGAAAGGGATTCTTCCTTGACTTTGAGAACAACCAGATTTATATCTGTTTTTCTTTTAGTTTGTGCCATATAAAACAAAAGGATATAAAAATCCCCAAAGACACTTCTAAATCCATTATACAGGAAAAAAGTTAAGTGGAAATCAGGATTTTGTGGCGGTTTTTTTCTTCAGTTTGGCTGTTTTTTTGCTTTTTGAAGGTGTTTTGCTGACTGCCGCTGCCGGTTTTTTCTTCAAAAGTTTGGACAGATTTGATTTAAGGCGGGCGCTTTTATTGGCATGGAAAATCTTTTTCTTACTGGCCTGGTCTAAAAGGCTGGCTGCCAGGCGGTATAACTTTTCCTCGGGTCTTCTGCGGAAATTTTTGATGGCATCGCGCACTTTATTTCTGACGATCAGATTATTATTTTTTCGGACTTTATCCTGTCTCATTTTTTTAGCGGCTGATCTGGTTATCGGCATGATTTACGTAGTATACTAGTGAAGCAATCAATGGTCAAGATCATCCGTAATACACTGACTATTCTGACGCGCCGGGAAAAGAATATACTTTCCGCAGCTTCAGTCATCATGACGGCGGTAGCTTTTTCCAGGGTTTTGGGACTTTTGCGTGACCGGCTCCTGGCTGCCCGCTTTTCTCCGGAGGACTTAGGGGTTTATTACGCTGCTTTCCGGCTGCCTAATATGATTTTTGAACTTCTGGTCATGGGTGCCTTAGCGACAGCCTTTATCCCTGTTTTTACCTCTTATTTGGATACCAAAAGCAAGGAAGAAGCGAACAGGTTAGCCTCCTCAGTCATTAACCTCGGGTTGGTCCTGTTTTTTTTCCTGTCTTTGCCGCTAATGTTTTTTACTTCTGAAATCTCCAGAAAACTGGCTCCAGGATTTAACGAAGAGCAGATTAAACTCATGGTTTCATTTACCAGAATAATGATCATACCCCAGGTTTTTCCCCTCATCATCGGTAATTTTCTGACAGGAATACTGCAGTCCTACCGGAATTTTCTGGTACCGGCCCTAGCGCCTGTTGCCTACAATCTGGGCATAATTGCCGGGATCCTTTTTTTAACCCCATTGTTCGGCTTATACGCTCCTGTTTTCGGTGTGGTTTTGGGAGCTTTGCTCTTTGTGCTGATCCAAATACCGACCATTCTCTCTTACGGATACCGGCATCAGTTATCTTTCGATTACCACCATCCCGGTGTCAGGACAATCGGAAAACTGATGGGGCCTAGGACTTTGGGATTGGCGGTATCGCAAATTGATACAACTATCGACTTGGTATTGTCAACACTTTTGGGAGCATCGAGCGTGACTGTTTTTAATTTTGCCCAGCATCTGCAGCAGCTGCCCATCGGACTTTTCGGGGTATCTATCTCCCAGGCCTCTCTGCCGGCGCTTTCCTCAGCTGCCGCCAGAAAAGATCTGCCTGAGTTTAAAAAAATTATACTGTCGTCTTTCCATCAGATACTTTTTTTGGTTATGCCGCTCTCCTCTATATTGATCGTTTTGAGAATTCCTCTCGTCCGCTTGGTTTTCGGTTCTTCCACCCTTTTTGACTGGGGGGCAACTGTTGCCACCGGTCTGACCCTGGCATATTTTTCCGTCTCACTTTTTGCCCAATCTCTGGTCCATCTGTTGGCCCGCGGATTTTATGCTCTCCATGACAGCCGGACGCCGGTAGCTGTAGGAGCGGCGGCTGTTTTGATTAATACCGTATTATCAGTATTATTCATATTGGTTTACAAATTGCCCGTCTGGTCCCTGGGTTTATCTGCCTCAGTTGCCAGTATATTTAATATGTTTCTGCTGCTGATTTTTATGATTAAAAAGATCGGCAATTTCAGTTTTGATGAACTGATTTTTCCCATGTTTAAAATTTTCCTGTCAGGCTTGGTAGCCGCTTTTGCCCTTTATATTCCCATTAAAGTGCTGGACCAGCTGGTTTTTGATACGACCAGGACTTTCAATTTAATGGTTTTAACCGGCATTTCCACGTTTTGCGGTATGGCTGTTTATCTTTTTATCGCCTGGTTTCTGGATGTGCCGCAGATAGCCGTCATCTTTAAAATATTCCAGCGGCTGAAACCGAAAGAAAAAGGCATCCTTCTTGATACCCCCCAGGAAGTCGTCAATTTGCAGGAGAATTAAATTCCGATTGAGCCGTCAAAGGTACGCGTCAGAACAACTTCTCCGTCTGCTTTAACGGAGAGATTGTCAATGGCCCCCCCGAAGGGATAGAAAATCAGAGATGAGGGAAGAGAAGCCTTAAATTCTTTTTCAAAAGTAATTTGATTGCTGCCCCCGCCAACTGATATGGAAATCGCGGCAGCGCTCCAGGCCAGGCGGATAATTTGCCAGTCGGATCCGGCTGCCCGGAAATTAAGAGGCAAAGTCAAGGTTTCCGTAGAAAGTCCGTCATAAACGGAAACAGCCAGAAAATCAATATTTCTGGTGGTTCTTTTCTCGAGACTGATCTTTGTTTGGGAAGAATCAGCATCGTTTGTTTTCAAGGGTATGTCCATGATCAGAAGCGGTTTGTCATCCTCCGGCCAAGACGGTTTAAGCATAATTTCAAGCTCATTGTTTTGCGCCGGTTTTAAAGTCAAAGGTATGGTCAGAGCCTGATTTTGATTGTTCAGAAGGAGGGCAGTGTCAGAGCCGCCGTTATATCCGGGGATAAACCGGGCCAGTTCATTTTTCTTAACCAAGCTGATATTTAAAACAGCATTGGGCAGCATGGGAAAACTTTTTTGGATAGTGCCGTTGACAGACGGAATTTCAGAGGTGATTTTCAAGTCTCTGACAACATCAGTTACCGTGAGGGAATAATCACCAGGTTTAAGCCCGGTAAAAGTCAGCGGTACATTTTCCGTATTTTTTTCCTGACGGTCATAGTTTACCAGCAGGATTTCAATTTCACTGTTTTTGTTTTTAACTCCCAGCGCTTTGACAAAAGTCCCGTCACCGGAGGTATTGATTTGTAAGCCGGTCAGTTTATTCAGTGAGCGGAAAACCTGATAACGCTTTTTCGGTTCCAGCGGCTGATTATTTAACTCATGGGTCAGAAGCCCCCATCTACCGCCATCCGGCGGGGGGCCGTCTTTAACCTCAAAATTAAATATGCCTTCCAGGTTATTGGCCAGCACCAGGGCAGTGGCCGCCGCATGGGCAGCCGCTTTATCAGTGTTGCCCGCTTCATTTTTTTCGGAATCAATACCCCATTCGCTGATAATCAGTGGCAAATCCACCAGGTTATATTTTTTGAGGATATTGCGGGTTTTGCCGACATCTTTTAAAAAGACAGCCGGATCCTGGTGGTAGCGGTGCCAGGAATAGAAATCCAGGCGGATGCCTTTTTGACTTTTAAGAAAGGCCATCATTTCAATCCATTCAGGATAGTAGGAACCGACAGCAGGACCGCCGAAGAAAAAGCGGTTGGCCCCCAAAACTTCCCGGGCGCCTTTTTCCGAAGCCAAATAAAGATCCCGGTAGCTTTTTTTGCCGGAGGGGCTGAATTTGCCGAATTGAGGTAATTCCGGTTCATTCCAAACTTCATAATAAACGTCCGACAGATTGAGGTTATTCTGACCGGAGTAATGAAGGATAGTCTCCCTGACGAGATTACTCCATAAATTTAAATCAGCCGGCAAATCAATGACAGAAGAGGCTCCGCTAAATTCGATGGGCATATACGACAGGCTGAAAAAGGGTTTAGCTCCCATATTTAAGATATCTTCCACGCTTTTATCCAGAAGTGAAAAGTCGTAAGATATTTGCGAACCGCTTTTTTTGACTATCTGATATTTATCGTAAATATGGTCAAGCCTGATGTAGCGCGGTTTTAATTCCTTCATTTTGTCAACTGTTCCTTTGAGCATGGGAGGCGGTTCTTCTCCGCCCTGGGCGAAATTTGCCCAGATGGGTCTGAATTCCGCACCTATCGCGGCCGTATCTACAATGATATTTGCTTTGACTGCGGCAGCCCTGCCGATCATGGTCACTATCTCGTCGGAGTAGAAGACCACCAATGGAATAATGGCCAATATGACAACGAAAAAGAGTTTTTTCAGCACTGAAATTATCTTAACAGGAATTTCCATAACTTGACAAACTTTAGCAGTCATGTTATCTTAGTGCTAATTTTCTATGGTGGATCTTACTGACAGACAACTCCATATTTTAAGAGTCATTATCGAGGAATATATTGATACGGCCATGCCGGTGGCTTCGGAAACTCTGGATAAAAAGTATAACCTGGGCGTTTCACCGGCGACTATCCGCAATGAAATGGTCAGGCTGACAACTGGCGGATACCTCAAGCAGCCCCATACTTCAGCCGGCCGGACCCCGACTCCCATGGCCTTGAAATTTTATGTTGACAGGCTCATGAAGCCCAAAGAACTTTCGGTTTCCGATGAAGTTTCCGTCAAGCAGAAGATTTGGGACCACCGCAAAAAAATGGATGAACTTCTGCGGGAAGCCACCCGGACTTTAGCCAAACAGACAAAAACCATGTCCTTGGCGGCCACGGCTGAGGGTGATTTTTTTACTTCCGGTATCGGCAATATCCTGGAAATGCCGGAATTTTACGATATTGACGTCACTAAACATCTTTTGGATACTTTGGATGAGGCTGATTTCTGGTGGAAAATTAATTCCGTTTATGCGGGTGAGGATGAAGCTTTGCATATACTTCTGGGTGATGAACTCGGGGGTCATTTCCTGAATAACTGCGGAGCAATTTTTGTGAGTTTCCAATCCCAGGACCATCAGGGTGCTATCGGCGTCATTGGTCCTTCAAGGATGAATTACTCCAGATTAGTGCCGGTTGTCCGTTATATGGGTAATCTTATCAATGACTTGGCCAAATATTGGTAATAAGAGAATGAAAAAAGACGATACTAAAAAAGACGAGCAAAAGAAAGATGTGCAAAAGAGCGGGACTCTAATACTCAAAGAAGAAATTGAGACCTGGAAAAATAAATATTTAAGGGCTTTGGCCGACTACCAGAATCTGGAAAGGCGCATCAGCGAAAACAGGCTCGAGGAGCGAAGTTTAGCCGCCGGACAATTCATACTTAAATTTTTACCGGTCCTGGATGATCTTTCCAAAGCGGAAAAAGATCTCAAAAACGAAGGCCTTAAACTAATTCTGAAAAAAGCAGAAGATACCTTAAAATCCGAAGGAGTCGAAAAAATAGAAGTCGAGGGAAAATTTTTCGATCCGCAATCAATGGAATGTGTGGATGTAGCTTCCGGTGAAACGGAAAACAAAGTGGTTTCCGAAGTGAGGACAGGCTATCGTCAGTCAAATAGGATATTGAGGGCAGCCCAGGTCATCGTCGGTAAAAATGGTAATCAACCCGCCTCCGCTGAAAGCTCCGGCGAGGCTAAGGAGGAAGTTAAAAAAGTTAATCCCGACTAAATCGGGAGTAAAGGAGTAAATATATGGCAAAAATAATCGGCATTGATTTAGGCACAACCAACAGCTGTGTGGCTGTCATGGAGGGCGGCAGTCCCAAGGTTATCCATTCGGCTGAAGGCCGCAATGTCATTCCCTCTGTAGTCGATCCGAGCAAACGGATCGTCGGCGATGTGGCAAAAAGGCAAATGATTGTCAATCCCAAATCAACTGTTTTTTCCATCAAGAGATTGATGGGCAGAAAGTTCAGTGATAAATCCGTCCAGTACGACATGAAGTGGCTGCCTTATGGTATAAAAAGCGGCCGCGATAACATGGCAGTGGTGGAAGTGGACGGGAAAACTTTCACTCCCCAGGAAATTTCCGCCATGATCCTGCAGAAAATTAAAGCTGATGCCGAAAGTTACCTGGGCGAGAAAGTCACGGAAGCGGTCATTACCGTCCCTGCCTATTTTGACGATTCGCAAAGACAGGCCACCAAGCAGGCGGGCGAAATAGCCGGATTGGACGTCAAAAGAATTCTCAATGAGCCGACAGCCGCTGCTTTGGCTTACGGATTGGATAAAAAACATTCCCATACTGTGGCTGTATATGATTTAGGAGGTGGTACTTTTGATATTTCCGTCCTGGAATTAGGGGAAGGCGTTTACCAGGTCAAAGCTACCAATGGCGATACACACCTGGGAGGCGATGATTTCGATAAAACTATCCTGGACTGGATTGCCGACGAATTTAAAAAGGACCAGGGGGTCGATTTGCGTAAAGACCCGCAGGCGCTGCAACGGCTGAGGGATGCAGCGGAAAAAGCTAAGGTAGAACTCTCAACCTCGATGGAAACAGAGATAAATCTGCCGTTTATCACCCAGGGCAAGGAAGGACCTCTTCACCTGGTAAAGAAATTATCCAGAGCTAAATTGGAAACAATTGTCGGTGATTTGATCGAGAAGACCATTCCTCCGGTCGAAGCCTGTCTCAAGGACGCGGGAATAGATAAAAGCAAAATCGATGAAATAGTCTTGGTCGGGGGCATGACCAGAATGCCGAGAGTTTTGACAAAAGTCAAAGAATTTTTCGGCAAGGAACCCAATAAGAGCGTCAATCCCGATGAAGTGGTAGCTATCGGAGCCGCAGTCCAGGCCGGGGTCCTGACAGGGGAAGTTAAGGACGTGGTGTTGCTCGATGTGACACCTTTAACTTTGGGTGTGGAAACTTTAGGAGCTGTGGCAACACCATTAATAAAAAGGAATACGACGGTGCCGACCAGCAAAAGCGAGATTTTTTCAACGGCTGCCGACAACCAGACATCGGTCGAGATCAATATCCTCCAGGGTGAAAGGCCGATGGCGGCCGACAATAAATCTCTGGGACGGTTTATCCTCGACGGAATACCGCCGGCACCCAGGGGAGTGCCGCAAGTGGAGGTTTCATTTGATATTGATGCCAACGGCATTTTGAATGTTTCAGCCAAAGATAAGGCTACAGGCAAAAGTCAAAGCGTTAGGATAACTTCCTCAACCGGTCTCTCGACTGATGAAATCGAAAAGATGACCAAGGAGGCTGACGAACATGCCAAAGAGGACCAGGAGAAGAAGGAAAAGATAGAAGCGAGAAACAAAGCCGACAATATGATCTATGTGGCCGAAAAATCCCTGAAGGATGCGGAGGGCAAAGTCAGTGATGAGCTGAAAAAGGAAGTCGAGGATAAAGTAAGTTCCCTTAAAGGCATTTTGGATAGTGCCAGCCGCGAAGACTTGGAGACGAAAACCAAAGATCTTTCCGATACATTGTCTAAAATTGGCCAGGCCATGTACCAAAACCAACAAACTCAACCTCCTCCAAGCGGAGAACAGCCAACGGAGGAAAAAGAAGAGAAAAACGGGGAAGAGAAAAAAAGCAAGAAAAAGTCTAAGGAAGATGTCCAGGAAGGTGAAGTAGTCAGCTGATTAAATGGCCAGGGATTTTTATGAGATTTTAGGAGTTTCCCGCAATGCAAATGAAGCGGAAATAAAAAAAGCTTACCGCAAGCTGGCTTTGGAGTGGCATCCGGACCGCAACAAAGAAGCGAACGCCTCCGAGAAATTCAAGGAAATCACCAAAGCCTATGAAGTCCTGGCCGATGCCAAAAAGCGGGAAATGTACAATCAGTACGGGGAGTCAGCCTTTGCCCCAGGCAGCGGTTTTGGTCAACAGTCACAGGGACAGCAATCCGGCAGATACGGGCCTTTTTCCTATTCTTATACCACATACGGCGGCGGCGGCTCGCCTTTTGAGGGTGTTGATTTCGGCGGTTTCTCCGATCCCTTTGACATATTCGAACAGTTTTTCGGAGGGGCTTCGCCATTCGGCCGGCAGGGAAGGCAAAAACAAAATTCCCTTTACCAGCTGACCATCGATTTCATGGAAGCGGTCAAAGGTACAGATAAGAATGTCGAAATTGATGGTAAAAAGCAGTCCATCAAAATTCCGGCCGGTGTCGACAACGACTCGCGTATCCGTTTCAAAGATTATGATATCGTTATCCGCGTTCAGCCTGATAGTCGTTTCCAAAGGGAAAATTATGACCTTATTTCCGAACTGCCAATAAGTTTTGCCCAGGCAGCCGCCGGCGACGTCGTCAGTGTAAACACAATCGACGGCCCTTTGAATCTCAAAATACAACCAGGTACCCAGCCGGGATCATTGATTAGATTGAGGGGTAAAGGCGTGCCGTATTTAAGGGGCAGCGGCCGGGGAGACCATTATATCAGAATTAAAATTCTGATCCCCTCAAAACTGACCCCCCGTCAAAAAGAGCTTCTGGAAGAATTTGATAAGATAGGCCAATCAAAGAAAGGCTGGTTTTAAAATGTATAAAGGTATTTCCGCTACTCTCATCTGGTCGGAAAACTTCCGGAATTTGGGGAATTGGTACAAGGAAAAAATGGGTTTGAAAACAATTGAAGAGATCAATCACCCCGATGACACCGGAATCGGTTTTGATATCGGTGGCAGCTATTTGTGGATCGGTCAGCATTCAGAAGTCAAAGGCAAAAACCGGGACTGCCACCGGATCATGTTTAATATCGCGGTTGATTCCGTCTCCAAAACTTACGCTATCTTAAAAAAGCGGGGAGTCAAATTCTACGCCAAACCTTTTAAAGCCCCGACTTTCGATAAATACTTTGCCACTTTCTTCGACCTCGATGGCAACATGCTCCAACTCATAGGAGGAAAGTGAAAAGATAGCTGGGTAGATCGATTTTGTCATTGGTGAATTTTATTCCATCGGAAAGCAACCTCTTTTTTTGGCCGTCACGTCCTCCGTATTTATAGCCTAAGGCCAAAGTTCCGTCTGATTTGACTACCCTGTGGCAGGGATAAATTTCCGGATGCTCATTGGTATGAATTATTTGGCCTATCTGCCTAGGATTTTTAATCCCGGCCTTTATGGCCAAGGCTTTGTAGGTGGTGACTTTTCCTTTGGGAATTTCTTTTAGAAGATCGAAAACTTTTTCCGGCAGATTTTTATTTTTCATTAAATTTAAATTCCCCGATGACTGAATAAACCGGTCCGGTGCTTCTAAGTTGTGATTCGAAAAACAGAATTTTATCACACCTAAATTTTCCGTCTGCCATCCTCATTTGCGGCAATGTAATTTTCCCGCCTTCTTTTTTAAAGCGTGCCAGGGTAGCATGGATGATAGTTTTACGGTTTTTCTCCCGGAAATTTTCTCCGATTATTCCTGCCAGTTCTTCTTCCAGCAGATTTTTCAGTTTTTCATAAATTTCATTTTTTTCAAAAACTGCCCAAACCAGCCTGTTCATCTGCGTTTCAGAAAATTCCAGAGAAAATGGAGTAATCATCCGGCAGACTTTTTTTACTGCCCCAAAAATCAATCCGATTTCTTCTTCTTCCAAGTAACCTAAAAAAAGTACCGTAATATGCAGATTTTCTTTCGGGGTCAAGCGGATGCCTCTTTTTCTTAACTCATCATTTTTCACCAGTCCACTTTGATATTGCTGAAATTGTTCAAGGTAATTGTCAGGTAGGGATAGCGCCAGGAAAAGCCTTTTCTTCATCAGTCTTCTTTTTCCTGCCCGTCCGGCAATGATAATGCTTTGATATCCGGCAGGGCCTGGCCCATGACCCCCTGCAGTTCGCCGTACATTTTGGCGGCGTTGATCTGCATTCTCCTTATCTGGGTCTCCCTCTTTTTCCAGACCCTTTCCATCGACCTTCTTTCATAATCCAAATCAACACCCAGTCCCATAATGCCTTCGGCAAAAGCCTCGAAGCGGTGACGGAAAGCTTCACTTTGCAGATAGCGGTAAAGCTCTTCCAGATGTTCTTCCTTGTTTTCGGCTGTCTGCTTGGCATAGGCAATATGCAGGACATCCCGGCGGATAATGGCGGCCAGGGGCAGGGCAAACTTGTATGAACAGACGAGTACTCCGTCGATGAGCTGAAAATTGGAAATTTCATCCGGCAAGTTGATCGAAACCAGGACATTGACGGTCGACCCTTCTTTGCGGCCGTCTTCCCGGAGTTTGGCCAGCCAAGTTTTCTGCCAGTTGGCCCGTTTGGTTTCCCAGAGGATAACTCCGGCCAGCCTGCCTGTCTTGCCTTTGACTTTGTGGATGATGTCTCCTCCTTCACGGCCTTTGCCCACGCTGACAATTTCATCATTGGGAAAGGTTTCGCGTAACAGATTCTCAAGATCCAGTTCCAAAACTTCACCCTGCAGCTGCTGCGATCCCTGGGCCGCTTTTTTGGTGGCATCATCCAGGGCCTTTTTCATATCGGCCATTTTCTTTTCATATTCCTCAAATTTAAACTTGTCTTTTTCCTGAATTTCTTCGACGGCTTTAAGGCGGATTTTTTCCCGCTCGCTGTCCAATTGCCTTTGTTTTTCCAGTTCAAATTTCGCTTTGGCTTCCTCTAGATCGCGTTTTTCCTTGCGGATTTTCAGCTCTTCCTCTTCCGCTTTTTCCGCCCGCTTTTTCAGCTCACTAATTTGGGCATCCCTGTCTTTCAATTCTTTGGAGAGTGTTTCCTCAGCTTTTTGAAGGACTTCCTTTTTGACTTTTTCGGTAATCTGTTCCTCAAACTGGTGTTTGAAGGCCTCGGAAGGCTCGAAGTATTCTCCGCATTTGGGGCATTTCAACTGGTTGTTCATCAGATAAGGGATTTAAAATAAGGCAATCAGGCCAATGGCGATCAAACACAAACCAACTGTCCATTTGAGCCATTTCCTTTCTCTGCCCGGTTCTCCTTCTTTTCCTGCCATAAGTGCAAGTATTTTACCACATGATTTTAGCGGTTGAGGTACTTGGCGATATTGCGCTGGTGGCTTTCCAGATCCGCGGCAAAATGGGATTTGCCGGAGGAATCGGCGATATAATAGAGGTAAGCGGTATCGGGCGTTTCCAAAACCGCGTTGATGGCGGCCAGCCCGGGATTGGCGATAGCTGTAGGCGGCAATCCGGCAATAATATAAGTGTTATAGGGGGAATCAATTTCTAAATCAGCTAAAGTGAGATTTTTCTTCCACCAGTTTTTTTGGGCCGGCTGGAAGCCCAGGGCATACTGGACAGTGGCATCAATATCCAATTTCATGCCCAGATCCAGACGGTTTAGAATTACGCTGGCGACCATCGGTCTGTCTTCGTTTAGTTTGGCTTCGCGTTCGACCAATGAAGCGATTTTGATAAGGGAATCAAGAGTCAGTTCTTTTTCTTCCATTTTGGCTAAATCGAGGGTTTTGACTTTTTTATCGAAATTGGAGAGGAACATGGCTCCGATTTCGGAAGCGGCGGTTTCCTTCGGTATGAGATAGGTATCGGGAAACATATAACCTTCTTTGGCCACTTTGAGAAATTCGCTTTCGGGCAACCCGAATTCCCGTGAGATTTTCATAGCGATTTCTTCATTACGCCAGCCTTCGGGAATGGTAATCCTGACATCGGTAGTCCCGTGCTGGAGCGATTCGGCAATGGTAGATAATTCCATGGAGGGGCTTAAGACAAAATCGCCGGCCTGGATATTTTGGCCTAAGGGAGTAAATCTGGCTTTGAGAAAGAAGGCGACTGTCGATCTGATCAGTCCCTCTTTTTCCAGCCGGTCGGCCACCTGACGGACAGTCTCGCCCTGGGAGATGGTGAAGGAAATTAAAGCGGAATCTGCCTTATTTACCGCTTTTGCTGCCTGCTGCCACCACAAAAACAAGGGGATCAGTATGATAAGAAGGAAAACGAATAGTACCGGCAGTTTTTTTTTCACGATACGATTTTATAGATAGGCAGATTCTTTAAGGTATCTTTAGCCTCTTCAAGCCGCCATTTGTCCGATGAATATAATATACATAATATATCCCTTCTGTCCACTTTTTCATCAATCCGGCGGTTGAGGTAAATACCGGCCTGCTTGTCCTGGGGACAGCCTAAAATTTTAGCAATGACTGTCAGCTCTCTATTATTAAAACTGGTAATGCTGCCTTTTTTGCCGGATTCAACTTCAAATTTAAACTTTCCCAAGGGGACAGTATAGGAGGAAACTGACGGATCACCGCCCTGTATTTTGATAATTTCCTTCATTTTCTTCAAAGCCCGGCCGCTTCTGAGGATTTCCCGGGCGGTTTCTTCTCCGCTAATTTTTTCCTTGATTTTGGTGTCGCTAAAACAGAGGTCCAGAAGTTTCCCGGCCAGTCTTAAAGCTTTAGCTTCTAAAACGTAAGGCCTGTCAGGTTTCTGCTCCAGAACTTTCAATACATCGCGAGCTTCCAAAGCCGGCCCGACTCCGTGTCCGGCCGGTTCCAGAGCCTGGTTTATATCAACTGTCACTTTGACGCCGAATTTTTTGGCCAGGTATTTGAATTTGTCGGAAATAATCTCAGCGTCTTTGAAATGGTTGATTTTGACGGTGGGGCCGACCGGAATATCCAACACCAGATGGGTTGTACCCGAGGCGATTTTTTTAGCCATGATGGAAACGATGATTTTATCAAAAGACTCAAAGGATAAGGGCGCTTCAACCTGGATGATGATGTCATCAGCCGGAGCCAGTCCCAGATGTCCTCCCCACAGGATGCAGCCGCCTACCTTTTTGACGATTTTCTCTATTTTCTCAACCGGGAAAGTTACCGGTGCCAAGACCTCCATGGTATCGGCTGTGCCGGCCGGTGTAGTGATGGCGCGGGAGGAATTTTTGGGGATTTTGAAACCGGCGGCGGCCACAATCGGTACGACGATCATCGTCGTTCTGGTGCCGGCTAAGCCTCCGGTTGAATGTTTATCAGCCACAATACCTCGGAAATGCAATTTGCTGCCTGTATCTGCCATGGCTTTAGTCAGGTAAAAAAGTTCGGTATTGGTAAAGCCTTCTTTGAATCCGGCAGCCACAAAATAGGTAGTCAGTACTGGTCCTAATCTTTGGCTGGCGACCTCATCCATCAGGGAAAAAACCTCCCGGTAGTTTAAGGATTTGCCCAGAAGCTTTTTTTTAATGGCAGAGAGAGCCTCCAGGGACTGCATTTGTTTTTGTTTTTTGGTTTTTTCAGCCATATTTCAAATAATACTCAATGATAGCATACCTGTGGTGTGATCAGACTTTTACAAGGCGCGCTTTTACTATAAACCTCTTTAAATATGTCCCCGGCGGTACGCAGGTAACCAAAGTCAGTATTTCTTCTTTATCTGTCTGGTTTAAAACAGATAGATCAGTGGGGGAAGTGATAAACATCTCATAAATACGGTAGGTATAGAAAACCTTGTCGCTTTCGATAATAATTTCGTTGTTTTCCTCAAGTTCCGGCAGTTTGGAAAAGATGGATTTGTAATCAGACGGATTATAAAACCATAAAAGAGTGGAATGGCCGAAGATTACCGGATTGCCGATTTGTCCGGGTTTCGGTCCGGTAAAATGGATTAAACTTTTGGCAAGGTCATCCCCGCCGATTTCAACGAAGGCATCTTTGATGGCAAGACGGGGGATGGATAATGAATAGTTGTTCAGATTGTCTGATAATTTGACGCTTTCCGCTTTGGGAAACCAGACGCTGGCCCGGGTATAATCGATAAAATTGGAACTTAGAGACCGGTAGAGGTTGGCAGCCAGATTTTCCGATTCATCAGCTTCGGACACCGGCCGCATGAGGGTGGCAAATTTCGGGGAGTAATAAAATTGAAAAGCTAAGATAGGATAAAGGACCCAGATGAGAATAAGGATGCCGGAAAAAATAAATAAAAAGGACAGGGCAGATAAAAACCTCCTGAGGGGCGTTTTTTTATTTTTCGTATAAGAATATAAGGCCATCCTTTATCTGGCAATGACTCTGAGGGTGATATTTTTGGCTCCTGTGGGAAGTATTTTATCAAAAAAGGGCAGTGATTTGTCCGCAATTATCTGAAAACCAGCCACATGGTTGACCTTTATTAAAAGCTCCTCCGCCTCACGGTAACTTTTTCCGGAAAGATCCAGGGCAATTTTATCCGCGTCAATTACCGGCAGATAATATGAAGTCAGTTTAAGGCTGGTATTAATTTCTCCTGTTTTAGTCTTTTCCGCTTCCACCACCTTGATGGAAAGCTTGTCAGGGTCCAGCCTGAAATCAGGTATTTCTTTTATTTCGCGTGTTCGGGCCAGCTCTTCCAGATCCTTCTGGTTATAAATATAAACTTCGACTTTTACTTTCATATCCAGTGTCAGTTCTTTGGCTTCTGATCCTGCCTCTGCCGAGAATTTTTTGGCTGAGACGACGGTATTGACCGGTTCGTCCAAAAGCCTTTCTCCCGCATTCAATTTCCCGGCCAGTTTTTGTTTTGCCTGGCCGATAAGTTCTGTCAGCAGCGCTTCCTCCATTTTCAGCCGGTCTTCCCTGGAAACAGAGGGTATTTCGCGGCTGGTGCCTCCTGATAAAGCCTGGGAATTTTTAGCGGTGGCCACAATTTCCGAGAGGTCCGTAAATTTAAACTCTGATTGGGCTGGCAAATTTCCCTCCGGGCCAATAGCCTGGGCGGTAATTTTAGCACCTGTCTTGCCGAAGGTGATTCCGTCGCTCGTTTCGGAAGCTGAGGCGACTTTTACTTCATCATTTAAGGTAAATTTAAGAGGGCCGTTGGTCAGGACCATGCTTTTGGTAAAAGTTTTTCCTGAGGTGGTTTTGTTGTAGATAGTTACTTCGCCGGTTGCTTTGTCGCCGATTTGCGCTTTGCCGGAAGTAGCCGCTTTTTTTGACCCTTCGACTTCGAGGCTTTCGGTTCTGGCGGTGACGGCCCCGTCAGATTTGCCTTCAGTGGCAAAAACCGCCTTCAGATTTTGTTCTGATTTCAGGGGAAAAACAATCAGGTTAACGGTGGCTTTGGGATAATTCATGACTGAAATGCCCAGAAAGACTAAAGCTGCCAATACCAAAATTCCGGCGATAAACAGGGGACTTTTACCCGGTATGGATAGGTTAGGAAAACGGAAACCGGGTAATTTTAGTTCCGGTAATTTAACCTGCGGCAAATTTAATTTCCTCCCGGAGGTTTTAAGCGGTTCAGTCTCCAAAGGAAGGGTTGATTCCTCGACAAAACCGAAATTTTCCCCTTTTATATCGGCTTCAACCGCAGTTTCCCTATTTTGGCCGATTATTTCATCTGCGGCTTCCTCAATAACCTCTCCAGTTTCTTTGACGGTTTCCTCAACTGCCCCGTCCGGTACCTCTTCCGGCAGGGTAGGCCTGCCATCCGGTGGGGCAGGTAAAAATGAAGTACTGGCTGCCTCAACAATGGCCGTCAGGATTTTTTCATTGGACAGCACTTCTATTTTGGGGGTATGCATAAATATCGAATGTTTGTGCCAGGGAAATTTCAGAAGCTCCTCTTTGTGGTCTTCGGTATTTTCCAAGTTATCATAAAGGATAATCCGGGAAGGCAGGATTTCCGCCTGCAATTGGGGCAGGGCGGAAGTGAAATCTTCCACCAATGATGTTCCCCTTTGCACAATAATATTCTTGGCGACTTTACCGATTCTGACCAGGGACACAGTCATGTGGTTTCGCGCTATGTCCATCAGGATAACGGTAGCCGGGGAGCCCTCGCTGTTTTCCAGATAGAAACTGATGGCCGACGAGTAATCGATAAAACCGTGGGCTTTGAGGTTTAATTCTTTGGTGACTTTTTTGAGCCTTTTTAAATATTCCGGTTTGACGTTTTCCCCATCCAGATAAATTTGAGGGAGGGCAAAGATGACTTTTTCGGTCAGAAGGTCTGCTCCAGAAGCTTTTTCAGCCATAGTGATGGCGATATCGCAGGCCTCGGATTCATTTTTCTCCTCAGAAAATTCGCTTTTGCCTATTCCCAAAATTTTGGCCTTGCCGTGGAAGAGCTCGATGACAGCAGCCCTGATGAAATTTTCTTCAATACCCAGGGTCAGAAAATATTCTTTCGATTCTTTTCTAGGCAGGATCTGAGACAGTAAAGACATGAATCAATAAAGGAAACTCCTGTTACTCCAGGATGGCGTAGATTCTTCTGTTTAGTGAGCCGGAAGCTTCCTCTTTAATTATCTTAAACTTTCCGAGTTTGCCTGTAAAGTCAACATGAGGCCCGCCGCAAACCTCTCTGGAAAATTTGCCGATTGAATAAACTTTGACCTTTTCCGGATATTGGGCTCCCGGGACCGTCAGAGCGCCACTTTTGACGGCTTTGTCTATCGCTTCAATTTGAAAGGAAACTCCCAGATTTTTTTTGATCTCCCTATTGACGATGTTTTCCGTCTCCAGAATCTGGCTTTCCGTCATTTTTCCCTCATGGATAAAATCAAATCTGAGCCGTTCCGCCGTAATATGGCTGCCTTTTTGCCGGACCTCTTTGCCCAAAACCTGCCGCAGAGCCTGCTGAAGAAGATGGGTGGCGGTATGAAGCCCGGTCGTTTTTTCCGAATGGTCCTGAAGGCCGCCTTTGAAAACGCCTTTTGTGGCCGTCCTCGATTTTTCCTGATGTTTGGCAAATTCCTCATCAAATTCGCTCCTCTCAATTTTTTCTCCGCGCTCGAGGGCAATTTCAAAGGTCAGCTCCGGCGGAAAGCCGTAAGACTGGTAAAGGTCAAAAGCAATTTTACCGTCCAGTATTTTCATCCTTTCAATCTCCCGCAAACCGCGGTCCAGCAATTTGCGGAATTTAACCTCTTCGCTTTCCAGCATCTTTTGTATGGAGGGCAAATTAGTTTTCAGATCCGGATAGGAAGCGGAGTAAATATGGGTGAAATCTTCGGCCAGTTCGGCCAGAAAATCGCGGATAATGCCCAATTTCTGGCTCTGGCGGATGGATCTTCTGATCAAACGTCTCAAGATATAACCCCGTTCTTTGTTGCCCGGTTCCACCCCGTCTGACATCAAAAAAACTGCTGCCCGGGTATGGTCAAGGATGATACGCATCGGTCTGACAAACGGTTCCTCATAATCGCGCCCTGAAATCTCTACGAGTTTCATACGGGCAATTTTGAAGAGGTCGGTTAAATAAGGGTCAGGCTCGGCAATGATTTTCCGCAACCACGAAGTCAAAGCAACCATCCTTTCCATGCCCATACCGGTATCGACGTTTTTCTGCTTCAGAGGCTCGTATGACCCGTCCGGCTTTTTGTTAAATTCCATAAAAACATCGTTCCAGATCTCCAGATAGCGGCCGCAATCGCAATTTATGTGGCAGACCGCGCCATGAATTTCCTTTTTATGCGTATTAAATCCGGTATCATAAAACATTTCCGAATCAGGCCCGCAGGGTCCGGTCGTCCCGGCCGGCCCCCACCAGTTTTTGGCTTTAGGGTAAGGGAAAATGCGGGCATCTCCGGCCACCCCTTGAGTTTTATCACCAACCGCCGCTTTAATGCCTGCCTTTTGGAAAACCTCTTGCCAGACTCTGATCGATTCCTCATCCCGGGGAGCATCACTGTCTCCTTCGAAGACGGAAACATAAATTTTTTGCGGGTCCAGTCCCTGCCATTTTTCCGAGGTCAGAAATTCAAAGGACCACCCGATGGCTTCTTTTTTGAAATAATCGCCCAAAGACCAGTTGCCCAGCATCTCAAAAAAAGTGTGATGGTGTCTATCTCCAACCTCCTCGATGTCATCAGTGCGGAAAGACTTCTGGATATCAACCAATCTTTTGCCCAAAGGGTGGGGCTCGCCCAGAAGAAAAGGGACTAAAGGATGCATGCCGGCAGTGATAAAAAGGACTGTCGGATCATTCTCCGGCACCAGGGCAGCCGAGGGAATCTCTTTATGATTCCTGGGCGGCAAGGTAAAAAAATCTATGAATTTTTTTCTGATTTCCTGATGTATCATAAAAAAACAGACCCCGCCTGGTTAAAGGGTGAGGTCTCTCACGGTACCACCTTATTAAACTTATTACTGCTGTCACGGGCTTACCCGTCGGATTTTACTTTGCCCCGATTAAATCGGGGCTTTCTTTCCGCATCCTCAGCGGGGCGGCAAACTCCCCACTATCGATTTTTAAAGATTTACCTATTCTATTATATTTTCCCTAAACTGGCAATCTCATGTCCTGGTTCATAACCTCCCGTAGATCTCTCCTTTCTTTTTTAACTGATAATACTCCATTGGAGTTAAATAATTAAGTGACTGGTTAGGCCGGTAAGTATTGAACCGGCTACTCCATGCGGTAATCCTGCTGTTGAGATAACCGATTTCAGGTACAAGACTTTCATCAAACAACCACAGTTCATACACTGATGATTCAATCATCCTCTCAACCAATGAATTATCCGTTGGAGTTCTTGGACGGGAGAAAAAGTGGGTAATCCCACGATTTATGCACTCAGCATGGAACTTGAACAGGAACTCATGCCCGTTATCAGTCTGAATCGCCTCAACCTTGAAGGGAAGAGCAAGCAAGAGGTTAATCAGAAAATCACGGCTGTTGTCAGTTGTTGATGTTGTATATACTTTTGAATAGGTAATCCTTGTATAGCAATCAATTGCTGTTAACTGGTAGTAGGTGTGACTAAGAACAATAACGTGCTTGGTGTCAATCTGCACAAGATGTCCCGGAGACTTGTATCTATGTTCAAAAGTGATCCTGTTACGTGGTATCTTCCAGTTTATCCTTTTTCTTCTCTTTATCCCCTTAACAAGAGTAGATTTCTCAATTAAGCCATGACTGGTTAGTATCCTGCCAATTGAGGAAGCTGAAAGGCAAATTCCAAAATCCCTTTTTAAGATGGCTTTTATCTTGTACTTGGAAAAAGCCATATCTTTTTGTCTTAAATCAACGATTCTTTTAATAGTTTCAAAAGGGATCTTGGACTTACGAAATGTTTTTGGACGAGTTGATTCTGCCTCAAGAGTCTTAAGAGCACCTCTTTTGTACCTTCGCTTCCATCTGTAGAAAGTATCCGGAGAGATTGCAAAGTGGCGACAGGTAAGAGATGCATTTCTTCCATGGAAGTTGTACCAGTCAAACCACTTTAGTCTTCTTTTGGCATCAGAAGATATATTAACCAACCTTGATAATTGCCTCACTCCCGGAAGAATATTGTGAGCTTTCATAGAAGCTCCATTATACCTACCCCTCATAGTTTAAAAGTCTACGGGATGTGTACGGACCTGGGCAATCTCATTTATTTTTGCTGTTATAATTGAATCAGTGCATAAATACCGCTACCTGGTTCTTGCCGGAATTGTCTTATTCGCTTTGCTGATTTCCGCTTTCCTTATCCTCAAAAAACAGCCGCAAATTAGCGATACTCCGGCAATACCGGCAATAATTACGGAAACAGCGATTACTCCCATGGCTACTTCAGGCGGATGGAAAACATTTTCAGATCCGGCAATCGGTCTGTCATTCAAATATCCTCCATACTGGACTGTACGCGAAGAAGGCTTAAGTTTCCAGGACGGCGATCTTTTAGTTTTACAAATATGGGGACAAACACAAAAAACACAGACTGAACTGTATGACGGAGCCAGTTTCGCTGTCATGAAACCAATTGAATCTCCGCTTGAAATCAGCGATTGGGTAATCCAAAAATATGACCAGGAAAGTCCCGAGGAGAAACCTGTTTATTCTGAGGAAAAATTCGGCGATAAAACCTATGAAAAAGCATACCTCTGCGGTTTGGGCTGCTTTTCCTATTACCATATCAAGGAAAACGGCAAAATCTACGGTTTTGTCTATTCCTCAATCGGCCCTGACAAAATCAGCTACGACTCAGACTTCAACAAAATCATGGAAAGCATAAGCTATTCAATCCAAAAATAAAAACACTTCTTTTTCTGTTTTCTTTGACTGATATGACGGCAAAAACCGGCAGCTGGCCAATAGGATGGCCATATTGGTCTTTAAGAAATTTATTTAATGAACATCTGGCGCATTTCGAAAATGGCAGGTTTGTCAGCAATCTTCGTGAATTTGCCGATCCGCAACAGCTTGAAAAAGGGGTCATTCAAATCTCACCTAAAATTCCTTTCGAACGGGTAATCCTGCCGGAAGTAAGGGCTATGATTGGCTATAACTATTAGATGTCATAACTTTGAATAAGTCGCGTTACAACGTTTTTTTTATAATAAAATATCAGGTATGACAAAAATAGGGGATTTGGAAAAAGAAATAAAACTTATCAAAAATAGAAATAATAGGTCTGAATCCGATAAGGCTTGGGAAACCAGTGTTTTCTTCTTTCTACCTTAACTTTACCTACATGCAAAAATATTTGGCAATAGTATATTCACAGGAAATAGTATTAAAAAGGTAGTTCCTCACATAGTACACTAGGGGGAGTAAAATAATTTCGCACGACGTTCTGCCAGTAAATTAGCTGAAAAAATCCTATAGCATATTGTTATCTTTCGCTTTTCCTGTTACACTGATTAGAAGACAAACATTATGATAAAATCTGATTTTATTTCTTCCTCTCTCTCTATAACAAAATGGGCATATCAAAAATCAAAACTTAACTCCATACCGGAGTGGGATGAACTGATAACTACTATAGAAAATGCTGATCTTTTATTAACCCTTGTATTAGATCAAAATTGTCCTCGAAGAGCCTCTGTTTTGAAGTGTCTTTATTCTCTGGTAGGAACAAGTGCATCAAAACATGTTGAAGCGGATATTGCAAAAATAAATATGTTACTGGATAAAGCAAAATCGTCTTCTGATCAGGTTATTCTCAATTGGGTGAACAGGTCACGGATTATATTAATAGATCTAAAAAAGTATGATTATGTTGAATGGTGTCAGGGTGGTTTTTCGGAAAAAGATTTACCCATAGTTCATTAGGGAAATTAAACACGGCTTCTCTTGGGATAGGTAGTCTCCAAAATGAGTAATTATTACAATCCTCACAGGAAAAATAATCTATATTATCCACGCTCTGTAGAATCATTCCGCCTTTCCCTGGTATATTATCCGGTCAGCCGATGTATTCAGAATAGGGAATTTTGCGCTCATCGAGATATGCTTTAAAGACAGCCGTTTCGCTAAACCGGTCTTTGATGAGCTGAAGAAGAAGCATGTCTTTGTCTTGCCTCTTTACGGTAAGAAAGTATTCCTCGTCATAATCGTCATATAATTTTTTAATTATTTCCCCTCTGTCCCAGCGCTCCCAGGACAAGTCACCGTTATTATTGATGTTTATGGAAAGTTCGCCTTTAAAATCCTGACTGTTTATTTCCTGAAGTTTTATTGTTTGCCTGTTCATAAATATTCACCTCCTTTCCACAAAAAAAGCAGCCGATCCAGCTGCAATGGGCCTCCGATTAACTTCGGAGCGCTAAAGCCACTTATAAGTATAGCATTATTATTAGAAGAGATATAGTCCCTAATCCCTCAACCTTCCTTTTAATTTCATAAGCATTGCTTTTTCAGGATTTTTTTCAGTATTTATCTTTTCCTTCGTTTTCCAGTTGAATACAATACTTTTTCCCAATGTATAAAACGAACAATATTTAATCCTTTCGTCTACGTTTAGGTTTGACGTAAGCATGAATCTCTCGATAGTTTTTTCAGGCGTGTCAAAATAAAAAGAAAATCCGGCAAAAAATATCCATTGATCATTCCATGTGGAGGCTGTAACCAGCAGTTTATATAACTGATATTTTTCAACCGCTTCCATCACCGAATTATATTTTTGGGCTTGACTTATTTTTTGTACCGGGAGGTCACTTTCCCAAAATTCCCTCCTTAGCTTAAACTTGGACCGGTAAGTAAGCGGAACCAGCAAGCATAAATCGGACAAGACAAAATCACCGGCATCCTGCATGGCTTTTTCCAGGCTCTTTATTTGGTAATAGGGATCATCGAGGGTTACGGCAAGGGAATAAGAAGGATAGAAATAATCAGTGATATTCTCAATTACCGTGTCATGGCTTATTGATATAATAAGATACAAAGTCCGGGGAAAATCCGGCTCCAGATAACAGTATTTTTCATCTATCATTTATCTTTTGCAGGTTTTTGCCTTCATAAAACCAGCTTTCTGTGCCTCCTTTTCCGTACAGAACCAATTTTCTCCCATATCCTTTTCGACAACGATAAATCTGTACTGCGAGCAGAGGAGGGCAGATAATAAATTCTGATTCTTCCTTTACCCTCCAAAACAATCGTATCCCCCTCAATACAGTCTTTGCCGTATTTTTAGTAAAATCATATTTACACTTTCGTTGATATTATTCCCTGATGAGATTATTATATAGCCACTTATGGATATAATAATATATTGTGCTTCATGGTGTGGAGATTGTAGAAGAAGTGAGACAGTATTAGAACAATATGGGATCACGTTCGAAAAAAGGGATGTTGATGCAGATCCCAAAGCCCTGCAAGAATTCCTTACCTTAGTCGGTGATGGACCTCATAATATTCCCCAAATATTATTTCAACATTATGAAAATGAAGATGGAAAAGAAGGCAAAACTGCTGAAATGGTAACCGATGCTATTCTGGTTGAGCCGTCAAATCAAGAGTTAATATCTGCTTTACAAACTTATGGCTTCATACCCGCAGCCCAATCCTCTTGAAGAACTCTTTCCTCTTAGCGGATATTCAGACTCTTACTTTTCCATTTCCCCCAAAAATGCAATAAGATTTTTTGATTTCTCTTCTAGAGAAATAATTCAAAGTTCGGGTCTTATCGGGGGAGCAAAACGAAATAGCCTTGAATTTTTGTAACCCAATTGATATTTAATATCCCTTTTAAGGGGATACATTCACTTTTATTTTTGATATAATAGGATCATGTCTTTAGACAAAATTACAAAAATTCCTTTACCTATTGCTACAGATCCTGATAAATATAAAATAGTTCTTGAGAATGAGCGGGTTAGGGTATATGAGTATAGGGACAAGCCAGGAGACACAACACAGCTTCACCATCATGACTCTTTTGTTTTACATACTTTATCACCATTCAAGCGAAAATTAACTTTTGATAACGGAGAAAGTGTCACTCGTGAATTTAAGAGTGGCGAAACCATATGGAGCGAGGAACAGAATCATATAGGAGAAAATACCGGACAAACTGATACGCATGTTTTAATTGTGGAGTTAAAAACTTCAGAAAAATAGCATCGATTCAATCACACCACTTCTGCAACTTGGACGTACCTTATCCATCTCCTCTCGTAGTTGGTTTATAAACCTGAAATCCTCGAATACTTTGAAAATACGCACAAATTGACTGGTTATATAAACATTGCGATCCTCGAGCAAAGTGATAGAAAGGATTGCTACATCGCTCCCTTTATTATGATAAAATATCAGATATGACAAAAATAGAAGATTTGGAAAAAGAAATAAATCTGATAAAAAAGAGAAACATGAGGGTT